>NZ_JARAVL010000039.1:8178-93859 GCF_033792725.1 Streptomyces sp. PA03-5A | reverse complement strand
GTCATCAGGGACAAGATCATCGGACACTCCGCAGACCCTGCCGATGAAGATCATTGACTGCCAGCCGACACGCCGATCTCATTCTGAAACGATCAGTAAAGCGGGTGTCGCAGCCCAAAGGCCAAGGGCGAAACGGGTTTGCCAGGGGGTGGTTCCACAGGATGACATGCGCTCATGAGCAGAATGGCGCAGGTCCTCGTCCTGGCACAGTACGAGGACGACGTTATGGAGCCGCTGACGCGGGCCGACGAGACGCGCACCTGGCGCGGCAGTTTCGAGCGGATACCCGACTGGTTCGTCGGCGGGTGGTACCTCGAGTTCTACCGGGAGAGCCAGCGCCGCGGAGTCCTCGCAGACCTGGAGGCGCTGCCTTGGAACCGGCCTGAATGCGTCCAGGTGATGCTCCACGACGAAGACGATGATTGCTTCGGGTTGTGGATGTTCCAGGACGGCGCGCTGGTCGAGGTATCGATCCCGAGCACGCAGCGGGTCCACGTCCCGCCGCCGTCGTGGTGGGACGGTAGCCCGCGACCCGGATCCCTGTGGCGGACGGACGGGCCGGACCGCGGGCTCCCTGCGCACTCTCCTGAGCACGAACAGGATCCGCGACTGTCTTGGTAGCGGGTGGTCGGGCCCTACAGGAACACGGGCGTGCCACAGCCGTGCCAGGTGAGGCGGTGCCGAACGGGGACCCACGGGGAACAGCGGTGATGGGGTCAATTTGTCGCAGGTCAGCGTCCCCTAGGTGAGGCCGGGTCCGCAGCCTCAGTCTTCCAAACTGGGGATCTTCCGCGAGCGAGCTGTCCGCTACGTGCGGACCCACTCCGCGACTTCCGCGGCACCACTGCGGACGGCCCCATCCGGATCGTCGGCAAGAACAGCGCACGCAGCCGAAACGGCACGACCCGCCTCACCTGGCGGCCAGGCCACATCGTACGCGGCAGTCTGCAACCAATCGCCGTGGTTGTCGTCAGCGCGAGCGACAGCACGGGCCACAAGCCGCACCGCGGCCAAGGACCCCTGCCTCAGGAGGGCTTCTGCGGTAACCCTGGTCACGAACGTGTTCTCTGGATCGAGCAACAGGCCTTCCAGAACGGCCGCAGCGGACGCAACTCCCGCGTGCGGGGCAAGTCGCGGGCCAGCAGCGGCCCGCACGGACCACGAAGGCGACAGACCGTCCTCGATTGCCTCCGTAAGATCGTCACTGCTTGGGAAACTCGGCATGCCGGCATGTTGCCACGGCAGGCTCAGACCGGCCCAGTCAGCAAGACGGACCAGGCACAGGGCAAGCATCGGAGTGTCTCACTGCGCTACAACGGTCCCTCATCGGGGCGTACGACCAGGGACGTTCGCGGACGGTCACAGCCCGACGCCGACGCCGACGCCGTCCAGGCCCAGATGCGGCAAGTCCTGGACCCTCTGGAAACGAAGCTTCGTGACCCGGTCCGGTCGAGGGGTGGAAGCAGGGTCCCGCGCCGCGCGGTTAGGGGGCCGAACCCGGGGGTTGGTTTCCGCGCGGCTGTGGTGTCCCGGGGGCGTGCCGGGACATCCTGTGCGCATGGAGGACGAGCCCCTGGAGCAGTGGGTGGAGCGCCGCGAGGAACGGCAGGCACGCAGGAAGGGCCGGCTTCGTGCGGGCACCCTTGCTGCGGGGCCGCCGCGGGGCGCTCACGTGGATCCGGACGCCCCACGTCTCATCTCGCAATGGGACGGCTATGCATGGCAACCGGTCGCCGTGGTCTCCGGCCTGGCCGAAGCCCGGGCCCTGCTGAACGCGGCCCGGCGCGGACGGCAGGCCGGGCCCTCGGACGGGGGGCAGCGCGCGGCCCCGCCCCCTTCCGCTGCGGCCGCCGACCGGCGGAAGGCACGGCTGCGGGCGCTGCTGGACGAATAGCCGGGCCTCGGCACGCGCATCGCCGCTCAGGAGTATCAGGAGTAGAAGCTTTGGCCGAACTCCTCGGGCCCGAAGCTGAAGTCGTCCGGGCGCTCCCGGCGCAGTTCCTCGTGCCGGACGGCGACCAGGTCGATGGCCTCGTGGATCGAGCAGCCCAGGGTTTCCCGGATCGTCCGCGCCGCGAACATGATCCGGTGATCGAGGATGTCGCGGTCCACGCTCGCCGGCAGTGCGGTCACGGTCCCCCCGGAAGTCGCTGTCCCAGTAGCAGGGTAGCGCGGCCGCACCGAGCGATGTCGGTGGCCGTCGCTAGCATCGGCGGCAGCCTTCGGGGAGGGAGCCATGGGGTACACCGGCGATGTCGTACTGGCGCGGAGTGACGGGCCGTTGGAGCGGATGCGCGGGTTCGAGGAGACCGCCGACGACCTGGACGTGTGCCTGCCGCGCCCCGGGGGCTGGAAGACGCTGCAGTTCGGCCGGTCGCTTCCGGACAACGACGACGATCGATGGCTGGAGAGGCTGGTGGCCGCGACCGGTTCGCCCGTCCTGATCGCGAGCGTCTTCGACAGCGACGTCTGCTTCGTACGCGGCCTCACGCCCTCCGGGGCGGTCTGGTCCGCCTTCCTCGACCCGGAGATGGCCGCCGACTACGAGATCGCCGGGTCGCCGCCGGCCGTGGACGACGCGCCCCCGGGGGAGAGCGAGAAGGCGCGGAACGTCCGCTGGATGCTCGCGGAGGTGCCGGGGACCGCGGAGGACATCGCCGGCTGGGCCGCCGAGGCCGGGTTCACCGCGGACCGTGACGCCCTGCGCGAGGTGCTCGCCAAACGGGCGGACCCGTTCGTGGAGGACCTGTTCTTCGAACTGATCGACGCCTGCGGACTGCCACCCGTCCAACCGGAAGGAGAAGGAGAGGAAACCGTGGACACCGACCCCCTCGCGCACCCCGGTCACCGCCTCGATGACGACAGCCCCCTCGGCGCCGAGCTGGAGAAGGCGGTGCTGAACCTCCCGCGTGACGGGCACCTGGTCATGGAGTGCGCCGCGGACCAGCAGTGTTACGCCCAGGTGTGGCACCGCCCCGACGGCACGTACCAGCTCGAGTACCGCGACCGCGCCCCCGCCGAGCACTACCGGACGCGAACGGTGTCCGCGGAGAAGGCCGTCGCGGCCCTTCAGGGCTGGACGGCGGGCGGGGTCGCCTGGCGGGACGCCTTCCAGTGGGAGTCGATCGGTGCCTGGTTCGCCGATTCCTAGGGACCCCTCCCCCCATGCCGTCTCGACGGCCGGCGCGTACGACGCCGTCGCCGTCCTCTACGCGGAACTGTTCAGCGACTCCCTCGGCTCGCTCCCGCTGGACCGCGCGCTGATCGCGGCCTTCGCCGACTGCGTGCGGGCGGCCGGCGGGAGGACCGTCGCCGACCTCGGCTGCGGCCCGGGGTACCTCACCGCGCACCTGCGGGACCTGGGGCTGGAGGCCTTCGGCGTCGACCTGTCGCCGGTCATGATCGGCCTCGCCCGCGAGGCCCATCCGGAGCTGCGCTTCGACGTCGGCTCGATGGACGCCCTGGACGCCGTCGCCGACGGCGAGCTGGACGGCATCGTGTCCTGGTACTCCGTCATCCACACGCCGCCGGGCGAACTGCCCCCGTACTTCGACGAGTTCCGCCGGGTCCTGGCCCCGGGCGGCCATCTCCTGCTGGGCTTCTTCGAATCCGGCGGGGGCCCCCTCGAGGCGTTCGACCACAAGGTGACGACGGCCTACCGGTGGCCGATCGACGACCTCGCCGCCCTGGCGACGGCGGCCGGCTTCACCGAAACCGGCCGCATGCTCCGGGAGCCCGGACCGGACGAGCGCTTCCGCAGGGGCCACCTGCTGATGACCAGGGCCCGGCCGGCCGGACCCGGCGTCAGCGCAGCCGCGAGGACGACAGGATCGATGCCAGGTGGGCCACCACCATCAGCCACGTGATCACCGCCAGCGCGGCGAGCGTCCAAGCGGTGGGGGCGGCACTGCCGGTCAGGGTGTCCGCGACGGCCGCGGCGAGCAGGACGAGGGAGGCCTCGATGCCGTTGGTGAGGCGGTGGATCTTGAGGGCCGAGGCGAGCCGCCGGACGGTGGCGACGCCCTCGGAACGGGGCCGGGCCGCCTCGTCGCCGGCGACGGACAGGCCCCGGCGGGCGCGGGCGACGTCGACGAGGTCGGTGGACGCCTTCAGCAGCACGACGCCCAGGGCCGTCGCGAGGCCGACCGAAGCCCAGTACGCGGACCCGTCGTGGGCCACCCGGAAGCCCGCCCCGGTCAGCAGTGCCGCGTCGGCCAGGTAGGCGCCGAGACGGTCGACGTAGATGCCGGTCGCGCTGTTCTGCCCCTTCCAGCGGGCGACCTCGCCGTCCACGCAGTCGAAGAGCAGGAAGAGCTGGAAGAGCACGGCGGCCAGCACGGCCCCGGTGAGCCCGGGGATGAGAAGGGCGGCGCCCGCGCCGACACCGCACACGACCATCGTCCACGTCAGCGTGTCGGGGGAGATCCGGGTCCGCACCAGCTGCCGGGTCATGCGGAGCGAAACGCGCCGCATGTACAGGCGGCCCGCCCAGTGCTCGCCGTTGCGGCTCCGCAGCTTCGCCTGCGGCTGGCAGACCTCGCGCAGCTCCGCCAGTGCCGGGGCAGCAACCATGACGATCTCCTCCCAATTGATCACCGCGCGCCGTGGTGATCGGCACAGGCTAGGGGACGCCTCCGCGAGTCCCGTCGGGGGCCCCGGGACGGCGAACCGGCACATGGCCGTACGCCGATGAGTTTCCGGCGCCGGGACCGTCCTTAGGACGTACGCGCCCATGCGTCAGGAGGAGGCAGCGATGACCACCGACGGATTCACCACGTGCCTGTGGTTCGACGGGAAGGCCGAGGAGGCGGCGAACCACTACGTCTCGATCTTCAAGAACTCCGCGATCGGCACGATCGGCCGCTACAACGAGGCCGGGCCCGGCCCCGCGGGGTCCGTGCTGGCCGTGGAGTTCACGGCCAACGGGCAGAAGTTCGTGGCGCTCAACGGCGGTCCGCACTTCACCTTCAACGAGGCGGTCTCGTTCCAGATCCGCTGCGCCGACCAGGCCGAGGTCGACTACTACTGGGAGAAGCTCACCGACGGCGGTGAGGAGGGCCCCTGCGGATGGCTGAAGGACCGGTACGGGGTGTCCTGGCAGGTGTTCCCCGAGGTGCTGCTGGAGATGGTCGGGGACGCCGACCCGGAGAAGGCCCGGCGGGCCACGGAGGCGATGCTGTCCATGAAGAAGATGGACCTCGCCGCGCTGCGGCGCGCGTACGACGGCGGGTGACCCGGGGGACACGGCGTCGGGGGCCCGTCCGGAGCGACCGGACGGGCCCCCGAGCGTGAGGAACGCGGGTGGCGTGGACTCGGTGGAGTCAGCAGCTGCCGCCGCAGCGGCAGGGCGCTCCGGACTGGCAGCCGCATCCGCAGCCCGAACCGCAGCCGCACGCTCCGAGCAACGGCAGCTCACGGATGCCGGGGGATTGCGGGGTCCCCTCGGGGGACGGCTGGTCGCGGGCGGTGGGCGACGTGGGGGACTCGGGCATGGTTACCCTCCTATGCCGTTGGTGACGGCTGCCTGCATGCCTGCCACCAGTGAACGGCATCCCCCACCGGCGCATCAACGGCGCGCGGAAGCGTTCCGCCCCTGGGGGCGCACCCGCCCCGCGCGCCGCGTCGTCCCGCGCCGTACGGCCGTTGCGGCCGACAGGCCCTAGTCCGCCGGCATCGGGGTGGGAGGCGGGGACAGCTCGTCCGCGTGCTCGCCCGTGACGAGGTAGACGACGCGCTTGGCGACCGAGACCGCGTGGTCGGCGAAGCGCTCGTAGTAGCGGCCGACGAGGGTGACGTCCACCGCCGTCTCGATGCCGTGCTTCCAGCGGTCGTCGAGCAGGTGCTGGAAGAGCGTGCGGTGCAGCTCGTCCATGCGGTCGTCGTCCGCCTCCAGCTGCAGGGCGTCGTCGACGTCCTTGCTGATGATCACCTCGGCGGCCTTGGCCATCAGCCGCTGCGCCAGCTGGCCCATCTCCAGGATCGTGGCGTGCAGGTCGCTCGGGACGGCGGTGTTGGGGAACCGCAGCCGTGCGAGCTTCGCCACATGGCGGGCGAGGTCGCCGGAGCGCTCCAGGTCCGCGCTCATGCGCAGGCTGGTGACGACGATCCGCAGGTCGGTCGCGACGGGCTGCTGGCGGGCGAGCAGGGTGATGGCCCGGTTCTCCAGCTCGCGCTGCAGGTCGTCCACCTTCTCGTCGGCGGCGATCACGCTCTCCGCGAGCTTGAGGTCCGCGTCGAGCAGCGCCGTGGTGGCCCGCCCGATCGCGGAGCCGACCAGCCGGGCCATGTCGACCAGGCCGTCACCGATCGAGTCGAGTTCCTCGTGATATGCGTCGCGCATCGCGATCCTTCCGTTGCCGCTTCAGCCGTTCGAAAAGAGGATTGTCCTCCCACGCTGACACGCTCCCCAACCTCGCGCGCACACGCGTACCGCTCGAGCATCGGGAATGAACCGGTGCTGACACCACGGTGAACTCTTGGCAACGCGCGTTCGAGAAGACGCTCCGACCGCTGTGGGTCACTCATTCCGTCCCCCTAACCTGGGGGTATGGACGTGAACGCGGCAGTCGCCGCAGCCAGTGCGATCGCCGGGCTCTGCACCGGTGTGATCGCTGTGCTCGCGTTCCGCTGGAGCGAGCGGGAGCAGGCCCGCCCGACGCGCACATCCCTGCGGCCCGACGCCGCAGCCGTACTACCGCCGGGCGTGGACACGGTGCTGTCCGTGCTGCGCTCGTCGGCCGTCGTCCTCGACGAGGGCGACACGGTGGTCAAGGCAAGCTCGGCGGCGTACGCCCTCGGGCTGGTTCGTGGCGGAAGGCTCGCCGTCGACCAGATGCTGCAGATGGCCCGGGAGACCCGGCGGGACGGCGAGATACGGCAGGTGGAACTGGACCTGCCGCGCCGGGGCGCCGGCCGCGGCGAGGGCCTCGCGGTCTCCGCCCGGGTGGCACCACTGGGCTCGCGCCTGGTGCTGCTCCTGGTCGAGGACCTGACCGACGCCCGGCGCATCGAGGCGGTGCGGCGCGACTTCGTCGCCAACGTGAGCCATGAGCTCAAGACCCCGGTCGGCGCGCTGTCGCTGCTCTCCGAAGCGGTGATGGACGCCAGTGACGACCCCGAGGCCGTCGAGCGCTTCGCGGGCCGGATGCAGATCGAGGCCGCCCGGCTGACCAGCCTGGTCCAGGAGATCATCGACCTCTCCCGGGTCCAGGACGACAACCCCCTCGACGACGCCGAGCCGGTCGCCGTCGACGACCTCGTCGCCGAGGCGGTCGACCGCTGCCGCCACCCGGCGAACGCCAAGCAGATCACCATGGCCACCGGCGGCGCCCCCGAGCTGTACATCTGGGGCAACCGTGGCCAGCTCGCGGCCGCGCTCGGCAACCTCGTCGAGAACGCCGTCAACTACAGCCCGGTCCGCACCCGCGTGGGCATCGCGGGCCGCAGGGTCTCCGCACCCAGTGGCGACCTGATCGAGATCTCCGTGACCGACCAGGGGATCGGCATCTCCGAAAAGGACCGGGACCGCGTCTTCGAGCGGTTCTACCGGGTCGACCCGGCGCGCTCGCGCGCCACGGGCGGCACCGGCCTCGGTCTGTCCATCGTCAAGCACGTGGCCGCCTCCCACGGCGGGGAGGTCACGGTGTGGAGCGCCGAAGGCCAGGGCTCCACCTTCACCCTGCGGCTGCCCGAAGCCGCGGCGTCCCGGGACGGCCGGGACCGCTCCACCGCCGTGGCGGTGGAGGACGGCGGGCCCGGCTCCGGGTCCTCTTCCGCCCTCTACGAGACGTTCCCCGATCACATCCCCGCCCCGGAGGTCCTCCCGTGACCCGAGTACTCGTCGTCGAGGACGAAGAGTCCTTCAGTGATGCCCTGTCGTACATGCTCCGCAAGGAAGGCTTCGAGGTCGCCATCGCGGCGACCGGGCCCGACGGGCTGGACGAGTTCGAGCGCAACGGCGCCGACCTGGTCCTGCTCGACCTGATGCTGCCGGGCCTGCCCGGCACGGAGGTCTGCCGCCAGCTGCGGCTGAAGTCCAACGTCCCGGTGATCATGGTCACCGCGAAGGACAGCGAGATCGACAAGGTTGTCGGTCTCGAAATAGGAGCGGACGACTACGTCACCAAGCCCTTCTCCTCCCGCGAGCTGGTCGCCCGGATCCGGGCGGTGCTGCGCCGTCGCGGCGAGCCCGAGGAGATCTCGCCGTCGGCGCTGGAGGCCGGCCCGGTCCGCATGGACGTCGACCGGCACGTCGTGACGGTGGGCGGCGGCAAGGTCGACCTGCCGCTCAAGGAGTTCGACCTCCTGGAGATGCTGCTGCGCAACGCGGGCCGCGTCCTCACCCGCATGCAGCTCATCGACCGGGTCTGGGGCGCCGACTACGTCGGCGACACCAAGACGCTCGACGTCCACGTCAAGCGCCTCCGCGCCAAGATCGAGCCGGACCCGGGCGCGCCGCGCTACCTGGTGACGGTCCGTGGCCTGGGCTACAAGTTCGAGCCGTAAACCGGCCGCGGCCTGGCTTCGGGTTCCAGCCGTAGACCGGTGACCGGACAGGAAGGGGCCCCGGGGGCGATGTGCTCCCGGGGCCCCTTCGCGTGCCGGGGTGTGCTCAGCCGGCGGGCGACTCGGTGATCGTCTCGGTCTCGGTCGGCGAGGCCGTGGCGCCCTCGGCGGGCGACTCGCCCGGGCTCGCGGTCTCCGTGGGCGAGGGCTTCTCGCTCGGCCCGAAGGAGGCGTAGTAGCCGGCGGCGGGCAGCGCGAGGCTCTGCAGGGAGACCTCGCCGGTCTTGCTGAAGTCGAAGACGACGTCCTTGAAGTCGCCGTCGGTCTTGCTCGCGGAACCGCCCTTGAACAGGGCGGACGGGTTGCCGTCACCGCCGAGCAGCACGGAGCTGTGGCCGGGCAGGGTGATCGTGCCGGACAGGTCGGCGTCCAGGGAGCCGACCTTCACGGAGTCCAGGGTCTGCGACTCGTCGCCGTTGTTGAAGATCTTGGCCGTCACCGAGGAGGAACCGTCGGAGGTGGCCTGGGTGAGCACGACGACGTTCTGGACCTCGATGTCGCCGACGCTGGTCGCGGCGTTGTCCGGCCTGACGCGCAGCGTCTCCGCGCTGTTCCCGGCAGCGCAGGCGGCGAGCGGGAAGAGCGAGAGTGCAAGGGCGGCGGCGAGAGCGCCGCGTCGAAGGCTGCTGCTCACGGCGGCGGCATCTCCTTGGGCGGGGTACGGAGGTACGGACGTACGGGACTTACGGGTTACCTGGTGCTGGATTAGGTTACCGAGCCTGTCTCGTGCGCCCGCACCGGGCCACCCCCCGGCGGGCCGGGGCTTCACCCACCCGGGTGTCCGGGAGACGTTCCAGGGGGCCGTCGGGGGCCTTCCACGGGGCCCCGGGCGGAACGGCGCGGGCACGGCGGAATCCATTACGGGATTCCGCCGAACGATTCCCGCCACACCGGCAAGATCCATTTACCGTTCATCCGCCGGACGGAAATCCGGCGTGGTGCGAAAATGGATCAATCAAGCCCGTGGCGGCCGAACGGAGTAGCGAGAGACCCCCCGCAAGAGAGCGACAAATCGGGATGTTCCTCCCCTTGTCCTGGCCCTCGGAAGGGTGTAACGGCAGCGTTTCAGGGCCCCTCGACACCCACTCCGACCTGCGAATTCCGCCTTCCGCTCCCCTCCCGCAGCACGTTCCGGGCGCACTTGTCAAGCCCCGAGATATGCCCTGACCTGCGAAAACGCCATTCAGAACCAGCCGTTCCCGTGTTACCCTGGATAGCCACGGAAGGGGTACCTGTCACATGACGTTCAAGGTTGGCGACACCGTGGTCTATCCCCATCACGGGGCCGCGCTGATCGAGGCCATCGAAACTCGCCAGATCAAAGGCGTGGACAAGACCTACTTGGTGCTCAAGGTCGCCCAGGGCGACTTGACGGTACGCGTGCCCGCGGACAATGCGGAGTTCGTCGGCGTGCGCGACGTGGTCGGTCAGGAAGGGCTGGACCGGGTCTTCGAGGTGCTGCGCGCACCGTACACCGAGGAGCCCACCAACTGGTCCCGCCGGTACAAGGCGAATCTGGAGAAACTCGCCTCCGGCGATGTCATCAAGGTCGCGGAAGTCGTGCGTGACCTGTGGCGTCGCGAGCGGGAGCGCGGGCTGTCGGCCGGCGAGAAGCGCATGCTCGCCAAGGCCCGCCAGATCCTGGTCAGCGAGCTCGCGCTCGCGGAGAACACCAACGAGGACAAGGCCGAGACCCTCCTCGACGAGGTCCTCGCGTCCTGACGCGGATTTCCGCCGTGGTGCCCGGTGCGTTCCCTACGCCGGGCACTGCGGCATGCCGGGGCGCCCTCACGGTGGCCTGGCACTTCGACGACGCCGAGGATCCCCCTCGTCTTCGTTCGCGCGTCGCTTCCCCCTGCATACTGGGTGCCGGGCCCGGGCAGCTGGCCCTGTCGGTGTCACGGAAGGGTCCGACAGGGGCTTCGCGCCCGGCACGTTGAGGCGATACCCATTTCGGCCAAGGACACAAACCTGACTACCGCGGCAGTCATTCCCGCCGCCGGACGTGGAGTCCGGCTCGGCCCCGGTGCGCCCAAGGCGCTGCGCACCCTGGGCGGCGTCCCCATCCTCGTGCACGCCGTGCGTGCCATGACCCGCGCCCGCGCGGTGTCACTGGTCGTCGTCGTGGCGCCCCCGGACGGGGTCGCCGAGGTCAGGGCGCTGCTCGACAGCAACGGCCTGCCCGAGGCCAAGGACATAAGGGTCGTCGCCGGCGGCGAGAGCCGGCAGGACTCGGTACGGCTGGGCCTGGCCGCGCTGCCGGACGAGGTCGAGGTGGTGCTCGTCCACGACGCCGCCCGCCCGCTGGTGCCGGTCGACATGGTCGACGCCGTCGCCGCCGCCGTGCGGGACGGTGCCTCGGCCGTCGTGCCGGGGCTGCCGCTGGCCGACACGGTCAAGGAGATCGACCCGGCGACCGACGCCGTCGTCGGCACCCCGGACCGCTCGCTGCTGCGCGCCGTCCAGACCCCCCAGGGCTTCGACCGGGCGACGCTGCTCAAGGCGCACACCACGGTCACCGGGCCGGTCACGGACGACGCGAGCATGGTCGAGCGGCTCGGCGTCCCGGTGCTGGTCGTGCCGGGGCACGAGGAGGCCTTCAAGGTCACCCGCCCGCTGGACCTGGTCCTCGCCGAGGCCGTCCTCGCCCGCAGGAGGGCCACCGATGACTACTGAGCCGACGGGCACCGCCCCGGCCGCCCACGTCCCCGTGCTGCCCCAGGTGGGCATCGGCACCGACATCCACGCCTTCGAGCCGGGCCGTGAACTGTGGGTCGCCGGTCTGCTGTGGGAGGGCGAGGGGGACGGCCTGGCCGGGCACTCCGACGCCGACGTCGTCGCGCACGCCGCCTGCAACGCGCTGTTCTCCGCCGCCGGCATGGGCGACCTGGGTGCGCACTTCGGCACCGGGCGCCCGGAGTGGTCGGGCGCACCCGGTGTGACCTTGCTCACGGAGGCCGCCCGGATCGTCCGCGAGGCGGGCTACGACATCGGCAATGTGGCCGTCCAGGTCATCGGTCCCCGCCCCAAGATCGGCAAGCGCCGCGACGAGGCCCAGAAGATCCTGTCCGCCGCCGTGGGCGCCCCCGTGGCGGTCTCCGGCGCGACGACCGACGGTCTGGGCTTCACCGGGCGTGGCGAGGGGCTGGCGGCCGTGGCGACCGCGCTGGTGGTCCGCCGCGCGAAGTGACCGGCGGCACGGAGGAGTTGACCCGGCGCCCGCAGGGTCGTGCCGTCCGCCGTACGGGTGAAGCGCCCGCCCGCCGGGCGCTCCCGCGGCCGGTGCGACGGCCCCCGCGAGCGTCACAACACCATGAAGCTCCCGTGGATCGGACGGCGCACGCACCCGGGACCACTACCCTTGATGCGTGACTATTCGCCTGTACGACACCGACGCGCGCCAGGTCCGTGACTTCACCCCGCTCCGGCCGGGCTGCGTCTCGATCTACCTGTGCGGCGCGACCGTGCAGGCAGCCCCGCACATCGGGCACATCCGGTCCGGACTGAACTTCGACATCATGCGCCGCTGGTTCGCCTACCGCGGCTACGACGTCACGTTCGTGCGCAACGTCACGGACATCGACGACAAGATCATCGCCAAGTCCGGCGAGCAGGGCCGCCCCTGGTGGGCGATCGGTTACGAGAACGAGCGGGCCTTCAACGACGGTTACGACGCGCTCGGCTGCCTGCCGCCGACGTACGAGCCGCGCGCCACCGGCCACGTGCCCGAGATGATCGAGATGATGCGCGGCCTCATCGAGCGCGGCCACGCCTACGAGTCCGAGGGCAACGTCTACTTCGACGTCCGCTCCTTCCCGGACTACCTGGAGCTGTCCAACCAGGAGCTCGACAACCTGCGCCAGCCGGAGAGCGAGGGCGAGACCGGCAAGCGGGACGCCCGCGACTTCGCGATGTGGAAGGCCGTCAAGCCCGGCGAGCCGTCCTGGGAGACCCCGTGGGGCCGTGGCCGTCCCGGTTGGCACCTGGAGTGCTCCGCGATGGCCCACAAGTACCTGGGCACCGCCTTCGACATCCACGGCGGCGGCATCGACCTGATCTTCCCGCACCACGAGAACGAGATCGCCCAGGCCAAGGCCTTCGGCGACGACTTCGCGCAGTACTGGGTGCACAACGCCTGGGTCACGATGAGCGGCGAGAAGATGAGCAAGTCGCTCGGCAACTCGGTGCTCGTGAGCGAGATGACCAAGCGCTGGCGCCCCATCGTGCTGCGCTACTACCTCGGCACCCCGCACTACCGCTCGATGATCGAGTACAGCGAGGAGTCGCTGCGCGAGGCCGAGTCGGCGTTCGCGCGGATCGAGGGCTTCGTGCAGCGGGTCGTCGAGATGGCGGGCCCGGTCGAGCCGGCCGCCGAGGTGCCGCCGGCCTTCGCCGAGGCGATGGACGACGACATGGGCGTCCCGCAGGCGCTGGCGATCGTCCACACCACCGTCCGGCAGGGCAACTCGGCGCTCACCGCGGACGACAAGGAGAGCGCCGTCGCCCGCCTCGCCGAGGTGCGGGCGATGCTCGGCGTCCTGGGCCTGGACCCGCTGGACGCGCACTGGTCCGGCGACGGTCGCGGGGAGGACCTGCACGGGGTCGTGGACTCCCTCGTCCGGCTGGTGCTGGAGCAGCGGGAGTCGGCCCGCGGGCGCAAGGACTACGCGACCGCCGACGCCATCCGCGACCGGCTCCAGCAGTCCGGGCTGGAGATCGAGGACACCCCCTCCGGGCCGCGCTGGACGCTCGGCTCCCGGTAGCCGGGCGTCCGCGTCATCATTGACACGTACGTACGTTCACGCAGTAGCAGCAACAGCAGCAGGAAACAGGTGACCCATGGCCGGCAACAGCCAGCGCAGGAACCGCCGCACGTCCAACAAGAAGGGCGCCACGGTCGGTAGCGGCGGGCAGCGGCGCAGGGGTCTGGAGGGCAAGGGCCCCACCCCGCCCGCGGAGGCGCGCAAGGGGCACGCCAAGCAGCGTGCCGCGAACGCCAGGGTGAAGCGCGCCGCGTCCACGCAGTCGCGCCGTCCGTCCGGCCGGGGCTCCAAGTCCACCTCGGAGCTGGTGGCCGGGCGCAACCCGGTGGTGGAGGCGCTGCGCGCCGACATCCCGGCCTCGGCGGTCTACGTCCAGCAGTTCATCGACAACGATGAGCGCGTGCGCGAGGCGATCAAGCTCGCCACCGACCGGGGCATCCCGCTGATGGAGGCCCCGCGGCCGGAGCTCGACCGCATCACCAACGGGCTCAACCACCAGGGCCTGGTGCTGCAGATCCCGCCGTACGAGTACGCCCACCCCGAGGACCTCGCCGCCGAGGCCTTCGACGCGGGCGAGGACCCGCTGATCGTCGCGCTGGACGGGGTCACCGACCCGCGCAACCTCGGCGCCGTCGTCCGCTCCGTCGCCGCCTTCGGCGGCCACGGGGTCGTCGTGCCCGAGCGCCGCGCCGCCGGGATGACCGCGGGCGCCTGGAAGACCTCGGCCGGCACCGCCGCGCGCGTCTCGGTCGCCCGGGCCACCAACCTCACCCGCACGCTCGAGGCCTACCAGAAGGCGGGCCTCACGGTCGTCGGCCTGACCGCCGACGGCGAGACCGAGCTGCAGGACCTCGAGGCGCTGGCCGGCCCGGTCGTCGTCGTCGCGGGTTCGGAGGGCAAGGGCCTGTCGCGGCTCGTCGGGGAGACCTGCGACCTGCGGGTGCGCATCCCGATGCCGGGTGGCGCCGAGTCGCTGAACGCGGGCGTCGCCGCGGGCATCGTGCTCTACGAGGCGGCGCGCCGCCGGGCCTGAACCCGGACGCGCCCCCGTGCGCGCCCCGGCGACAACCCCTGATTGACGGGCCTCGGACACAACGGGGCCCGTCACACAGTGTCCTTATCGGGTGTCACTCGGTTAGATGAGTGTGGACACCAGAACACCCCGCACTCCTCCGGGGGGACGGTCGTCGGCGGTCACCGACGAGCCTGTGCTCAACATGCATAAGGTCTCCTCCGACCCGGCCCAGGTCATCGTCAATCACGCGAGCTTCCGCGTGCAGCTCGGCGCGGCGTCGGGCCGTGCCCTGACGAGGACCCAGCGCGTCCCCGTCATCCCGACCTCCGTCCGCCCCTCCGCGGCCGCACAGCGGCGCGGTGCGCCCCTGGTGTGGTCCGGGCGCAGCGAACCCGGCGACGCCGCTGCCGGCCACCTGCTCGCCGCGGTGCGCCACGGTCAGGTGGACGGCCCCGACCTCGGCGCCGCGACGCAGGTGCTGCCGCGGATCGAGGAGCCGCCGCAGCCCGTCGTCGGCCCGCCGCGCCGGCCGCCGGCGCCCGGCGAGATGCTCGGCGGCATCCGCCCCGCGCGCGGCGCCTACAACGACTACCTCGACCCCGAGGACACCAGCGAGTTCGCGTACGCCGCGCCGACCGCCGGCCCCGTCGACGAGGACCCCGACTTCGATCCGTACGCGGATCCCGACGAGGAGTACGGCCGCGCCCGCAACCGCGAACGCGCCGAACCCATCCGGCACGCCTACTACCCCGGCCGCCGGATGAACCTCGGCATCGTGCTGCTGCCGCTGCGCATCTTCCTGGGCTTCATCTCCATCTACGCCGGCATGGGCAAGCTCTGCGACCCCGTGTACTTCGACGGCGGCAAGCGCGGCTCGATGGTGACCTGGCTCGCCTCGCTCCACCCGTGGGGGCTGGCCGAGCCGCTGCGCGACCTCGCCCTCGCGCACCCCATCGGCGCCGGACTCACGGTGGCCTTCCTGCAGGTGATCGCCGGGGTGCTCACGGTCTTCGGGCTCTGGCAGCGGTTCGCGGCGTCGATCGGCGCCCTGTTGTCGGCGGCGCTGCTGGTGACGGTGAGCTGGCGGACCGTCCCGGCGTACGACACGCCCGACATCATCCTGCTCGCCGCCTGGAGCCCGCTGGTCATCGCGGGGGCGCCGGTCTACTCCGCCGACGGCCGGCTGGCGAGCGAGGCCTGGCGCAAGCTCGGCCCGCGCGCCCCGCTGGGGGAGTTGCGGAGCCGGGTGCTGCGGCGCGGCGCGGTGCTGGCCACGGTGCTGGTCGGGATCTCGCTCGTGGTCGGTGCCACCCTCGGCACCGCCGTACGGTCCACCAGCCCGCGCACGCAGCTCCCCGCCCCGACCGACGTCCCGACCAACAACCTCGAGGGCTCCCCGCTGCCCGAGGTGCCCGGGGAGAAGTCGTCCCGGCCCTCCACGGCCCCCTCGGCGGGCCGTTCCGGCGGTCCCTCGTCCTCCCCGTCCTCCTCGCCGTCGGCGCGGGGGGCGGCGTCCTCGGCGCCGAACGCCACGCACTCGCGTCCCGGGTCGTCCTCGGCCACCACCGGCAGTGGCGGCGGCACCGGCGGCGGGCCCGCGCGGCCCGCGCCGTCCGTCCCGTCCCGCCCCACGGTGCCCAGCAACCCGCCGACGCAGGGCGGCGGCAACGGCACCGGAGGCACCGGCGGCGGTTCCTCCGACAGCGGCGGCGCGCTCGGCGGGCTGCTGGGCAGCGGCGAGACCTCCGGCTGGCTGCTCGGGGCCCCGGCGCGGCACGGCTCGGGCAAGGTCGCGTAACGCCCGTACGGCACACGGGAAGAGGCGGCCGGAGGTTCCACCCTCCGGCCGCCTCTTCGTCGTTCCCTGCCGCTGCCTGCGGCGCTGCCCGTGGTGCTGCCCGTGGTGCTGCCCGTGGCGCGGGCTGTGCCGCGGTCGGTGCGCTCAGGGCTGCGAGGCGAGTTCCTTCGCGGCCTCGGCCAGGTCCTTGGCGGTGTCGATGGCCCGCCAGTAGGCGCCCTGGGGCAGCGGGAAGCCCGCGAGCCGCCGTTCCCGGGCGAGTTGGGGGAAGGTGGTGCGCTCGTGGTCACCGCGTTCCGGGAGCAGCCCGGTGAACTCGGGGGAGAAGACGTAGACGCCCGCGTTGATGAGGAACGGCGAGGGCGGGGCCTCGATGAAGTCCAGGACGTGGCCGAACTCGTCGGTCTCCACGGCGCCCCACGGGATGCGCGGACGGGCCAGCGCCAGCGTGGCGACCGCGGCCCGCTCGATGTGGAAGGCGGCCATCTCCCGCAGCGAGAAGCGCGTCCAGATGTCGCCGTTGGTGGCGTACCAGGGCTCCTGGGGCCGGGGCAGGGAGGCCGCGGCGTGCTTCAGGCCGCCGCCGCGGCCGAGCGGTTCGCGCTCGACGACCGTGGTCACCCGCAGCGGCAGGTCGGCCGCCGCGTCGACGAGCCACTCCTGGAGGACCTCAGCGAGATGGCCGCACGAGATCACGGCGTCGGTGACGCCCTCGGCGGCCAGCCAGGCAAGTTGATGGCCGATGATCGGGATCCCGGTTCCGGGGATCTCGATCATCGGCTTGGGGCGGGTGTCGGTGTAGGGCCTCAAGCGGGAGCCCTGTCCTCCGGCGAGGAGGACGGCCTGGGTCACCGCCGGGGAGGTCGCGGACGTGCCGGTCATGGGCGCACCCTACGCGACCCGCGCGTCGGGTCATCCGAGCGAGGCCACGCCCGTCGCGAAGGCGGTGTCGCAGACCGGCCGCGACCAGGCCTGGGCGCGGTGCACCGAGCCGTACTTGGCGACCGCGGCACGGCCCAGGGACCGGGCGATCGAACCGCAGTACTGCGCCAGCGAAGGCCGCTCGTTCATCTCGCGCTGCAGGTGCGTCAGGGCGATGCCGGGGTTCTTCTCCTGCAGCTCGCCCAGCAGCTTGCGGCGGAGCACCTCCTGCGGGGCCGACCGCTGGGACGCCGCCTCCTTCTGGTGCGAGGCGGTGAGGACTTGGGCGTCGGACGCCGACGTCGCCCACGGGACGCGGGTGACGGCGAGGGTGCCGGAGAGCACGAGGACGACCGGGAGGACGAGGGCGAGTGACTTGCCGATGCGGCGGGCTACCTGGTTCACGGCAGTGATGGTAGCGAGGAGTGATGATTTGGCGACATTTAGCCACTCTGATGAGTGATGAATGCCCCTTGATCGACTACGGGCGCATTGACGAACATGGTCGAAACGCCATTGTATGACCGGAAATGCGGGGGGTTTCGGCCCCGGGAACGGCCGCGGCCCGGCCCCCCTTGCGCGGGGGCCGGGCCGGGTGTGTCCGCGGGCGGTCGGGGACCGGGCGCCCGGTCACCCGCCCGCTCGGTCGCTCAGTGGCTCAGTCGCTCAGTCGCTCACCGGTGGAGGTGGAGAAGACGTGGCTCTCGCCGGCGCGCGGCACGACGCGCAGCACGGAGCCCTTCTCCGGAACCTGGCGGCCGCCGACGCGGATGACCAGGTCCTTGTGCTCGCCGCCGACCTCGGCCGAGCCGTAGACGAAACCGTCCGCGCCCAGCTCCTCGACGACGTTCACCGTGACGGCCAGACCGGCCGGCTCGTCCTTCGACAGGCCCGAGCCCTCGCCGTCGACGATGTCGAAGTGCTCCGGGCGGACGCCGACGGTGACCGTGCGGTCGCCCTTGTCCGCCGCGGCCTGCACCGCGTCGCGCTCGACCGGCACCACGGAGTTGCCGAACTTCACGCCGCCGTCGGTGATCGGCACCTCGACCAGGTTCATCGCCGGGGAGCCGATGAAGCCCGCGACGAAGAGGTTGGCCGGCCGGTCGTACATGTGGCGCGGGGTGTCGACCTGCTGCAGCAGACCGTCCTTGAGGACCGCCACGCGGTCGCCCATGGTCATGGCCTCGGTCTGATCGTGGGTGACGTAGACCGTGGTGGTGCCGAGGCGGCGCTGCAGCGAGGCGATCTGCGTACGGGTCTGGACGCGGAGCTTGGCGTCCAGGTTGGACAGCGGCTCGTCCATGAGGAAGACCTGCGGCTCACGGACGATCGCGCGGCCCATCGCCACACGCTGGCGCTGACCACCGGAGAGCGCCTTGGGCTTGCGGCCCAGGTACTCGGTGAGGTCCAGGATCTTGGCGGCTTCCTCGACCCGCTTGCGGATGTCGGCCTTGTTGACGCCCGCGATCTTCAGGGCGAAGCCCATGTTGTCCGCGACGGTCATGTGCGGGTAGAGCGCGTAGTTCTGGAACACCATGGCGATGTCCCGGTCCTTGGGCGGCAGGTGGGTGACGTCCCGGTCACCGATCCGGATGGCGCCGGCGTTGACGTCCTCCAGGCCGGCCAGCATGCGGAGCGAGGTCGACTTTCCGCAGCCCGAGGGGCCGACGAGGACGAGGAACTCGCCGTCCGCGATGTCGATCTGCAGCGCGTCGACGGCGGGGCGCTCGGTCCCGGGGTAGATCCGGGTCGCCTTGTCAAAAGTGACAGTAGCCATGGTGCAGTGGTCCCTTCACCGGCAGGAACGTGCCGGACGATCCGAGTAAAGGAATGAGGTCTAGTCCACAGGATGTGGACCTTCCGTGACGCTACCTGGCCCGCCCCGCTTTGTCAGTACCCTCCCGGCGGCCAATTCCCGGACCCTCCCCCCTCCCCGCCTGGGTACACTTCTCGTGGCCCCACCCGTCTCCCGGGCACCCCGGAGCGGGGACGGTGCCGTGCCGCCTTAGCTCAGCTGGTAGAGCACCGCTCTTGTAAAGCGAAGGTCGTCGGTTCGAACCCGACAGGCGGCTCCAGTTGGGACCAGCGACGACGCCCCGGACCATGATCGGTCCGGGGCGTTCGACGTCCACGGGTGACGTCTACCGGGGCGGTCACGCGCGGTCGGGCGGCGCCCGAGCGGACGGTCCCTGGCGCTGACGGGCTCACGCTGTGTGTCGGAAGTCACGTGCGCGCAGACGTCCATCGTGATGCCGGGACGCCGACGGACGGAGACGAGGCCCCCACCGCAGTTGCCGCGGTGGGGGCCTCGTCATCGTGGGGCAGATCATCACTGCGCGCGCCCCACTTGGAAAGCCCGGCACTGGCAGGCCGGGCAGAGTTCGTACCGCCCCTGGTCGGTGACCACGGTCCCCCAGCCGAGGCACACCTCGCAGCCGCGGGCCGGAGTGGCATCGGAGCGAGGGGAGGGGTGGACGGCGGCGCCGGCTCCGTAGGGCATGGGGGGCTCCTCAGAGGCGCAGCGACGCGACCGTTTTGGGGCTTGTGTTCGGTTACTTCCGGTATACACCCGGAGGTGCGCCGGCGGGGGCTTTCCCTGGCAAAACCTGCCGGGAACGCGACGCGTGGCCGATGTCCTCGCTCGCCGCCGATGGTGGTCGCCAGGTAGGCGCAGGTACGCCAACTGTTGGCCGAGCCGTCACCTCACGAGCCTTCGGGGCGAACACGTGTCCGGCTAGCCTCGCCTGGTTTTGTTCCACGGCGTGATGGAGACTCGACGTGCAGAGTGGGTACACCGGTCGAAGACAGCGGGCCGGCGTCGGGGTGGGCCGAATGCCGTGGTGGGACAACATCCGCTATTTCTCCGGCACGCTGGTGGTCATCGGGCACGCGAGCGAGACCGTGCACACGGACGGCCTGCGGTGGCTGTGGCTGGCCACCTGGGCCCTGCGCGTGCCCGTCTTCGTCATGGTCGCCGGGTACTTCGCCAGCGGTGGTCCGGTGACCCCGCGTGAACTGCGACGGCTGACGGAGTCGATCGTGGTGCCCTACGTGGCCGTCAGCCTGCTGCACACACTTCAGACGTGGTACATGCACGGCGACGTGCACATCTGGCTGCTCCAGCCGGCCTGGGCGATGTGGTTTTTGCTGTCGCTCATCTTCTGGCGGCTGGTGCTGCCCTACGTGGTGATCCTGCGTCACCCGTTGCTCCTGGCCTGTGTGGTGGCGCTGCTGGTGGGCTACATCGCGGACTTCGGCCAGGACTACTCCGCCTCGCGGACGGTGACCTACTTCCCCTTCTTCATCCTGGGGTGGATGATCCGGCAGGGCTTCCTCCGGGACGTCCTGGACGCGCGCTGGAGCCGGTGGCCCGCGGTGGCGGTGCTGGTCCTCACCTTCGGGGCGGGCTGGGGGCTCCGGGACAAGGTGGCGAGGGGCTGGCTCGGGATGGCGGTCCCCTATGCGCAGAACGACCTGCCGGTCGACCTGATGTGGGGCTGGGCGGTCCGCGCCGCGGTCCTGCTGGCTGCCATGGTCATCGGGCTCAGTCTCATCCGGCTCGTGCCGCGCGGGAGGATCCCGGTGGTCTCCTACCTCGGATCGGGCGGCCTGTACATCTACCTCTTCCACCCCCTCTTGATCCGGGCCATGCGCCGCAGCATCGGGACGGACTGGGTCGGCCCCTGGCACGAGCAACTGGCCCTGGTCGTGATGGCCGTGCTGGCGACGGCGCTGCTGGCGTCCAAGCCCGTGCGCTGGCTGACCAGGCCGCTGATCCAGCCCAGGCTGGCGTGGCTGTTCACCGCGGAGGCGCGTGCGACCGGTGCGGCCAGGGCCCCCGAACAGGCGACGACCATGGTGGGGCCGCGCGAGCCCGTTCCCGGCGGGGCGCTGGTCCATTCCGGCGGCGGGGCGGGAGAGACCGGCCGCTAGCCGGACGGCCGATGTGCGCCGGGCCCGGCGGCACCGGGTCTTCGTTGCCGCGTGCGACAAGGAACTTCAGCAGACCGTCCACGCCGATCCCGTCGCGCGGCCCGGCGCTTCCGTCCCCGCCCCGCGTTGCAGGGGGATGTGCCGCCCGAGTCCGGCGAAGTGGGGAATCCGCAGGTCACGCCGACGGTTCCTCGACCTCGCTCCTGAACCGGTGATGGCCCGCCCGGTCGCCGTACTCCGGTGCCGTCGACGCGCAGGCGCCGGATTCGCCGTCGGCGTCCGGATCCCGGTGCGGGCCGCCCGCTGATTTCTTGCGTGCACACAGGCATAGCGGGCGGCCACCGCGGACGTCATCAAGGACAGCAAGCCCGCCGAGGAAGATCTCAGAGCAACTAGAGAAGGTGGCGATGGATGCCGAGGGCCAGGAAAACTTCAGGGATTTCGTGGAGAGCAGGTCGTCCGCGCTGCTGAAGACCGCCGTCCTGCTCAGCGGCGGTGACCGGCACGCGGCCGAGGACCTGCTGCAGAACGCGCTGATCAAGGCCGCGGGACGCTGGCACCGCATCGAGGAACCCGAGGCGTACGTACGGCAGATCCTCTACCGGCAGCAGGTGAGCCGCTGGCGGCTGAAGTGGCCGCGGCGCGAACTGAGCGTGGCCGAGCCGCTGGAGAGCGCCGTGCTCCATGGCGCCGACGACGGGCCCGGCGCGGCCGATCTGCGCATCGTCATGCGTGCCGCACTGGCCCGGCTCACCGCCCGTCAGCGCACCGTCCTGGTCCTGCGGTACTTCGAGGACCTTCCCGAGGCCGAGGTCGCCGGTCTGCTGGGCTGCTCGGTCGGTACGGTGCGGTCCACCACACACCGCTCCCTGGCCCGGCTGCGGGGCCTGGCCCCCGAACTGGCCGCACTCGGCTCCGCGGACGCCGAGCAGCAGTCGTCCCGTGACTTCTCGCCTGTGGAGGTGCGTCCGTGAACGTCGATGAGCTGGTGCGCGACTCGCTGCGCGAACAGGCCGCCGAACAGCCTGCGCTGGGGCCGGGCTTCGCCGAGCGGGTGCTGGCGGTCCGACGGCGTCGTCGGAAGCGGGCGCTGGCGTCCGTCGCAGCGGCCACCGCCGCCGTGGTCGCCTTCGCGGTGGGCGTCCCGCTCCTGGACGCCGGCAAGCACGACGCGCGCCTCGCGAACGTCTCCGCCCACCCGGACCAGACGCCGCCGCGCGACATGATCGCGGCGGGGGACGTCGCAATGGCCGCGTACTACACCTGGGACACCGCCAAGCAGGCCGACGGCCGTGAATTCGCCGTCCGCACCTACCGGCTCCTGGACCCGAAGACCGGCAGGTACGTGAAGACGACCAAGTGGGCCCGTGTCGCCGTCGCCCCAGGCATGCGGACCGCCGCCGTCCTGGAAAGGAACCTGCCCGCCAAGCGGGTCGGCCTGCTCAACATGCTCACCGGCGAGGTCGAGCGCTGGATCCCGGTCGACCACGGCGTCGCGAGCGTCGAGTTCTCGCCCGACGGCAGCAAGCTCGTCGCGACGACGTACAGCAAGAACCCCGACCTGGTGCTGCACAAGGTGCGCCGTGACGTCAACGGCGACGGCCACAGGGACTGGATTCGGCAAGACGACTCCCAGGAGGGCCACACCGGCTTCTACGTCATGGACGTGGCCTCCGGTAAGGGATCCTGGAGCAAGACCACCGTCGTCGACGCGCTCGGCACCCAGGACTTCTCCTTCAGCAGTGACGGCAAGCTGCTCTACTCCGGAACCACTTCGTCTCCTTTCCGGCAGTTCTACGACTTCGCGGGCAAGCAGGTCGCCGCGCCCGCGAACGACGCCTACATCCGGCGCAATGCGGCGGGGCTGTCCCCGGACGGCAAGTTCGTCGCGGACATTTACGTGGGCCCCCGCCCCGACAAGCAGGCCCGCTCCGCGCTCCGCGATCCCCTCACCGGCAAGATGGTCACCATGGTGCGCGGGTACCGGTTGCTCGCCTGGATCGACAGCAAGCGGCTGATCGCCTGGGACTACACATATGGCTCGAAGGATGTCCGTTTCGGGCTCGCGCTCGTCACGATCGGCAGCGACGAGGTCGTACCGCTGAGCGGTTTCAGCAAGGGGAGCGACAGTACGCTGGCCGTGGACTGGACGCCGGTCTTCGCCGAACGCTGATGAGGCGGCCCGCCGGCCGCTCGCTTCCGCCATGCCGCCTGCCTCCGGGACGTCGCGTCGTGCTGCCAAGATGGCGCGGACGCGTCGGAAATCAGGGGTGGGCATGGAGAACTGGGACTTCCGCGAGTGGCAAGCAGCCCTGGCCGCCCTCGACCCAAGGGCGGCGGCCCTGGTCGGCCTTGCGGCGGCCGAGCGCATGGCGGGGTGCCTGGGCGACGAGCGCTTCCGTCGCCACGGTGCCTCGGCGGCCGAGGTGGCGCGGGACCTGCTGCAGGAGTGCTGGTCCGGCGCCGTGGGTGGGGAGGGATCTGCGACGGCCCGGATACGGGACCTGGCCGGCCGGTTGGCCGGCCACTCCGCGGAGTACCAGACCCTCTCGATGACCGAGCTGTTCCACTCGTACGGGCCGTTCGCCGCCGACACGGACGAGGATCCCGACGACGAGGCCCCCGACCTGGACGAGTTCCTGGAGGAGGCGGAACCCGAGGGTGCGGTGATGATGCATATGGACGCGCTCACGGCGATAGCGGAGGCGGCTGCGGCCTGTGCCGCAGGCCCCTGGGACGGAGCCCTCCGGTGCCTCCAGGTCGCCGCCATGGCCGCGGACCAGCACGATCCCCGGCTGCCGGGACCGGGCGCCGAGACGCGGCGCCAGGCGGAGGACCTGGCGTTGGTCCGGGCGACGGAAGGCGCCGGGGCCTGGCCGCGGCACCTGGTGACGGAGCTCCGGACCCGCGCCCAGGCGGAGGCGGCGGGATGGCGACGGGCCACCGAGCGACTCGGCCTCCTTCACGCCTGAATCCGGAGCCTCGCCGCCTCCGCCCACCGGCCGGGCGATGGCGTCCTCGCTAGGCGCCCAGCAGTCGCGAGAGCTCCATCCCGGCCTCCTCGTACCCCGCGTCGGCGATCCGCTGCAGTTCGCGCAGGTCGCCCGCGGCGGCGGCGCGGCGGGTCAGCAGGAATCCCGCGTGCGGGGACCCCTCGTCCAGCAGTTTGCTCAGCTCCTCGATGTCCCCGGCGGCGTCGGCGAGGTCGGCCAGCCGGTCCAGGGCGCTCTCGTTCCCGGCGTCCGCCAGCTCGCGCAGGGTCTCGCGGTCGAAGTTCGTGTTCACCATGGCGCCAGGGTGCAACCCTGCCCCTGGGGCAGGGTCAAGTGCCACGATTGCGGGGTGATCACCATCGGTCAGCTCGCGGCGTACGTCGGAGTGTCGATCAAGACCATCCGCGTCTACCACGCCAAGGGGCTGCTTCCCGAGCCCGGCCGCGACGCCTCTGGCTACCGGCGCTACGGGGCGGACGACGTCGTCGCCCTCATCAAGATCCGGACGCTCGCCGAAGCCGGCGTCCCCCTGGCCCGCATCCAGGAACTGAGGGCGGCCGGCGAGGAGGAGTTCCGCCGGGCGCTCCACGGCATCGACGGCCGACTGGCCGAGCGGATCCGCGGACTGCAGGCCACCCGGGCGCGCCTGCGCGAGCTCGCCTCCGGGGAGGCGACGCTGCTGCCCGCCCGGGTCCGGGCGCATCTGGAGGACCTGCGGCGCTGGGGATTCACCCCCCGGTGGGCGGACCTCCAGCGGGACCTGTGGATCCTCGTCTTCGCCACCCACCCGGACCAGGCGGGGGCCCTCTTCCAGGACCAGGACGAGATGCTGTCCGAGCCCGCGCTGCGGCAGCTCTTCCTGCGGTACGACCATGCGTACGGCCTCGATCCCGGCGACCCCCGCCTCGACGACCTGGCGCAGCGGATCGTCGAGGCGACCCGGAGCCGCTACGGATCGAGCGCGCCCCCTGAAGTGGACATGGCCTCGGACATCCCCGCCCTCATCCAGAGCACGGTCAACGCCGCCTCCCCGGCCTGGCGGCGGCTGGACTCGCTGATCCGGGCGGGGCTCGGCGCGGCGCCGTGAGCCGCTCGAATGGCCCGGCGTCCCTGCGCGTCGGGATGGGGGCGGTGGCTGTAGGACCGCGGAGGGGTGCCCGCCCGCGCGGGTCGGGCACCCCTGGGGGTCAGCGGACGGTGACCTGGGTCGTGCCCGTGACGCCGCCGCTGGTCACCGTGATGGTCGCGGTGCCGGAGCGGTGGGCGGTCAGGGCGCCGGTGGACGGGTCCACCGAGGCGACCTTGGGGTCGCCCGACGTCCAGACGTGGGACGCGGGGTCCGCGATCGGGATGGTGAGCGGTGCGATGTTGTCGCCGGCGATCTGGTCGCCGGTCGCGGTCAGGGTGACGCGGTCGCCGCGGGCGATCGGGTCCGTGGGGCCCGTGACCTCGATCGAGGCCAGCGCGGGCTCGACGGTGTACTGCAGGTTGCCGTCGTCACCGATCCGGACGAGGCCGAAGTGGTAGATGCCGCCCTGGTCGGCCGGGGCGTAGGCCGGCATGCCGAGGTCCGCGAAGGTGAACTGCGGGATGCCGCCCTCGTCGGTGGTCACGCTCCGGCCCTCGGGGTCGAGGATCTGCTCGGCGAAGCCGCGGGCGTGCCCGTACATCATGATCACGTGCTGCTTGGGGTGCGTCTGCTGGTAGCGCTGCACCAGCCGCAGGTACATCCGCGCCTCCCAGCGGTCGGTGAACTGGCTGTTCGCGGCCGGATGCGGGTCGTACGCGGGCATGTGGGTGATGACCAGCACGTCCTTGGCGGTGGTGTCCGTCAGTTGCTGGACGAGCCACGGGTACTGCACGCCTTCGGGGTTCTGGAACGGGTCCGAGGACTGCAGGCTGCCGTGCGAGTTGTCGGTGACGATCATCCGCGCGGCGCCCTGGCCGTACGCGTAGTGGGTCTCACCGAAGGTGTCGCTGAAGTTGCCGTTCTCGGAGTCGGCGCCCTGGGTGATCTCGTGGTTGCCGACGATGTCGCGCTCGGGGATGCCGAGGGCGTCCATCTTGGACTTCGCGTACTGCAGGTCCGCCAGCTTGCCGTCGTCGGGCATGTCGCCGAGGAACTGGGCGGAGTCCGGGCGTGCCTGCGGGGTCAAGGTGGGCAGCCGCTCGGCTATGGAGTCCATCACGTTGCTGCTGACCGAACCCGGGTCGCTCGCGAGCATGTGCGCGTCGTCACCGGTGAGGATCGTGGTGCCGCGCTTGGCGAAGTCGGCGGAGTCCTCCTCGAAGGACAGCCACTTCGGGTTCTGCGGGATCGCGCGGTACTCGGGCACCGTGACCGGACGCGGCGAGTACAGGGCCTGCAGGCCCGCGACGTTGAGCGAACCGCTGTAGGCCGTGCTGGGGCTGATCGCCAGGAAGTCGATGAAGCTGATCGTCAGCGGGAACTGCATGCCCGCCGGCAGCTGCGCGACCGCCAGGTGCCAGTCCTTCCACGTCACGAACGTCGGGTACAGCGTGGTCGAGGTGCCGTTGACGCCGATGTACTTCTCGGCGAGCTCGATGCCGTTGCCGTCACCCTTGATCCACACGCCGATGGCGGTGGGGACCTGACCGTTGGCGGTGTCGGTCTTCAGGGTGACCTTCGGTGAGAGCACCAGCTGCTTGACACCGGAGCCGGCCGGCATCGAGTAGTCGAGCCGCAGGGACCCCGCCTCGGTGGAGCCCGGCGGGACGACGCCGGGGTCGGCGGTCAGGGTGGCGGGGTTGCCGGTGGTGTTGTTGCTGAGCCGCCACACGTCCAGGCTGGTGATCGGGTCGATGACCTTGCTGACCCGGCCCACGGCGACCGACGTGGTCGCGGTGGTGCCCGCGACCTGGGCGCTGACCTCGGCCAGACCGCCGTCGTCGGTGCTCGCCGTGAACAGGCCGTGCGCGTCGACGGTGCCCAGGTTCTCCGGGGTGACCTTCCATGTGGCCGCCTCGGCGGGGATCTGCACCGCGCCGCCGTCCTTGACGGTGCCGGACAGGGCGAGCTGCTGGGTGGCGCCGTTGTCCAGGTCGGCCTTGTCGGGCGAGACCGTGAGGGTCGAGAGCTTGCCAACGACCTCGAGCTTCTCCGAGGTGGAGGCGCGGCCGTTCGAGGCGATGATCCGGCCCGAGCCCGTGCGGTGCGGGGTGAGCTTGCCGTCCTCGTACGAGGCCAGCGACGCGGGCACGACGCGGACGTGGACCTGGCCGGCCGCCGGGTTCGCGAGCCGGTCGACGGAGTGCACCGGGAGCGGGACCGTGCCGCCGGCGACGGTGGTGACCTGCTCGCCGCCGTTCACCACGACCTTGACGGCCGGGCCTGCCTCCTCGGCGGTGGAGTAGAAGAAGATGCCGTTGGCGACCGGACGCTCCGTGTTGCCGGGCTGGTCGGAGGGCTTGTTGACGATCTCGGCCCGGTCGGCGCCGGGGGCGCGGCTGACCATGCCGGTGGAGCCGCCGCCGTCGAAGAGCATGGCGTCGTAGGCGCCGTGGGCGACCATGTAGCCGGCGGCCTGGTCACGGGTCACGCCGAAGGCGGTGGTGGCGCCGCCCTGGCCGTCGACGGCGATGACGATGGCGTGCTTGCCGTCCTTGGTGACGCCGACCGCGGTCTCCGGGTTGGCGCCGCTCGGCGGGGTGCCGGTCGGGTCCTTGTAGACCTGGCCGTCCTTCACCAGCGTGTCGACGCCGCTGATTAGCTGGGTGACATCGTTGTCAGGTGAGAGTCGGGTGGCGATGCCCACCGTGTCGCCCGCGTGCAGGGTGTCGGTCAGCCACTGCCCGCCGTCGCCGGCGCCGAGCAGACCGAGCCGGCCGTCGGCGAGGCGCGGCACGGTGGTGACGCCGGTCCGCACGTCGTCGACGACGAAGCCGCCGTCGGTGACGTGGCCGAGCACCAGGGTGGAGGCCTTGGGCAGGCCGGGGGTCTCGCCGAGGTCGGGGGTGACCTCGGTGATGCCGCCGGACGTCACGTCGTTCACCGTGTTCACCGAGGTGAGCGCACGGGTCGCGGAGCCGGCGGTGATCGTCCCGGAGAAGGTCTCCGGGCCCATGACCATGGTGCCGTCGGGCTTGACGCCCAACTGGGAGGCGAAGCCCGGCTTGGGGCTCTTCAGCAGGCGCCCGTCGGTCATGATGCCGCCGAGCGGACGGCCGCTGGCGTGGATCTCGAAGTAGTCGCCGTTGACGCCCGCCACCGCGTGGGTGCGGTGCGCCATCGACGACGGCGTCTCGTCGGCCGGGTTGGTGATGGTGCCACCGGCCTGGACCATGCCGACCCGGAGGTTCGGGTCGCCGAGGTCGGCGGAGAGCACCTGGACGTGCTGACGGCCGCCGACGGTGTCGTAGGTCTCGCTGTAGTGCTGCAGACCGCGCGTAACCGTCTCGGCGGGGGCCCGGGTGTGGTCCACCACGAGCGGCCAGTTCTGCGGAGTCTCCGGCAACCAGTCACGGTCGGGCGCGTGGCCCTGGAGGGCCTCCTCGCCCGCCGGTGCCGAGGCGGTGGCCACGGCCCCGCCCACGGCGCCGGTCAGTGCCAGCGCCAGCGCGGTGACAACGGCGGTCCGGCGTGCGCCGGTCCCCGGGGTCCTCTTCCCGCGAAGTGTCATGGAGTGTTCCTTATGGGTGATGTGCCGGCTGGTCGCCGGCCCCCGTCCACCCGACACCCGTTCGGCGACGCCCAGGTTTCCGGGTGTGGATCGGCGGGTGACCCGCAGGGGGTGCGGGGTTATGGATTCGGTCAAGTCGTCGCCGCTGAAGGGGTTCCGCCGGCCGCACCGCGCCGCTGCCGTGCCTGCGCGGACGTGCGGAACGCCCCGGCCGATGCTCGGCCGGGGCGTTGCGTGGGTCCCTCGGGTCAGGTGCGGGCGCCCGTCACCAGGGGGCGGGGCCCGGGGGCGCGACGACCGGGGGACGGTCGTCGCAGGTGATGGTGTTGGGCAGCTCCCACGCGCCCAGCCAGGGGCCCGTGGTGCCGCCGCCGTCGTTGCCGCCGAGGTCGGTCAGGGAGAACTCGGAGCCGGTGGCGGGGAAGTTGAAGGAGCCGCAGTTGTTGACGCCGACCGCGCCGACGTTGCGGGCGTCGACGTTCTCGAAGGACGCCGAGCCGGCGACCCTGGCGCTGACGACCGAGGTGCCGGTGCCGTCCACCCGGATGTCCTTGAAGTGCACGTTCGTGATCGAGTAGGTGTCCTTCACCGGCCAGTCGGCGACCAGCATGATCGCGTTGTAGGTGCTGTCGAGGAAGTGGTCGCCGGTCACGCGGATGTCGGCGTCGATGTTCCGCTCCAGGGCGTAGAACCAGATCGCGCCGAGGCCGATGTTCCAGTTCAGCTCGTACGTGCCGGCCCGCACCGTGGTGTTGCCGGTGATCCACAGGTGCCCGGTGAACGGCTGGGCGCCGAAGCGGGAGCCCACCTGGAGGGCGCTGCCCTCGCGGATGGGGTCGGCGATCAGGTTGCCGGAGACCGTGGTGTCGGTGCCGCCGTAGATCGCGATGCCGTTGGCGAGCACGGGCGTCTGCACGGTGTTGTGGTCGAAGGTGTTGCGGGCGTTGCCGGTCTTCTCCGACCACATCGCCAGCCCGTCGTCGCCGGAGTTGCGGACGAAGTTGTTGCGGACGATCGAATCCGTCACGCCGGTGTGGAAGTTGAGGCCGTCGGCGATCTGGTCGGTGATCACGTTGCCGGTGATCCGCAGGTTCGACATCGGGCCGTCGAACCACATGCCCACCTTGGTGTGGTGGATGTACAGGCCCTCGATGGTGGAGTCGCTCATCGCCCCGCCGACGCCGTTCACCTGGTCGGTGTCGATGCGTTCGCGGACGTCGCCCTCGATCGCGAAGCCCGACAGGTGGACGTCGCGGCTGCCGCCGTCCGCCGCGTCCTTGCCGTAGAAGCCGACGCCGGTGTGCACGGAGCCTCCCCCAGCCTCCGGCCGGGGGGACCCCCCTGGCGCCGGAGAGCCGAGCGCGACCTCCTTGCCCTTGATGATCGTGTACCAGCTGCCGGCGCCCTCGATCGTCACGTCGTCCACGACGATGTGCCGGTTGACCTGGTAGGTGCCCGGCGGGACGTAGACCTTCAGGTGCGCGCGGCGGGCGAAGGCGATCGCCTCGTCCAGGGCCTTGGCGGAGTCCCGGCGGCCGGTCGGGTCGGCGCCGAAGGCGAGGACGTTCGCCGCGAGGAGCGAGACGCGGGGCGGGGCGACCAGGTGGGAGTCGAGGAGGTCGACGGTCGTCGGGACGGCCCCGGAGCGCGCCGGGACGGTGAGCCGGATCCTGTCGCCCGCCTTGTACGTCCGGCCCAGCAGGAGGCGTTGCTCGTCGTAGAAGTGGTTCGGCCGGAAGGGCTTGGAGATCACCGGCGCCGGGGTGGTCGCGTTCGGCACGCAGCCGCACTCGGTGATCCACCAGTCGTCGTGGAGCAGCCCGGCCTGCGGGTCGTTGGAGAACGGGTACTGGTTGTAGAGCCAGGCGTACTGCGAGGTCAGGGTCATCGTCGTGCGGGCGTGGCCATTGACCGTCACGTCGAGCGGCGCGGTGATGCCGCCCCCGCCGGGCGCGTCCGGGACGCTGTACCGCACGGTGATCGCGTTGGCGGCGCTCGGCAGCGTGAACTCCACGTACTGGCCGCGCCGCAGGGTCACCGCCTTGCGCCCGGACGCCTCCGCGGGGAGCGTGTAGGCGGTCCGGTCCGGGCCGATGACCTCGCCGTCCGTGACGGCGTTCTCGGCCTCCTGCTCCACGAACCCGAGGTCCGCGCCACGGCCCTTGACCAGCGCCGGGTCCAGTGCCGCCCGCGTCACGACCGGCCGGGCCGCGTCCTTCGCCTTCGCGGTACCGGCCTGGGCCGCGGCACCGACCGGGCCGATGCCGACGCCGAGGCCGGCCGCCACCGCGACCACCGCCACGGCTCTTCGCCAGGCACTCCTGCTGCTCCGTGTCATCCCCAGCTCTTCTCTCGTAAGGCGCGACCGCCCGGGACGTTCGAGGCGGAGCGGACGTCGTGAGGTGAGGCGACAGTAAGGACCCGTCAGGCCGCTCCACAAGGCTCATGCGTGATGTTTTCGGCCTGATGATGGTCAAGTGCGTCTGTCTGTTTGTTTTTTGCGCTGCTTGCGCTACTCGTTGCGGAAGCGGACGACGTGGAGCGCCCCCCGGGCCGAGCGGTGCCAGGGGTTGGTGGGGGCGGCTTACCCGCCCGGCCAGGGCCGGGACAGGGGGACCCACTCCGGTCCGCGGTGGTGCAGCCACCACTCGCCGATGGTCCGGAACTTCTCCTCGAAGGCGGCGTCCTGGCTCATGAAGCCGGTGACGGGCGCCCGCAGGCGGGTGAGGCGGCCGTCCGCCTCGCGGATCACCACCCGCCGTACGCCCATGTTCGACTCGACCCAGATGCCCTGGACGTCCGCCCAACGGACCGTCCTGCGCCGCAGGTTGTGCACCACCGCGGCCGACGGGGTGAGCGTGACACCGAACCGCGCGGAACCGAGCAGACCCGCCGGCAGCGCGAGCCACACGCCCGCCGGGAACGCGAACCCGGCGCCGGACGAGTCGGGGAAGAGCAGCGGTTCGGCGATCGCCAGGGCCGTGACGAGGACGGCGGCGGGCACCAGCGGCATCACCCTCTGGTACCAGGTCAGCCGGAAACGGACGCGCTCCATCGAACTCCCCACCCCTTGTCGGCGCATGATCGCCGACGCAGCCTGGCCGAGCGCGGCGCCGCTGTCCACCCCGGCGGGGAGGTCAGTCCGCCGGGGCGGCCGCGGGGGGCGGTCCGGGCGCGTGGCGCAGCCCGTAGGCGATGAGGGGTTCGAGGGCGGCGAGGAGCTCGGTGCCCCGGTCGGAGGGGTGGTAGAGGATCTGCACGGGGGTGCTCGGGATGACCTCGCGGTCGATGAGGCCGAGGTGCTCCATCTCCTTGAGGCGTTGTGAGAGCAGCCGGTCGGAGATGCCCGGCACCATGCGGCGGTAGTCGGTGAAGCGCCGGGCGCCGCGGGCGGCGGCCAGCAGGACGGCGCCGGTCCAGCGGCGGCCGACCTGTTCGAGGACGGCCTGGAAGGCGGTGCAGGCCTCGGCGTCGATGTCGGGCTCGGTGGTCTCGCGGGAAGTCACTTACCCAAGATTAGCGGCTAACCCTCGCCTTTGCCGAAGGTCCCGGCCCCCCGACGCTGAAGCCATGGACACCATCGACCGTGCACAGCGGCTCCGCTTCGGGCTGAGCCTCGACCCGGACGCCGGCCGTCTGCCGGAGACGCTGGAGCTGGCCGCCGCCGCGGACGCCGCGGGGCTGGACCTGCTCGCCCTGCAGGACCACCCGTACCAGCCCGGGCACCTCGACGCGCTCACGCTGTCCGCCCTGGTCGCGGCCCGCACCTCGCGCATCTCCGTCTTCACCGACGTCGCGGACCTGCGGCTGCGGCCCCCGGTCATGCTGGCCAAGACCGCCGCGAGCCTGTCCGCGGCGTCCGGCGGCCGCTTCCAGCTCGGCGTGGGCGGCGGCGGCATACCGGAGGCGATCGGCTCGATGGGGGCGGCGCCGATGCCGCCCCGCGAGGTCGTGGCGTACACGGAGGAGTCGCTGCGGATCATGCGGACCGCGCTGGACGGCGGGCCCGTGCGGCACCGCGGCGACGTGCTGACGGTGCCCGGCTACCAGGCCGGCCCGGTGCCGCCGCGCCGGGTCGAGCTGTGGCTCGGCGGGCAGCGGCCGCGGATGCTGGCGGTCGCGGGCCGGGCGGCGGACGGCTGGATCTCGCCGCTGAACATCTACGTGCCGCCGCAGGAGGTGCCCGAGCGCCAGCACGCCGTCGACGAGGCGGCCCGCGCCGCCGGACGCGATCCCGCGCACGTCCGCCGCATCTACAACGTGATCGGTGTCATCGGCGGCTCCGGTGCCCCCGGCCTCAACGGGGACGTCGGCCGGTGGGCCGACACCCTCGCCGAGTGGGCGACCGTGCTGCGCTTCGACACCTTCGTCTTCTGGCCCGTCACAGCGCACCGGCAGCAACTGGAGGTCTTCGCCGGCGAGGTCGTGCCGGCCGTCCGCGAGCGGGTGGCCCGGTGACGCCCGGCCCCGGCCCCGGCACCGGCACCGACCCGGCCACCGCCTTCGCGGTGCCCGCCGCCCTGGCGGAGCGGACCGTGCTCCCCGGCGACCCCCGCTACCCGCTGCTGCGCTCCACTTACACCACCGTCGCCCGCCCCGCGGCCGTGGTCCTCGTCCGCGGGCCCGGCGACATCGCCGCCGCCCTTGCCGCGGCCCGTGCGCAGGGACTGCCCGTCGCCGTGCGCTCCGGCGGCCACGGGCTGTCCGGCCGGTCGTCCAACGACGGCGGGCTCGTCATCGACCTCTCCGGGCTCGACGAGGTCCGGGTCCTGGACCGGGCGGCCCGCCTGGTGCGGGTCGGTGCGGGCGCCCGCTGGGGCCGGGTGGCGTCCACGCTCGCGGCGCACGGGCTGGCCGTCAGCTCGGGCGACCACGGCAACGTGGCGGCCGGTGGCCTGGCCACCGCGGGCGGCATCGGCTGGCTCGCCCGTACGTACGGGCTGACCGTCGACCGGGTCCGCGCCGTCGAGCTCGTCCTGGCCGACGGGACCGCGCTGCGCGCCGACGCCACCCACCACCCGGACCTGTTCTGGGCGGTGCGGGGAGCGGGCGCGGGCGTGGGGATCGTGACCGCCTTCGAGATCGAGGCGATGGACCTGGGGGACATCGGCGTGGCCCAGCTGGTCTTCGAGGCCGACCGCGCGGGCGGCGCCCTCGCGCAGTGGGCGGCCGCGATGGCCGCCGCGCCGCGCGCGCTCACCTCCGCCGCCCACCTCCTGTCCAACGGTCCGGCCCTGGCGCTCTCCGTCACCGTCGCCGTGGCCGACGACGGCCCCGACCGCGTCCGTGAGGCACTCGGCCCCCTGGTGGCGGGGCGGTACCGCCCGCTCCAGGCGACCGCCCAGCTGGCCCCGTACACCGCGCTGGTCTCCACCGCCCACCAGCACGCCAACACCGGTCAGCAGCCCGTGGTGAGCACCAACTCGCTGCTGCCCGCGATGACCCGGGACGCCGCACGCGCCGTCATGGCGACCGCGGGCGACCGGCGCCGGCCGGCCTTCGTCCAGCTGCGCTCGCTCGGGGGCGCGATCAACGACGTCCCGGCCGACGCCACCGCCTACGCCCACCGCACCCAGCAGGTCCTGGCGCAGGGGAACCTCTTCCCGCCGCACGGGCCGGACGACCTGCACCGCCTGTGGACGCCGGTCCGTGAGCTCGGCAGCGGCAGTTACGTGAACTTCGAGAGCGGCACCGGCCCCGGCGTCTTCGACCGGGCCTACCCGGGCGCCACCGGCGCGCGGGTGCGCGAGCTGTGGCGGCGCCACGACCCGGACGGCGTCCTGCGCCCGCTCACCCCCGGCTGACCGGGCCCGGGCCGGACCGGCGGCGCTCCGCGAACGGCCCGCCCGGCCCGAAGGCCAGCGCCGCGAAGCGCCGGCCCATCCGCCGGTAGCCCGCGGCGTTGGGGTGCAGGTCGTCGGGCAGGTCGGCGACGTCGCCGGGCCCGAAGAGCCGGCGGCCGTCCAGGTAGTGCAGGTTGCGGTCGCCGGAGGCGGCCCGGGCGGCCACGATCCGGGCCAGCTCCGCGCGGATGACGGTGAGCGTGAGCGCGCCGCCGGGGACGTCCGCGGCAGAACCCATGGCCACCACCCGCGGGACGGGGGCCGACAGGTCGGGCGCGGTCGGGCCGGGGGTGGTCTCCACGACCGGGCAGCTGATGGGCGACACGACCAGCAGCGGGGTGTCCGGGTGCCCGTCGCGGACGGTGTCGAGGAAGCCGTGCACCGCCGGGCCGAAGGAGCGCAGCCGGAAAGCGTCCCGGTTCACGATGTTGATGCCCAGCTTGAGGCTGATCAGGTCGGCCGGCAGGTCCCGGATGGTCCGGGCGACGTACGGGTCGAGCATCGCGTTGCCGCCGAGCCCCAGGTTGAGCAGCTCGGCCCCGGCCAGGGCCGCGGCGAGCGCAGGCCAGGTGGCGGTCGGGGACTCCGCCGCGGCGCAGTGGCTGATGGAGCTGCCGTGGTGGACCCAGCGCCGCCGGCCGCTCGGGCGCGGCGGCAGCACCTCGGCGTCCGCCCACAGCCCGACCAGCTCGGTGCGGGTCTGCTGCGGCAGCCACAGCTCGACGTCCTTCTCGCCCCGGGGCAGGTCGTGGAACCGGACCCGCCCCGGCGCCCCCGGCTCGCGCCGGGAGGACTCGGCGAACAGGTCCGGCTTGTGGAGGACGTCCCCGGGCGGCGCGGGGGCGCTGCCGGTGCGCCTGCCGTCGACGACCAGGTCGACGACCCCGGCGGGCAGCGGCTCCGAGGTCCCCGCCAGCTGCCAGACCGAGGTCAGCAGTTCCAGCTCGACCACCCGGGCGGCGGTCCGGAACGCCAGCCGTACGCCGGAGGGCAGGGCGGTCATCTCGTCCATCAGGACGTCCGGGTACTGCGCCCGCGTCCACGCCGGGAGACGCCGCGGCAGCAGCCCGGCCCTCGTCCGTTCCAGGTCGAGCGCGCCGCGGATCTCCACCGGGCCCCCGGTCAGCGGGACCGCGTGCAGGGCGTGCGTCGCTGTTGTCACGTTTTCTCCCTGCCCGGGACCGGGCGTCGGCACACGGCCGCGCCATCGGATCCGGCATCCGGTGCCGCGCCCGTGCCGATGGGCGCGGGACGTCCAGGGGTGGCGCGAGCGGATCCCAGTCCCCGGCGGCCCCTACGGGACCAGGACGACCTTGCCCATCGTGCCGCGGCCTTCCAGGGCCGTGTGCGCCGCGGCGGCCTCGGCGAGCGGGAAGCGCTGCACGGCGGGGGTGAGCCGCCCGGCCGCCCATTCGGCGAGGGCCTCCTCCTCCAGCGTCCGCAGGCCGAACCGCAGCATCGCAGGACCGAGGACGACCTGGGAGGTGATGCCGCGCGCGGCCAGTTCGCCGGGTGCGAACTCCAGCGGGCCGCCGGACGCCCAGCCGTAGACCACGTGCCGTCCGCCCGGGCCCAGCAGGTCCACCGCCCCACGGCCGAGGTCGCCGCCGACCGCGTCGAGCACGACCGTGCCCGGCCGCCCGCCGAGGGCCGCCCGGGCCGCGTCGGTCCAGCCCTCGGCGGAGTAGTCGACGGCGGCGTCCGCGCCCAGCTCCAGGACGCGCGTGGTCTTGGCCGGCCCGCCCGCGAGCCCGACGACGGCGGCGCCCGCGGTGCGCGCGGCCTGTACCAGCAGGCTGCCCAGCCCGCCCGCCGCCGCGGTGACCAGGACCGTGTCGGCGGGGCCGAGCGGTGTCTGGCGCAGGATGCCCAGGGCCGTGCGGCCGGTGCCGATCATGGCGACGGCCTCGGCGGCGTCCTTGCCGTCCGGCAGCACGTGGAGCTTCCCGACGGCGGTGACGGCGAGTTCGGCGTAGCCGCCCGGCGCCATGCCCAGATGGGCCACGACACGCCGGCCGAGCCACTCGGGGCCGACACCCTCCCCGGCGGCCTCCACGGTGCCGGCCACCTCGCGGCCCGGGACCGTGGGCAGCTCGGGCAGCGGGTAGGGGCCCTTGGGGTCGCCGGAGCGGATGGCGGTGTCGATCACGTGGACGCCGGCGGCGGCGACGGCGATGCGCACCTGGCCCGGGCCGGGCTCCGGGTCCGCGGTCCTCTCGTAGCTCAGGTTCCCGGCCGGGCCGAACGCGTGGAGACGGATGGCGTGCACGGTGCTTCCCCCTGGACACGACGACAGTGGGCGGTCGGATGATCCGCACCGCCCACTGTCCGACCTCAACCGCGGTTGAGGTCAAGCGAGGAGCTTCGCCTTCGCCTTGGTGTACTCCTCGTCGGTGATGTGGCCCTGGCTCTTGAGCTCGGCGAGCTTGGACAGCTGGTCGACGTTGCCGCCCGCCGTTCCGCCCTCGCCCGCGGCGGCCTGCCGCACGTACTGCTTGAAGGCCGCGTCCATTTCCTTCGCCTGCTTCTGGTCCCGCTCGGCCATGCCCTTGCCCCGGGCGATGACGTAGATCAGCACGCCGATGAAGGGCAGGAAGATCAGCAGGATGATCCAGCCGGCCTTGGCCCAGCCGCCGACCGTGTGGTCGCGGAAGAGGTCACCGATGATCCTGAAGAGCAGGAAGAACCACAGCACCCAGCAGAAGATCAGGAGCATCGTCCAGAAGAGGTTCAGCAGAGGGTAGTCGTCCATGCCCCAAGTGGACGGCGGCCGAACGGGTCCCGCATCCGGGATTGCGCCGTTCGGGCTACAGGCGGGGGAAACGCGCCGTCAGGTCCCAGATCACGGGGTTGGCGTCCAGACCGTCGTGCATGTCCGTCAGGTCGGCGACCAGGTCGTGCAGGAAGTCGCGGGCCTCGCTGCGCAGCTCGGCGTGGGGGAAGGAGAGCGGCCGGTCGTCCGGCGCCCAGTCGGCGCCGACGTCGACGAAGCCGAAGCGGCGTTGGAAGCGGAGCCGGTCGGTGGACTCGGTGAAGTCCAGCTCGGCGTACTGGGGGCGCGCCGCGCGGCTGCCGAGCGGGTCGCGGTCCAGCTGCTCGACGATGTCGCACAGCGCCCACGCGAAGTCGAGGACCGGCACCCATCCCCAGGCTGTGGACAGTTCGCGGTCGGCCGTCACGTCCGCCAGGTAGACGTCCCCGCAGAACAGGTCGTGGCGTAGCGCCCGTACGTCGGCGGTGCGGTAGTCGGTCTGCGGGGGGTCGGGGAAGCGGCGGGAGAGCGAGTAGCCGAGGTCGATCACCCGCCGATGGTACGCGGCGGCCCCGGCGGCAGGTCCTTGTGGAGGACGGAGCAGGGGCGGCCCATCTGCCGGTCCTCGCGGTGGTCGATCACCCGGTAGCCGAGCGTCCGCCAGAACGCCAGCGCGCCGGGGTTGCCGTCGAGCACCGCCAGGCGCACGCCGTCCCGTCCTCGCGCGCGCAGCCGTTCCTCGACCAGCCCGGCGAGTTCGCGTCCCAGGCCCGAGCGGTGCCGGCCGCCGTGCACCATCAGCAGGCCGATCCAGGGGTAGGGGTCGAGAGGATCCGGGTGTTCGGCAAGGGTGACGGCGAGGCCTGCCAGGCTCCCGTCGGCGGCGTCGTGGGCGAGCAGCACTTCCGTGGCGGGGTGGGTCAGTTCGGCGTTGACACTGCTCGCGACCTGTTCCGCCGTGACGGACCCGGGGTCGGGGAAGTCACCGGTGGCGCGGTGGAAGGCGGGGTTGGAGGCGTACAGCTCCGTCAGCCCGGCGAGGACGCCGGGCGGGAGGGAGCCGTCCACCGGTACGAGGGGTTCGAGGACCAGCATGCCCCGCACGCTAGTCGCGTGCGGGGCACCGGGCGCCGCATTAAGTGAGGCTCGTGGGACCCGACGGGTGTCAGAGGCCGACGCCGAAGTCGGTGGCGATGCCGGCGAGGCCGGAGGCGTAGCCCTGGCCGACCGCGCGGAACTTCCACTCGGCACCGTTGCGGTAGAGCTCGCCGAAGACCATGGCGGTCTCGGTGGCGGCGTCCTCGCTGAGGTCGTAGCGGGCGATCTCGGCGCCGCCGGCCTGGTTGACGATGCGGATGTAGGCGTTGCGGACCTGGCCGAAGTTCTGGCTGCGGGTCTCGGCGTCGTAGATCGAGACGGGGAAGACGATGCGCTCGATGTCGGCGGGCAGCCCCGCCAGGTTGACGTTGATCGCCTCGTCGTCGCCCGCGCCCTCGCCGGTGCGGTTGTCGCCGGTGTGGACGATGCTCTGGTCCGGCGTCTGCTTGTTGTTGAAGAAGACGAAGTAGGCGTCCGCGTAGACCTTGCCGCTCGGGTTGAGCGCGATGGCGCTCGCGTCGAGGTCGAAGTCGGTGCCGGTGGTGGTGCGCACGTCCCAGCCAAGGCCCACCGTGATGGCCGCCAGGCCCGGTGCTTCCTTGGTGAGCGAGACGTTGCCGCCCTTCGACAGGCTTACAGCCATGGGAGTCCCCTCCGTGATGTCGGTCATTCGTGCCGACGACGACGCTACCTTCACAGGGGGGAACGTCGTGAGAGGCCGGCATGGTTCCTTTACGGCGAAAAACGCCTCCCGGGCCATGTCCCGGAAAATCCTGTGACTCCGGCGGCCGTCGGCGGGATCATGGGGGACATGTCCGGGCCGCCCCCTCTCGTCGTCCGCGGCTCGGTCTCCCTTCCGGAGGCCGAGCTGATGTGGCGTTTCTCCCGGTCGTCCGGACCGGGCGGCCAGCACGTGAACACCTCCGACAGCCAGGTCGAGCTGCGATTCGATCTCGCCAATTCCGAGTCGCTGCCCCCGGTGTGGAAGAAGCGTGCCCTGGAGCGGCTCGCCTCCCGCCTGGTGGGCGGCGTCCTGGTCGTACGGGCCTCCGAGCACCGCTCGCAGTGGCGCAACCGGGAGGCGGCGATGACGCGCCTGGCGGCGCTGCTCGCCGAGGCGACGGCGCCGCCGCCGAAGGTGCGCAGGCCCACGAAGATCCCGCGCGGCATCAACGAGCGGCGGCTGCGGGAGAAGAAGCGCCGCGGCGACACCAAGCGCGGCCGGGACCCGCGGGGCTGGTCCTGAGCCCTGGCGGCGTCCTCCGTGCCCGGCCCGGCCGGGCCCCTCAGCCGAGGTGCCGGTAGCGGCCCTTGAAGTACATCAGGGGCGCGCCGTCGGCGCTGGGGGTGCGCGCGGTCAGCACGCGGGCGATCACCAGGGTGTGGTCACCCGCCGGGACGCGCTGCTCGGTCTCGCACTCCAGCACGGCCAGGCCGCCGCCGAGTATCGGAGCCCCCGAGACCTCGCCGCGGTAGTAGGCGACGTCCTCGAAGAGCAGCCGGTCGCTGATGCGGCCGCGCATGGCGAAGCGGCCGGCGATGTGCCGCTGGCTCTCGCTCAGCACGGACACCGCCCAGCGCCGCCGGCGCTCCAGCAGTTCGTCCATGCGGGACCCCTCGCGCAGGCTCACGAGCACCATGGGCGGCTCCAGGGAGACCGAGACGAAGGCGGTCGCGGTCATGCCGACGTCCTCGCCCCGCGGGCCGTCCTCGGGGTCGTGGGCGGTCACCAGGACCACCCCCGCGGCGAGGCGGCTCATGGCGGCGCGGAAGGCATCGCTGTCCACGCCCGTCAGGGGTGGCTCGGAACCGTCGGGCACGGTCCCAGGATGCGGGATGCGGGGCGCGGAGGTGATTGACTGTGACACGCCCCGACGCTAGCCGGACTGCCGCACCACCCGCATCGGACTTCGGATCGAGCCAGGTCCTAGGACCTCCCGGCCACGCCCGCTTCCGGTCGTACGACCCCCGCTCACCTGCTCGATTGTGTTCAATGGGTGAAGGCGGAACACCGGCCTGCTCTACGCTGCGTGATCGGAACACGACAATCGGATGTGACTTGAGTCACAAGGGGCATGAATTGTTGACCCTGTGTACCGGTCGAACTGCTCGCTGTGATTCAGTTGCGGTGGGAATTGGACCACAACGGACCACAAGCAGTCTCAGGAGTTGTCGTCGAGGGCCCGGGGAGAGCGCATGGACACCGAGTCGGAGCCGTATGTCCGTCTCGCGACCCTGCGCCAGGTGCACCAGGTCGTGGCCGACCTCAACTGCGCGCGCAGCCTCGCCGACACCCTGCAGGCCGTGGCCGACGGCGTCGTCAAGGGCCTCGGCTTCGAACTGGCCGTGGTCAACCTCGTCCGCCCGGACGGTGACCTGGTGGTCGCCGCCGTCGCAGGGAGCGCCGCCGCGGAGGCCCTGATGGCCGGCCGGGTCGGCTCGCGCGCCTCCTGGGAGCGCCGGCTCACCATGGGGGAGCGCTGGGGCACCCTGCGCTTCATACCCCACCACGAGGGCTGGGTCCTGGACGGCGACGACGTCCCCAGCTGGCCCGGCGACGGCCCGCCGCCCCGCTTCCCCGACGAGTGGCACCCCGAGGACCGCCTCCTCGCCCCCATGTACGCCAACCCGGCCGGCGGGGGCGAACTGATCGGCGTCATCTCCGTCGACCGTCCCGTGGGCGGCCGCCGGCCCGGCCCCTGGGGCCGCGAGGCGTTGCAGATGTACGCCTTCCAGTCCGCCATCGCCATCAGCAACGCGCGTCTACGTGCAAACATGCAACGCGCCCTGGTCCGTCTGGAGCGCGAGCAGCAGGCGCTGCGGGCCAGCGAGGAGAGCTTCCGGCAGGCCTTCGAGTACGCGCCCAGCGGCATGGCCATCGCCGAGATGGGCGGAGACCAGCACGGCAAGCTGGTCCGCACCAACGACGCGCTGTGCCGGCTGCTCGGCCGTCCGGCCGCGGTGCTGCGCCGCCACTCCTTCTCCGACCTCGTCCACCCCGAGGACGTCGGCGTCCTGCTGCGTACCAGCGCCGAGGGCGGCCGCGCCGAACTGCGGCTGCAGCGCCGCGACGGCAGTTACGTGTGGGTCAACCTGCGCAACTCCGTCGTCGCCGACACCGCCGACGGGCCGCGCTTCCTGCTCACCCACGTCGAGGACATCGAGGAGCGCAAGGGCCGCGAGATCGCCCTCGCCCACCGCGCCAGCCACGACTCGCTCACCGGCCTGCCCAACAGCGCCGAACTGCGCGCCCGGCTGTCCGGCAAGATCTGCGCCCGTCCGCAGGCCCCGGACGCCGACGGACACACCGCCGCCCACGCGGGCACCGACGAGTTCGCCTACACCTACGACTACGACCCGATCGAAAGCGCCGCCCGGCTGTCCGGCTTCGACCACCACACCCACACCGTCGCGCCCTCCGACGACGCGGACGGCGGCAAGGGCCTGGCCGTGCTCTTCTGCGACCTGGACGGCTTCAAGTCGATCAACGACCGCTTCGGCCACCACACCGGCGACGCCGTGCTCATCGAGGTCGCCCGCCGCCTCACCAGCGCGGTACGGGACGGCGACACCGTGGCCCGGCTGGGCGGCGACGAGTTCGTCGTCCTCGCCGACGGCCTCGGCCGGGAGGACGCCGAGGACCTCGCCGTCCGCCTGCGCAACGCGATCATCCCGCCGATCCGCTTCGAGGGCCGCGCGGTCCGGGTCGGGGCGAGCTTCGGCATCGGCTGGGCCGGCTGCGGCATGACCGCGGACGAGGTGCTGCAATCCGCGGACCAGCGCATGTACATCGAGAAGCGCTCCCGCAACGGCACCCGCAGCCACCGCCGCGCCGCGGGCTGACCGCACGGGGGACGCACCCCTGGCGGCCCGGTGGCCTCATCCTCGGCGGAGGGCGCGCGTCCACCCTGGGGAGTACCCCGGATCGCTCCTCCGGTTGACTCCCGCACGCATCCGGGATGCCTACGCTGGGTTACGTGCAGCGTCTCTACGATTTCCTCCGCAGGCACCCGACCTGGGTCGACGGCTTCTGGGCCCTCGTCCTGCTCGGGTTCTCCTCCCTGTGGATCGTCGCCGACGAGCTGCACGCGCACTCCCGGGTCGCCGCCGTGCCGCTGGCGCTCGCGCTGTCCGCCGTGGTCGCGCTGCGCCGCCGCATGCCGGAGAAGATGCTGCTGCTCGCCGTCCTCGTCGGGGCGCTCCAGCTGCTGCTGGACGTCCAGGTCAACCCCGGCGACTTCGCCATGCTGGTGATCATCTACACCGTCGCGGCCAACGGCGCCCGCTGGGCGTCCCGGCTCGCCCTCGCCGGCGGCCTGGTCGCCTCCACCATCTCCACGCTGCGCTGGCCCAACGAGACCGAAGGCCAATGGGCCGACGCCGTCTCCGCCGTCTTCCTCGCCGTCCCCTTCCTGCTCGCCTGGGTGATCGGCGACAGCCTCCGCACCCGCCGCGCCTACTACGCCGAGCTGGAGGAACGCGCCGCCCGCCTGCAGCGCGAACGCGAGGCCCAGTCCAAGGCCGCGGTCGCCGCCGAACGCGCCCGGATCGCGCGCGAACTGCACGACGTCGTCGCCCACAACGTCTCCGTCATGGTCGTCCAGGCCGACGGCGCGGCCTATGTGCTGGACGCCTCCCCGGAGCAGGCCAAGCAGGCCCTGGAGACCATCTCCACGACCGGCCGCCAGGCGCTCACCGAGATGCGCCGCCTGCTCGGGGTGCTGCGCGCCGGCGACGACGGGGGCGGCGAGTACGTGCCGCAGCCCGGCGTCGACCAGCTGACCGACCTCATAGAGCAGGTCCGGGGCGCCGGCCTGCCGGTCGCCTTCGAGGTCGAGGGGGAGTCCCGGCCGCTCGCCAGCGGCGTCGAGCTCACCGCGTACCGCATCGTGCAGGAGGCGCTCACCAACACCCGCAAGCACGGCGGGCCCGAGGCGCGCGCCAAGGTCCGGCTCACCTTCGGCGACGGCGACCTCAGCCTCCTCATCGAGGACGACGGCCGCGGCGCCCAGCAGGAGCTCTACGAAGGCGGCGGCGAGGACGGCCAGGGCCAGGGCCTCATCGGCATGCGCGAACGCGTCGGCATGGTCAGCGGCACCCTGGACGCCGGGCCGCGCCCCGGCGGAGGCTTCCGGATCAGCGCGGTGCTCCCGGTGAAGGCTTCCCGCTAGCGGGAAGCGAAGACGACACAAGAGGGAAAGAGGACCGGACCCATGGCGATCCGCGTGATGCTCGTCGACGACCAGGTGCTGCTGCGCACCGGCTTCCGCATGGTGCTGCAGGCCCAGCCCGACATGGAGGTCGTCGCCGAGGCCGGGGACGGCGCGGAAGCCGTCGCGACCCTGCGCACCACCCCGGTGGACGTGGTCCTCATGGACGTCCGCATGCCCCGCCTGGACGGCGTCGAGGCCACCCGCCAGATCTGCGGCGCCCCCGACCGCACCCCCGACGACGGCGGGCCCCGCGTGCTCATCCTGACCACCTTCGACCTCGACGAGTACGCCTTCTCCGCGCTCAAGGCCGGCGCGAGCGGCTTCATGCTCAAGGACGTGCCCCCGGACGAGCTGCTCACGGCGATCCGCGCCGTTCACAGCGGCGACGCGGTCGTCGCCCCCAGCACCACGCGCCGCCTGCTCGACCGCTTCACGCCGCTGCTGCCGAGCACGAGCCAGCCGACGCACAAGGAGGTGGACCGGCTGACGGACCGCGAGCGGGAGGTGCTGCTGCTGGTCGCCCAGGGGCTGTCGAACGGGGAGATCGCGGCGAAGCTGGTGCTCAGCGAGGCGACGGTGAAGACGCACGTCGGGCGCATCCTCACGAAGCTGGATCTGCGGGACCGGGTGCAGGCGGTCGTCCTCGCGTACGAGACGGGGCTCGTCCGCGCCGGCAGCGGCAGCGGCGGCGCCGCCTGACCCGTGTTTCCGTGTGCGGCGCCGTTGTGGTTGCGGTTGGCGTTTCCGGCGCAGTCACCTGGTTGCGGGTCGGCCGCTCGCCGGAGGCTGGGGGCACCCCCAGCGGTAGCTGGGGGAGGGCTGGCGCAACCCCACAACGGCGCCGCACCTGCCGGTGCCCACGGTCTCGTCGGCGTGTGCACGCCGGTGGGTGGGGGTGTGCCAACCCGTTCCGCCTTGCGGAACGACTTCCCACAACCCCCACCTCGTCCGGCCGTCATGCGCCCATACGACGGGAGGGGGTGTGGCGGGGTGCCCCCATGGGGGTCCCCCCGGCCGAAGGCTGGGGGGAGGGCGGGAGGGCGGGTGGACGCCCGCCGCAGGCGCAGACAGCCCGCACACAAATACCGAGCCGTGCACAACCACCAGGCAGCCCGGCGCAGCCGGTCAGGCGGTGCCGCGAGCGACGTCCACGAGACGGAGGAAGTCCGCGACGGCGTCGCCCACGGCGGCGGGGTCCCACTCGAGCGCGGACGCCCCCACCGTGACCTCCGTCATGGCGACCCCCGGCACTTCCGCCTCCGCCCAGCGGCCGAAGAGCGCCGTCTTGGTCTCCTCGGCCTGCCGCACCGCGGCCTCGTTGAGGAGGTCCGCGGACTCCGCCAGCCACACCTGGAACTGGTGCGTGTGCGGTACGTCCGGGTGCACCCGGACCCAGCCCGCCCCTGCCGCGAGTGCGTCCCGCAGGGCCGCCGCGACGACCTTCGCGTGGGCCACGTACTCCGGCAGGCGCGGCAGTTCGTGGTCGAGCCCGTCGAGCGCCGCCAGCACCGCCGGCCACTGCTGGAAGACCAGCCCGCCGTAGCGGTGCCGCCAGGTGCGCGCCTCGGCGGCGAGGTCGGCGGGGCCGGCCAAGGCGGCGCCGGAGATGCCGCCGAGGGACTTGTAGAAGGAGACGTACACGCTGTCGGCGAGCCCCGCGATCTCTTCCAGGGGCTGCCCGAAGTGCGGCGGGCACTCCCACAGGCGGGCGCCGTCGAGGTGGACGACGGCGTCGCGCTCGCGTGCCGCGGCCACGGTGGCGGTGAGTTCGTCCCAGGTGGGGAGGACGAAGCCGGCGTCCCGGAGCGGCAGCTCCAGCATGAGCGTGCCGAAGGGCTCGTCCATGCCGCGCACCTCGTCCGCGTCCGGTATGCGGCGGGCCGTGGTGGGGTGGACGGTCCGCAGCCCGCTCAGCGCGGACAGCGCGCCGCGCTCGTGCACCTCGGGGTGGGCCAGCGGGTGCAGCGCGACGACCGGGTTGCCGGTGCGTCCCGCCCAGCAGCGCAGGGCGACCTGCTGGGCCATCGTGCCGGTGGGGAACCAGACGGCCTCCTCCGTGCCGAGCAGCCCGGCCACCCGGTGCTCCAGTTCGTCGACGATCCCGTCGCCGTACGTGTCCACGGGGCCGTCCAGGCCGTCCCGTCCGGCCAGTGCGGCCAGCCGTTCGCGCATCGTGGGGGGCTTCCCGTAGGACAGCACGCGGTCGCAGGAGCGTACGGCGGCGATACGCCGCGCCTTCTCGTCGTCGGCAGAGGTCATGGACCGATCCTGCCGCCCCGGAGGGCCCCGGGAAACATTCGCGTAGCATTGACGAGAACGTCCGGTACCCCCGTGAGGACTGGAACGGAAGGCCAGCGCAGCGTGAACGCATCGCACACCCCGGGGCCCCTGCCCCCCGACGTGGAGGCCCGCCCCGCGCGGCTCACGGTCGGCGTCGTCGGCGCGGGGCGGGTCGGTACCGCGCTCGCGGCCGCGCTGAAGCTCGCCGGGCACCACCCGGTCGCGGCGTCGGGTGTGTCCGATGCCTCACGCCGCCGTGCCGCAGCCCTGCTGCCCGACGTGCCGCTCGTGGAGCCGGCCGAGGTGCTGGCCCGCTCCGAGCTCGTCCTGCTGACGGTGCCGGACGACGCGCTGCCGGAGCTGGTGGCCGGCCTCGCCGAGACCGGGGCCGTACGGCCGGGCCAGCTGCTGGTGCACACCTCGGGCCGGTACGGCACGGGCGTGCTGCAGCCGGCCCTGCGCGCGGGCGCGCTGCCGCTGGCCCTGCACCCGGCGATGACCTTCACCGGCACCTCCGTCGACGTGCAGCGGCTGGCCGGCTGCTCCTTCGGCGTCACGGCACCCGCGGAGCTGCGGATGGCGGCCGAGGCCCTGGTGATCGAGATGGGCGGCGAGCCCGAGTGGATCGAGGAGTCGGCGCGCCCGCTCTACCACGCGGGCCTGGCGATCGGCGCGAACCACCTGGTCACCCTGGTCGCCCAGTCCATGGAACTGCTGCGCGCCTCCGGCGTCGCCGAACCCGGCCGCATGCTGGGCCCGCTGCTCGGCGCGGCCCTGGACAACGCCCTGCGCTCCGGTGACGCCGCCCTCACCGGCCCGGTCGCCCGCGGCGACGCGGGCACGGTCGCGGCGCACCTGGCGGAGCTGCGCCGGCAGGCGCCGGAGATGGTCGCCCCGTACGTCGCGATGGCCCGCGCCACGGCGGACCGCGCCCTGGCGGGCGGGATGCTGAAGCCGGAGTTCGCGGAGGCGCTGCTGGGCGTCCTGGCGGACGGCGCCGAGGGGGGAAAGAGATGACCAGGCTGGTGCACACCGCGCGCGAGCTGCGGTCGGCCGTCGAGGGCCGGCCCGGCGAGGTCGGGGTCGTCATGACCATGGGCGCGCTGCACGAGGGGCACGCGACCCTCGTGCGCACCGCCCGCGAGCGGGTGGGGGACGGCACCGTCGTCGTCACCGTCTTCGTCAACCCGCTGCAGTTCGGGCCGGACGAGGACTTCGACCGCTACCCGCGCACCCTCGACGCCGACGTCGAGACCGCCGCGCGGGCCGGCGCCGACCTCGTCTTCGCGCCCGCCGCCGACGAGGTCTACCCCGGCGGGCAGCCGCAGGTGCGGATCAGCGCCGGGCCGATGGGCGAGGGCTACGAGGGCGCCGTGCGCCCCGGCCACTTCGACGGCATGCTGACCGTCGTCGCCAAGCTGCTCCACCTGACCCGGCCGGACGTCGCCTTCTACGGCCAGAAGGACGCCCAGCAACTGGCCCTCATCCGCCGCATGGTGACGGACCTGAACTTCCCGGCCGAGATCGTCGGCGTGCCCACGGTCCGCGAGCCGGACGGCCTGGCCCTGTCCAGCCGCAACCGGTACCTCTCCGACGGCGACCGCGGGACCGCCCTCACGCTCTCCCGCGCCCTGTTCGCCGGGCGCGACGCGCTGGACGACGGGCCGGAGGCCGTACGGGCCGCGGCGCGGACGGTGCTGGAGAAGGGCGACGGCCTGGCGGTGGACTACCTCGCCCTGATCGACCCGCGCGACTTCACCGAGGCCGCCCCCGGCCACACCGGGCCGGCGGTGCTCGCGGTCGCCGCCAGGGTCGGCACGACCCGGCTGATCGACAACATCCCCCTGGAGTTCGGAGCCCGCCGATGAGCGGCACAGGTACAGGCATACGGCTGCACTCCCCCGCGCCCGGCTGGGCGCACGAGGCGGACGTGGTAGTGGTCGGCTCCGGCGTCGCCGGGCTGACGGTGGCGCTGCGCTGCGCCGCGCAGGGCGCCAAGGTCACCGTCGTCACCAAGGCCCGGCTCGACGACGGCTCCACGCGCTGGGCGCAGGGCGGCATCGCCGCCGCGCTCGGCGAGGGCGACACCCCGGAGCAGCACCTGGACGACACCCTTGTGGCGGGCGCAGGCCTGTGCGACGAGGAGGCGGTGCGCACCCTGGTCACCGAGGGCCCCGACGCCGTTCGCCGGCTGATCGCGACGGGCGCGCACTTCGACACCAGTGAGGCCACCGGCGAGATCCTGCTGACCCGGGAGGGCGGTCACCACCGCCGCCGGATCGCCCACGCGGGCGGCGACGCGACGGGCCTGGAGATCTCCCGGGCGCTGATCGAGGCCGTGCGCGAGGCCCGGATCGAGTTCATCGAGAACGCGCTCGTGCTCGACCTGCTGACCGACGCCGAGGGCCGTACCGCGGGCGTCACCCTGCACGTCATGGGCGAGGGGCAGCGTGACGGCGTCGGCGCCGTGCGGGCCCGCGCCGTGGTGCTGGCCACCGGCGGCATGGGGCAGGTCTTCTCGGCCACGACCAACCCGGCGGTGTCCACGGGCGACGGGGTGGCGCTCGCGCTGCGCGCCGGCGCGGAGGTCTCGGACCTGGAGTTCGTGCAGTTCCACCCGACGGTGCTCTTCCTCGGCGCGGACGCGGAGGGACAGCAGCCGCTGGTCTCCGAGGCCGTGCGCGGGGAGGGCGCGTACCTCGTGGACGCCGACGGGGTGCGCTTCATGCAGGGGCAGCACGAGCTGGCCGAGCTGGCGCCGCGCGACATCGTCGCCAAGGGCATCACGCGCCGCATGCAGGAGACCGGCACCGAGCACATGTACCTCGACGGCCGGCACTTCGGCGCGCGGATGTGGGAGCAGCGGTTCCCGACGATCCTGGCCGCCTGCCGCGCCAACGGCATCGACCCGGTCACCACGCCGATCCCGGTGGCGCCCGCCGCGCACTACGCCTCCGGCGGCGTCCGCACCGACCTGCACGGCCGCACCACGGTGCCGGGCCTGTACGCGTGCGGCGAGGTCGCCTGCACGGGCGTGCACGGCGCCAACCGGCTGGCGTCCAACTCCCTCCTGGAGGGGCTGGTCTTCGCCGAGCGCATCGCCGCCGACATCGCCGAGCACCCCGCGGCCCCCGGCGCCCCGGTGGTCCCCGAGCCCGGCCGTTCCCCGCTGCTGCCCTCCGAGGCCCGCTTCGCGATCCAGCGGATCATGACGCGCGGTGCGGGAGTGCTGCGCAGCGCGGACAGCCTGGAGGGCGCGGCGGCGGCACTGAGCCGGATGTACGCCGACGCCGAGGAACTGCTGGAGCGCGACGGCAAGACCGCCGAGCCCTGCGTGGAGACCTGGGAGGCGACCAACCTCTGCCTGGTCGCCCGGGTCCTGGTCGAGGCGGCCCGCCGCCGCGAGGAGACCCGCGGCTGCCACTGGCGCGAGGACCGGCCCGGGCGCGACGACGGGAACTGGCGCCGGCACATCGTCGTCCGGCTCCCCGCCGGTGGTGCGGGGCTGCCCGCGGCACCCACTAGTCTCACCATCCGCACCACCCCCACAGCGGACTTCCCCTCGACCCGTCCTGGAACGGAGCACCTGCGATGAGCACGCCCGACCTCCCCCTCCTGCAGATCGGCGGCGCCGGCGGCGGTGGCTGCGGCGACGGCTGCGGCTGCGGTTCCGGCGACGAGTACGCGCACGACCCGAGCGAGTGCGGTCTCGACCCCGACCTCGCGCAGCTGCTCGTCGACGCCGGGCTGGACCCGGTGCTGGTCGAGGACGTCGCGCACATGGCCATCGAGGAGGACCTGGACGGCGGGGTGGACGTCACCACCGTGGCCACCATCCCCGAGGACGCCCTGGCCACCGGTGACTTCACCGCGCGCGAGGCCGGTGTGGTCGCCGGGCTGCGGGTCGCCGAGGCGGTCCTGTCCATCGTGTGCACCGACGAGTTCGAGGTCGAGCGGCACGTCGAGGACGGCGACCGGGTCGAGGCGGGTCAAGTGCTGCTCTCCGTGCGCACCCGTACGAGGGACCTGCTGACCGCGGAGCGCAGCGCGCTCAACCTGATGTGCCGGCTGTCCGGGATCGCCACCACCACGCGCCGCTGGGCCGACGCGCTGGAGGGCACCAAGGCGCAGGTCCGCGACACCCGGAAGACGACCCCGGGCCTGCGCGCGCTGGAGAAGTACGCGGTCCGCTGCGGCGGCGGCGTCAACCACCGCATGTCGCTGTCGGACGCAGCCCTGGTCAAGGACAACCACGTGGTCGCGGCGGGCGGCGTGGCGGCCGCCTTCAAGGCCGTCCGCGAGGAGTTCCCCGAGCTGGCGATCGAGGTCGAGGTCGACACCCTGCACCAGGTCCGCGAGGTCCTGGAGGCGGGCGCGGACCTGATCCTGCTGGACAACTTCACCCCCTCCGAGACGGAGGAGGCGGTCGCCATCGTCGCGGGCCGCGCCCTGCTGGAGTCCTCCGGCCGGCTCTCCCTGGACAACGCCCGTTCCTATGCCGCGACCGGCGTCGACTACCTCGCCGTGGGCGCCCTGACGCACTCCTCGCCGATCCTCGACATCGGGCTGGACCTGCGGTCCGAGGGGTCGGAGCGGGACTGATGCTTCTCACCATCGACGTCGGCAACACCCACACCGTCCTGGGGCTGTTCGACGGGGACGAGATCGTCGAGCACTGGCGGGTCTCCACCGACGCGCGCCGCACGGCGGACGAGATGGCCGTCCTGATGCAGGGCCTGATGGGCATGCACCCGCTGCTCGGCGAGGAGCTGGGTGACAACATCCACGGGATCGCCATCTGCTCCACCGTCCCCTCGGTGCTGCACGAGCTGCGCGAGGTGACGCGCCGTTACTACGGCGACGTGCCCGCGGTCCTCGTCGAGCCCGGCGTCAAGACCGGCGTCCCGGTGCTCACCGACAACCCCAAGGAAGTCGGCTCCGACCGGATCATCAACTCCCTCGCAGCCGTCCACCTCTACGGCGGGCCGTGCATCGTGGTGGACTTCGGCACGGCCACCACCTTCGACGCGGTCACGACGCGCGGCGAGTACGCCGGCGGCGCCATCGCCCCCGGCATCGAGATCTCCGTGGACGCCCTGGGGGCCCGCGGCGCCCAGTTGCGCAAGGTGGAGCTGACCCGCCCGCGCAGCGTCATCGGCAAGAACACCATCGAGGCCATGCAGTCCGGCATCCTGTACGGCTTCGCCGGCCAGGTGGACGGCGTCGCCGAGCGGATGGCACGGGAGCTCGCGGACGACCCGGACGACGTCACGGTCATCGCCACCGGCGGGCTGGCGCCGCTGGTGCTGGGGGAGTCGGCGGTCATCGACGTCCACGAGCCCTGGCTGACCCTGATAGGCCTCCGGCTGGTCTACGAGCGGAACGTATCAACGACCTGACGACCTGACGGCCCGGCGGCCGACGGCCCGGGCAGGCGCACGGGGGAGGCACGCGGCGCGCCCGGCCATATCTGGTTACGCGTATTTTGTTCGCTTAGTACGTAAAGTCAGACCATGCCCACGCCACACGGGTCCCGAGGCGGAATGGCGTTCAGCGCGGATGAACTGCGCGTGCTCCGGCGCGCCCTCTCAGCGGCCCTCCAGTCCAGCACCATGATCCCCACCCCCGACGAGGTCAGGGACTATCTGCGCCTCGCCGAGGACATCGACGAGGCGGCCCGCGAGGGCGGGCGGCTGCGGACCTTCCAGCTCGCGGAGCTCGCCCGGTACCGGGCGGCGCTGCCGGGCAGCGCCGCCGGCTACCTCGAGCGGCTGACGGGCGCGCTCGACACCGGTTACGTGCCCCTGCCGGACGACCTCGCCGCGCTGCGCCGACTGCACGACGCGCCGTGCACGGACGCCGAGGCGCACCGCAGGCGGGCCGTGCTGCGCCGCTGCGAGCACCTGGCGGAGCTCGACGTGCGCGCCCGCCTGGAGGCGCGCATCCCCGCTCCCTCGCAACCCTGCGGCACGCCCGCCACCGGCAGGGCCCGGCTGCGCGCGCTGCCCGGCGGGCGGGCCGCCTCCGACGATCCCAAGCCGGGCCCCAAGCCCGAGCCGAAGACGCCCCCCGCCGAGCCGGCCGCGCCGGACCCCAGTGAGGAGAAGCGCAAGGTGCCCACGCCGGCCGAGATCTTCCCGCCGCGCCGCCGCACGCCGCCGCCCCCCGAGGAGCGGGCCACGGGTTGACACCGGGTCACCGCACAACCTTCCGGAGACGTCACGGGTCCTTCCTGTGACGTCTCCCGTGCGTTCACGGGTGCGCCACCTGACCGTCGACTTCCTCAGGGGGAACCCGGCATGAGACTCACCCGGCTCGCGGTGTGCACCGCGGCCGTCGTCATGACCGCGACGGCCGGATCCGCCGTCATCGCGGGCGCGGCCTCGGCCGCGCCCCTCAGAGCCGAACTGCACCTGACCGCACCCGGCGACGTCGGGGTGGCGGCGACGAGCACCGCGTACAAGACGTTCGAGATCACCGCCCTGGTCCAGCGCTTCGACGACGGGCAGGTGCCGGAGCCCGCCCACGAGGTCGTCGTCACCATGGACCTCGCCGCCCTGGCCGGCGTCGTGGACGTGGCGCTCCCCGCGCACCTGTGCGCCACCTCGGGCACCACGGCCACCTGCTCCCTGGGCACGGTCGACCACACCGGCACCGCGATATCCGTGAGGATGCGGGCCGCCTCCGGCTCCAGGACCGACGACGCCGCGACGCTGCGCTACTCGGTGAGCGCGAAGGACGCCAGGCCGGATCCCGACAGCATGACCGCCACCCGGATCACGGTCGGCAGCGGCCCGGACCTCGTCGTGCCGAAGTCGTCCACCGTCTCCGACGTACGGCCCGGCGACACCCTCGACCTGCCGGTGGTCATCGCCAACGTCGGTGACCGGCCCACCCGCGGCGGCGTCTCCGTCCTGGTGCGGACCAATCTCACCCGCTCCTTCGGCACGGGCCTGGTGATGGCGGACGACTTCGGCAACTGCCGCCACGCCCCGGTGGGCCAGCCGGAGGACGCCTTCGTCTGCCACTTCGCCACCGACATCGCCCCGGGCGAGGTGTGGGAGCTCGCGAAGCCGCTGAAGATCGAGGTCGAGTCCGGCGCCACCGACGGCAGGGTGGGCTACCAGGCCGACCTGATCGGCGGAAACCTCGACGACGACGCACAGCTCGGCACCCCCGGCACCGGGGCCCCGCTCACCCTCGTCCGCAAGACGTCCGCCCCGGCGGCCAAGGACACGCGCGGCCCCGGGACGGCGGCCCGGAAGTCCGCCGCGCAGGAGGGCTGGGACGTCGACTACACCGACAACCTCGGCGGCCTGAACATCAAGATGTACGACCCCGAGGGGCCGGCCCCCGGCCACCGCGGGGCGGACCTGGTGGCGATCGGGGACACGGTCCGGGCGACGGTCGGCGACCGGACGAAGGCCGTCGTGGGCCTGCGCAACGAGGGCGACGAGGCCGCGCGGGCACGCGGCACCAGCGGGACCGGGCCGGCCACCTGGGTCGCGGTGGAGATCCCCCGCGGGGTGCGGGTCACGGCGCGCGACGGCGCCTGCAAGCTGACCACGAACGCGGACTGGGACGACTACCCGGGCGGCGTCACCTTCGGCGACGACCCGCAGGACGTCGCGCCCGTGCCGACCGGGACGATCTACTACTGCCACACCCGGCACTCGATCGAGCCCGGCACCTCCCAGACCTTCTCCTTCACCCTGGTTGCGGACCGGGCACTGGACGAGGCCACCGGCCTGGTCTTCGCGGCCTCGGACTACGGCGTCGACCGCAAGGGCCAGAAGAACAACGCGGGTGTCCTCACGGTCACGGCCAAGGCGCCGTCCGGCTCCGGCGGGAGCACCTCGGGCGGTTCCGGCGTGGTTCCGGCCGGCGGGACGGGCTCCCTCGCCGCCACCGGCGCGGGGCCCGTACGTCCCCTGGCGGCCGGCTCTGCGGCCTGCGCCGTCCTGGGTGCCCTCCTGGTGGCGGCGGTCCGCCGCAGGGCGCGTACGGGCGCGTAGCCGCCCCTCGGTGACGAAGCCGTGGCCCCGGCCCGCGACGACGCGGGCCGGGGCCACGGCTTCGTCCGACCGGGGGCCACATCCCGCGGTGGTGGTCCGCCGCGGGGCGCGCCAGGGGGCGTGGCTACCCTGGTGCCATGGACTACGTCTCCGCGCTCGTGCCCCCCACCGTGATGGCCATCGCGTTCACCTTCCTCATCCGGACGCTGATCAGGAGCCAGGGCGGGGTCAACAAGGCCAAGGAGGACGCGGTGGTCGACGCCGCGCTGTCCGGCGCGCAGCCCGCGGCCCAGCGGTCGGGCGGCATCGAGAAGCCTCGGGTATGACCTCGGGATTTCCGGCATTCCGGGCATTGCGCCCGTAAGCAACTAGTATTCGGGTGTGCCCCGTCCATTGGGAGACCTCGAAGACGCCGTGATGAGCCGGGTGTGGCGCTGGAACCGCCCGGTGACGGTGCGCGAGGTGCTGGAGGATCTCCGCCGGGAGCGCTCGATCGCGTACACGACGGTCATGACCGTAATGGACAACCTTCATCAGAAGGGCTGGCTCCGGCGGGAAGCCGAAGGACGCGCCTATCGCTATGAGGCGGTTTCCACTCGGGCCGCTTACTCGGCGGCACTCATGCACGAGGCGTGGGCCGCCAGTGACAACCCCGCGGCGGCCCTTGTCGCGTTCTTCGGCATGATGTCGGCGGAACAGCGAGAAGCCCTCCGTGACGCAATGCGGGTGGTGCAATCCGCTGATCCGGGTGACCCCGGGGAGACGGGCGGATCGGACGGGCGATAGCGTCCGCACATGCGCGCCGCATCAAATGACGTCACCATCCGCCGGGCCAGGACGGCCGACGTGCCGGCTGTCCGGCGACTGCTCGACGCCTATGTTCGCGACCGCATCCTGCTCGACAAGCCGACGGTGACGCTTTACGAGGACATCCAGGAGTTCTGGGTGGCCGAACACGACCAGGACGCCGAGGTGGTGGCCTGCGGCGCATTGCACGTGATGTGGGAGGACCTCGCCGAGGTGCGCACCCTCGCGGTCGATCCGGCGCAGCACGGCAAGGGCGTCGGGCATCTCGTGCTGGAGAAGCTGCTGCAGACCGCGCGGTGGCTGGGAGTGCGGCGAATTTTCTGCCTCACCTTCGAAGTGGACTTCTTCGCGAAGCACGGCTTCGTGGAGATCGGCGAGACGCCGGTCGACGGCGATGTCTTCGGTGAGCTGCTGCGGTCAAAGGACGAGGGCGTGGCCGAGTTCCTCGACCTCGAACGAGTGAAACCGAACACCTTGGGCAACAGCCGGATGCTGTTGCATCTGTGAGGCTGCCCACGGCGTCCGTCCGGCACAACAGTATGTCCGAAACGTTCCGGCGGAAGACCGCGGGGATGGTGGCCGGCCGGGAGCAGTTCGGGCAAGGGGTTTGAGTTTTCCGGGAAAAGGCGGTTTGCTTTTACCGGTTATCCGTATTCGATGAAAGGGAAGCCGGTGGCACAGAAGGTTCAGGTCCTTCTTGTTGACGACCTCGACGGCGGCGAGGCGGATGAGACCGTGACGTTCGCACTCGACGGAGTGACGTACGAGATCGACCTCACCACCGACAACGCCGACAAGCTGCGTGGTCTCCTCGGCCCGTACGTGGACAACGGCCGCCGTACCGGTGGCCGCGCCGGCCGGGGCCGCGCCGCGAAGGGCGCCTCCCGCGGGGGCGCCGCGAGCCAGGACACCGCGAAGATCCGCGCGTGGGCCAAGGAAGAGGGTTACGAGGTCAACGACCGCGGCCGTGTCCCCGCGCAGATCCGCGAGGCGTACGAGAAGGCGCACGGCTGATCGGTCCGGGCGACACGCAGCCGGACCCGGTGGCAGGCGGTCGCGAGCGCGGAGACCAGGGCCGTCAGGCCCACGGTCCCTCCGGAGCGTCCGTCCGCCGCGGGGTTGGGTTGCGTGCCGAGCGTCATGGCGGGCAGGGAGAACGGCGCGCCGGCGTGGCGCCCGCCGTCCGGAACGGGCGGCCGGAGCCAGGCCTGCGCGCCGTCGTCGTAGGCGGCCTCCCGCCCGCACAGCGGTACGAGGTCGAGCGGGATGCCGCTCCACTCCAGCCAGTCCAGCAGGCCGGGCAGTTCCTCGGCGCTGCCCGGGGCGACGAAGAAGCGCATCCGGTACCCCGCCAGGGCGACCGGTCCCGTCCGGGGCGCCGGGAAGCGGCCGAGCACCTCGTGCCCCGCCTCCGCGGGGACGTCGAGGGCGTCCGCGTGTTCCAGGGTCGCCGGGACCCGTGAGGCCTGCATGCCCTGCGCAACGCTCCCCGGGGGTCCCGGGTTACGACGCGGGTCACCGGGAGTGCCCGGCCGGCCGGTTCCCGTCACCCTCCGTGAATCCCCAGGACGCAAGCCTGTTCGCCTATAGCAGACAGCAGGCGTGCTCCCGGCATGGACTGTCCGTGCAGGCGGGTAAGAAATACCTAGTGGGAACGGACGACGGCCATGTCGGACAGGCGGGGCGTTCGCCCTCGGCGTACTGGATAAAGGGCTATCCGCCTGGCCTGCGGGAACATCGTCTCGCACCATCGGGTTGAGGCTGTTGTCGACGGCGCGGGGGTTAACGACCTCGCAAGGTGTCGACGGTTGAAGTGAGCTGCCCCGCTGTGCGGGACTAGCATGCGGAAGGACAGGGAGGGGACACGCCCCTAACTGCCCGACCGCTCTGAGGAGCGATTAACGATGTTCGAGAGGTTCACCGACCGCGCGCGGCGGGTTGTCGTCCTGGCTCAGGAAGAAGCCCGGATGCTCAACCACAACTACATCGGCACCGAGCACATCCTCCTGGGCCTTATCCACGAGGGTGAGGGTGTCGCCGCTAAGGCCCTGGAGAGCCTCGGGATTTCGCTCGAGGCGGTCCGCCAGCAGGTTGAGGAGATCATCGGACAGGGGCAGCAGGCCCCGTCCGGCCACATCCCCTTCACCCCCCGGGCCAAGAAGGTCCTGGAGCTGTCGCTCCGCGAGGCCCTCCAGCTCGGCCACAACTACATCGGCACCGAGCACATCCTGCTCGGCCTGATCCGCGAGGGCGAGGGCGTCGCGGCCCAGGTCCTCGTGAAGCTGGGCGCCGATCTCAACCGGGTGCGGCAGCAGGTCATCCAGCTGCTCTCCGGCTACCAGGGCAAGGAGGCCGCCACCGCAGGCGGTCCGGCCGAGGGCACCCCCTCGACCTCGCTCGTCCTGGACCAGTTCGGCCGCAACCTCACGCAGGCCGCTCGTGAGACCAAGCTCGACCCGGTCATCGGGCGCGAGAAGGAGATCGAGCGCGTGATGCAGGTGCTGTCGCGCCGCACCAAGAACAACCCCGTCCTCATCGGCGAGCCCGGCGTCGGCAAGACCGCCGTCGTCGAGGGCCTGGCCCAGGCCATCGTCAAGGGCGAGGTCCCGGAGACGCTGAAGGACAAGCAGCTCTACACCCTGGACCTCGGCGCCCTGGTGGCCGGCTCCCGGTACCGCGGTGACTTCGAGGAGCGCCTGAAGAAGGTGCTCAAGGAGATCCGCACCCGCGGCGACATCATCCTGTTCATCGACGAGCTCCACACCCTGGTGGGTGCGGGCGCCGCCGAGGGCGCGATCGACGCCGCCTCGATCCTCAAGCCGATGCTCGCCCGCGGCGAGCTGCAGACCATCGGCGCCACCACGCTCGACGAGTACCGCAAGCACCTGGAGAAGGATGCGGCCCTGGAGCGCCGCTTCCAGCCCATCCAGGTCGCTGAGCCGTCGCTGCCGCACACCATCGAGATCCTCAAGGGCCTGCGGGACCGCTACGAGGCCCACCACCGCGTGTCCATCACGGACGCCGCCCTGGTGGCCGCGGCGACCCTCGCCGACCGCTACATCTCGGACCGCTTCCTGCCGGACAAGGCGATCGACCTGATCGACGAGGCCGGTTCCCGGATGCGCATCCGCCGGATGACCGCTCCGCCGGACCTGCGCGAGTTCGACGAGAAGATCGCCGACGTGCGCCGGGAGAAGGAGTCCGCGATCGACTCGCAGGACTTCGAGAAGGCCGCTTCCCTCCGCGACAAGGAGAAGCAGCTGCTCTCCGCGAAGACCAAGCGGGAGAAGGAGTGGAAGGCCGGCGACATGGACGTCGTCGCCGAGGTCGACGAGGAGCTGATCGCCGAGGTCCTGGCCACCGCCACGGGCATCCCGGTCTTCAAGCTCACCGAGGAGGAGTCCTCGCGTCTGCTGCGCATGGAGGACGAGCTGCACAAGCGCGTCATCGGCCAGAAGGACGCGATCAAGGCCCTCTCGCAGGCCATCCGCCGTACGCGGGCCGGTCTGAAGGACCCCAAGCGCCCCGGTGGCTCGTTCATCTTCGCCGGCCCGTCCGGTGTCGGTAAGACCGAGCTCTCCAAGACGCTCGCCGAGTTCCTCTTCGGCGACGAGGACGCGCTGATCCAGCTCGACATGTCCGAGTTCAGCGAGAAGCACACCGTCTCGCGGCTGTTCGGCTCCCCGCCCGGATACGTGGGCTACGAGGAGGGCGGCCAGCTCACCGAGAAGGTGCGCCGCAAGCCGTTCTCGGTCGTCCTCTTCGACGAGGTCGAGAAGGCCCACCCGGACATCTTCAACAGCCTGCTGCAGATCCTGGAGGACGGTCGCCTGACCGACTCCCAGGGCCGGGTCGTGGACTTCAAGAACACGGTCATCATCATGACCACCAACCTCGGCACCCGGGACATCTCCAAGGGCTTCAACCTCGGCTTCGCGGCCGCGGGTGACGTCAAGACCGGGTACGAGCGGATGAAGGCCAAGGTCGGCGAGGAGCTCAAGCAGCACTTCCGCCCCGAGTTCCTGAACCGTGTCGACGACATCGTGGTCTTCCACCAGCTCAGCGAGGAAGACATCATCCAGATCGTCGACCTCATGATCGCCCGGGTGGACGAGCGCCTCAGGGACAAGGACATGGGCATCGAGCTCAGCCCCGAGGCCAAGTCGCTGCTCGCCAAGCGGGGCTACGACCCCGTGCTGGGCGCCCGGCCGCTGCGCCGGACGATCCAGCGCGAGATCGAGGACGTGCTCTCCGAGAAGATCCTCTTCGGCGAGCTGCGCACCGGTCACATCGTGGTCGTGGGCACCGAGGGCGAGGGCGAGAACATCAAGTTCACCTTCCGGGGTGAGGAGAAGGTCGCCGTCGCCGACGCGCCTCCGGTCGAGGCGGCCGGCGGGCCGAACCTCAGCAAGGAAGCGTAACCGCAAGTAATCGCACAGCGATCCGACCCCGTCCGCACATTAGTGCGGGCGGGGTCGTCGCGTTTTGTGTTCCCCATGAACCCACCCTTGTTGCGCCGGTTGCATTTGTGGAAAGGTGAGCGATGTTCAGCACGGACTCCTCCTTCTCCGTGCTCCGGCCGGTGTCGTGCCGTCATTCCGGCAGGCATTCGAAAAGATCAGCCGAGAGTGAGGAGAGGCCACCTTGCCCCTTCACCGGCGCCCCGGCCTCACCTCCCCCCACGTAGCTGCGTCCCGCGCCGGCGCATTGGTTCGTACTTTTCCCGGCGGGGCGAACGCGGAAGGAAACTCTCGTTGAAGGAATCCCCGCATCCGAATTCCGCGCACCCCGGCCGGCTGTTCGGCGTACCGGACGAGGCGTTGTCCGGAGAGATCGGAAAGTCCCTGGGAAAGGAAGGCGCGCACCAGCCGTTCGAGGAGTTGCTGGCCCGCCATTGGCGGCCGGTCTCCGAGTACGCGGAGTTGTGCACGGTCTCCGGACACGCCGCCGGCATCCTCGCGGCGGCCGCGTTCACCCGGGTCTTCGTCGACACCCTGCGGCTGACCGGGCCCTCGGCGGCCTGGCGCCCCGAACTCCTGATCACCGTCCACAAGATCGCCGAGGAGTGGGCCGTCGACCGCCGGCGCGCCTGGCTCCACCGGCGGTTGCGGCCCCGCCCCGACCAGACCGACACCCGCCTGGCGGTACCGGAGAACCGCCGGCTGGCGAACCGGGCCTTCATGCGGCTGCCCGAGCCCGCCCGCTGCCTGCTCTGGCACGCCGAGGTCGACGCCGAGCCGCTCGACGTGCCGGCCGGGCTGCTGGGCATCGACCCGGAGCGGGCGGCGGCCCAGCTGGAGCTCGCCCGTACCCGCTTCCGCGAGGCCTGCGTCCAGGCGCACCGGGACCTCGCGCCGTACGAGGCCTGCCTGCAGTTCAGCCGTCTGCTGGACATCTCCATCCACCGCGGGGGCGCCGGTCTCGTCCCCGACCTGCAGCGGCACATAGCCCGGTGCGACCACTGCCGGTACGCGGCCGAGCAGCTCGACCACTCCGGGGACCGGCTGGGCGTGCTGATCGCCGAGGCGGTGCTGGTCTGGGAGGCGCGGGGCTACTTCGACTCCCGCCCCACCCGCCGGGCGGCCCGTGACAACGATGCCGGTAAGGGCTCCGGCGGTTCTCCCGGGCGGCGCCACGGCGGCCGCAGGCGCCGCGCCGCGAGCGGCGGCCGCCGGGGGCTCGCCGCGACCCTGCTGGGCATCGGCGGCTGCGCGCTGGTGACCGCCCTGGTGGTCGGCCTCAGCACCACCGGCGGCGGTAGCGACGACCGTGCCTCCGGTACGGCGCCCACCGCGGCCACGGCGTCCCCCACCGCCTCGGCCTCGGTCACCACCTCGGACACCGCGCCGGGCACGGTCACCGCCGACCCCGTCCCCACCGACGGGCTCCGCGGCCGGCTCCGGAACAACGGCGACGACCTGTGCATCGACCTGTCCGGCCGCCGCACCGTGATCGGCACCGGGGCGGCCACCGCGCGCTGCGACTCCGGTGCCACGCAGTTCTGGTCGTACGAGCCGGACGGGCTCATGCGGAGCGTCGCCCAGCCCGCGTACTGCCTCAACTCCCACCGCGGCCCCGCGCTGGAACTGGGTCTGTGCACGGCGTCCTTCGTCACCGGCGCCGAGGACGTGCGCTACGACCTCACCCTGACCGGGGACCTCATCCCCCGCTGGAATCAGCAGCTCGCGGTCGCCCCCGAGGGCCGCGAGCCGGGTGCGCAGGTCGTCCTGCGGCCCCGCGACGGCCGGCCCGTCCAGCGCTGGACCTTCGACACCTCCGTCGCCCCGCCCCGCTTCCAGTCGGTGGCGTACACCACCGGCTCGCAGTTGCTCGCCGGCTCGACCCGGGTGGCCGCGCTGCCCTCGGCGCCGCCGGGCCCGACGCCCACGGCCACCGGTTCCCCGACCCCCGGCGGGGAGTCCTGCGAGGGGGACTGCGACGGCGACGACGGCGACGGCTGGGGCCACGGCGGCTGGGACGGCTGGGGGGACCGGGATCGCGGCTACCGTCCCTGACCCGGTCCCGGGACGACGGTCACGTGCGCGGGCAGCCGGTCGGCCCCGGCGAGACGGTCGGCCGGCAGCGGGATGCGCACGGTCAGCGGCCCGGGGTGGGCCGCCAGCGGTGACAGGTCGAACCGGCCGTCGGCCGGGGCGGCCAGCTCCAGCTCCCGCAGCGCGGGCAGCCCGCCAATCGACCCCCAGTCGGCGGGCGTGCCCGGACCGAGCAGCGCGAGCCTGCGCAGGCCCCGCTGGCCCGCCAGGAATCGCAGGTCGGGCAGCGCGCAGTCCTTCAGCCTGACCTCGGTGAGGGCGAGCCCGGCCACGTACCCGGTCAGCTCGTCCACGGGCAGCTCGCCCCGCAGGTCGAGGCGGGTGGGCCGCAGAGCGAGCCTGCGCAGTTCGCGCAGCTGGTCGGCGGAGCGGACGGTGAAGTCCAGGCCGTCCGGGTCGAGACGGGCGACGACCTCCTGCGCGTACACGGCGCAGTCGAAGCGGTGCCAGGACCACATCAGCTGGGCGCGGACGCGCACGGACGGGTGCGCGGCGAAGCGGCCCAGATAGCCGGCGGCCCGGTCCGAGGGCAGGTGGCAGGCCGTGACCACGACGTGGAGCGCGTCCTCGTCGCAGAGCCCGTCGGGGCCGGGGAGCAGGTCCAGGACGAGCGGTCCGGCCTCCGCCAGGGCGCGGGCCTCGGCCGCGTCGGCGGGCGGGACGAGCGCGGCGGCGCGCCGTTCCACGGCCCCGCGCACGGCCGGGTCGAGGGCGGTGGCGTGCTCCAGGCAGGCGGCGGCGAGCAGGTGGAGCCGTGCCCGGGTGCGCCGGTCCGCGGCGAGGTCACCGCGGTCGAGGAGGTCCTGGAGGATCGCGGCGCGCTCGCTCGGACGGGCGAGCGCCACGGCCATGCGCAGGACGTCCTCCCACCGGTCGTCGGCGGCGTGGGCGGCGAGCAGCCCGAAGTCGCCCTCCTCGACGGCGGCGCGGGCGCCCAGGTAGTCCTGGAAGGTGCGGTGCACGAAGTCGACCGTGCCGGGTGCGGGCCGGCGCAGCACGCCGCCCCGGTCGAGGAGGTGGGTGAGGACGGCGGCGGCGTCGCCGAGGGCGGCGGCCTCGGGGACGGCGGGCAGCGCCCGCGCGACGACGGCCTCGGCCCGGTCGAGGTCCATCTCGGTGCGGCCGTTGCGGACCAGCCAGTGCGCCAGCCGCTGCAGCAGCTCGATCTGCGCCTCCTCGCGCAGCGGCACGACGGCCGCCTCCCGTTCGCGGTCCCGGCGGACCAGCAGCATCGACAGGGCGGCGGCGTACAGGTCCTTCCTGGCCCGCGGGAGGTAGCCGCGACGGTCGTGGTGCAGGGCGCAGATCAGGCCGCACATCAGGGGGTTGGTGGCGAGCCGGCCGAGGTCCGGCTCGGCCCGCACGGCGCTCAGCAGGCCGTCGGCGTACCCGGCCGCCTCCGGCCCCGCGGCGGCGTGCCAGCGGCGGACGAAGGCGGTGACGTCGGCGGGGCCCATGGGGGTCAGGGCCAGCTCGGTGAAGCCCTCCCCGGCCAGCCAGTCCTGCCGTACGGCGGAGGGGCGGGAGGTGACCAGCCAGCGGTTGCCGGGATGGGCGTCGAGCAGGTCGCGGAGCCAGGCCCGGGCGCGGCGGCGTTCGGCGTCCGGGATCTCGTCGATGCCGTCGACCAGCAGCAGCCCGCGGCCCTCGGTCAGGACCCGGGTCTCCCAGCCGGCGGGCTGGGTACCGGCGAGCGGGCAGCCGGAGGCGGCGAGGAAGCCGGGGGGCGCGGGCAGGCGTTCGCCGTGACGGGTGAGGGTGCGCAGCGGGAGGACGAACGGGATCCGGTCCTCCAGGTACGCCATGCCCTCGTCCGGCTCCTGGCGCGCGCAGGCGATCGCCAGCCACTGCACGAGCGTGGTCTTCCCCGACCCGGCCTCGCCGCGCAGCAGGACCCGCTCGTGCGCGGCGAGCGCGCGGTCGGCGGCGCGGGGTCCCCCGAGCCCCTCCATCCCACCGTGCAGAGGCCCACCGTGCGGAGGCCCACCGTGCGGAGGCCCACCGTCCGGGGGCCCGGCCGACGGTGCCGCCTCCAGGCTGAGGTAGGCGGTGGCCAGAGGCCAGCGGTCCGGGGTGTCCGCCAGATCGAGGCCGTGGATCGTGAGCCGCCCGTGCTTCTTCGCGACGTACGCCAGGTAGCGCCGCTCGAAGGCCGCGTCCTCGCCGCCCGGCAGCGGGGTGCGGGCGATGAGCTCGTCGACGCGGGCGGTCAGGTCGCCCAGCGTCCGGCTCTGCTCGACCAGGGTGGCGGCGACGAAGGTCGAGCGCTGGGTGAAGAAGTGCAGGATGTGCAGGCAGGCCGTGTCGAGCAACCGTGCGTGGAAGTGCGCCCCGTCGGCGCTGAGCTCCCGCTCCGGGGATCCGGCCGCACGGCGCAGGGCGCGGGCGAACGCGGCGTGCCCGAGGCCCACGGCCTGCAGGTCGGTGAGGTCGAGGTCGCCCAGGGCCCGCAGGGAGGTCGCGAGGGCGTCCACGACGGCGGTCTCCTCGTCGGCGCCGACGGGGCGTTCCCCGGTGCGCAGGGCCTGGCGCACCAGCTTGGCGGCCAGGGCGCGCAGGTCCGCGTCGGTGAGGGTGCGCTTCTCGCCCCTGAAGGAGACGCGGGAGGAGATGCGGACCGGCCGGTCCACCAGGCCCGCGCCGGGTCCCTCGGTCACGAAGAGCCTCTTGACCAACGGCCCCGCGACGGCCGACGCCAGCCGTACGCCCACGGCAGAAGGATCCACGTACCCGCCCCCCCGTCGTGCGGTTCGCGCGGTTTTCCCATTCCGCGCTCCGCATGTTCCCGGATTTCCCGTTCCGTGTGACCCGGGCCACGGGACCTAGGTCCCGAAGGGCAATTCCCTTTGGTCCCGAGCCCGGTGACGTGACCCACGTGACTTGGGCCACGTACGAATCACCTTAGGGGACTTGAACCCTTGCCGCAGGCGGGGAAGCGGGCCTCGCGAGGTGACAGATACGAAAGGCGGTAGTAAACATAGGGGCTTGTCCGGCGCCGGAATGTCGGGTTACCAAGGGATCGCGGCGAACGCACCGCAATGTTCTTGTCCGGCTATTTCCGCGAGGTAATTCCGAATGCGCATGCCCAAGATCTCGAGCTCCCTCCTCCGTGGCCGTCGTACCGTCGTCACCGCCGGCGTCTGCGCCTCGCTGGCACTCGGTGCGGCAGGGACGGCCATGGCGGAGACGCAGAGCGGGAGCCTGCTGGGCCTCGGCGCGGCCGGGAAGCTGGCGGACGTCACCCGGGCGCAGGCCGACGTGCAGCAGCGTGCCGCCCAGGCCGTGAAGGCCGACCGCCACGCACGCGCCGAGCTGCACCGCAAGCACCAGAACCACGTGACGCAGTCCCAGAAGGGCGCCCCGCAGGCGCAGGCCCGCAGCAACAGCGGCTGGTCGGTCCCGGTCAAGAAGTACGCGCTGTCCGCCGGTTACATGCAGAACGGCGCCCGCTGGGCGCACAAGCACTCCGGCCAGGACTTCGCCGTGCCGATCGGCACCAACGTCCACGCCGTGAGCGCCGGCACCGTGGTCGAGGCGGGCTGGGGCGGCGCCTACGGCAACAACATCGTGATCCGCCACGCCAACGGCATGTACTCGCAGTACGGCCACCTGTCGAAGATGCAGGTGCGCATCGGCCAGCACGTCGGCCAGGGCCAGCAGATCGCGCTGTCCGGCAACACCGGCAACAGCACCGGACCCCACCTGCACTTCGAGATCCGCAAGACCCCGTACTACGGCTCGTCCGTCAACCCGCTGCCCTACCTGCGGGCTCACGGCGTGTCGGTCTGACCCCGGTAGGTCTGGGCGATCAGCTCCTGGGCGACCTCGAGGACGGCGGCACGCTTGTCCTCGGGGTCGCCCTCGAGGTTCTGCATGGCGAACATCCCCGCGTGCATCGCGAAGACCGCGGTGATCGAGCGCACCTGGTCGGTCAGCGGTGCGTCCGGGTCCTTGAGCAGGGAGTGGACGGCGAGCAGCTTGGTCTTGAAGGTCTCGCCGATGCTCAGGTCGCGGACGGTGGCCTGGTTCTCCTGGATGAAGCGGAACAGCGGTCCGGCGCTCCACAGCGCGTCCGCGTAGCGGCGCAGCACCTCGCACTTGGTCTCCAGGGTGCGCGGCTGCTCCGTGGCCCAGGCGATCAGCTCGTCGACCGGTGAGGCGAGGTCCTCGACGATGCTGTTGAGGATGTCCTCCTTGGTCCTGAAGTGGTAGTACAACGCCGCTTTGGTCACGTCCAGGTGCTCGGCGATCTCGCGCAGGGACGTCTTCTCGTATCCCTGCTCGGCGAAGAGTTGCAGCGCGACGTCCTGGATGCGGCGTCGCGTATCACCTCTGCGTGCGTGGGGCGTTGCCATGGGCGAACTTTAACTTACTTGACGCCCGGCTAGTAAGCCGCATACTGTCAGGGTGCCCCAGGCAACTAGCCGGGCGGCAGGTAAGCAACCGAAGACAAGCAAGAAACAAGTAGGGGAGCTTGTGATGGCGGACACCGCCGACACCCCGCAGCGCAGCGTGCGCGTGGTGTTGTTCGGGCTCATGATCGCGATGTTGCTCGCGATGCTGGACAACATGATCATCGGCACCGCGATGCCCACCATCGTGGGCGAGCTGGGCGGCCTGGAGCACCTGTCGTGGGTTGTCACCGCGTACACGCTGGCCACCGCCGCATCGACGCCCGTCTGGGGCAAGCTCGGCGACCTGTACGGCCGCAAGGGCATCTTCATGTCGTCGATCGTGATCTTCCTGATCGGATCGGCGCTGTCCGGCATGGCGCAGGACATGGGCCAGCTGATCGCCTTCCGCGCCGTGCAGGGCCTGGGCGCCGGCGGTCTGATCGTCGGTGTGATGGCGATCATCGGTGACCTGATCCCGCCGCGGGAGCGCGGCAAGTACCAGGGCATGATGGCCGGCGTCATGGCGGTCGCCATGATCGGCGGACCGCTCGTCGGCGGCAGCATCACCGACAACTGGGGCTGGCGCTGGAGCTTCTACATCAACCTCCCGCTCGGCGTGGTCGCCCTGTTCATGATCTCGGCGGTGCTGCACCTGCCGAAGAAGCAGATCAAGACCAGCATCGACTACCTCGGCACGGTGCTGCTCACCGTCAGCATCACCTCGCTGGTCCTGCTCACCACCTGGGGTGGCAACCAGTACGCGTGGGGCTCGCCGCAGATCCTGGGCCTGCTGGTGCTCGGCCTGGCCGCGCTGGCCGCCTTCCTCTTCGTGGAGAACCGCGTCGCCGAGCCGGTCATCCCGCTGCACATCTTCCACAGCCGCAACTTCTCGCTGATCTCGGTGATCGGCTTCCTGGTCGGCTTCGTGATGTTCGGCGCGATGACCTTCCTGCCGCTGTACCAGCAGACCGTCCAGGGCGCCTCCGCGACCAACTCCGGCCTCCTGCTGCTGCCGCTGCTGCTGGCGATGATGGTCGTCTCGCTGATCGCCGGCCGGATCACCACCCAGACCGGCAAGTACAAGATCTTCCCGATCGTCGGCGGCGGCCTGATGACCGTCGGCCTCTACCTGCTGTCCACGATGGACACCGGCACCACTCGCTTCGTCTCCGGCGTGTGGATGGCCGTGCTCGGCGCGGGCATGGGCTTCCTGATGCAGATCACGATGCTGATAGCGCAGAACAGCGTCGAGATGAAGGACATGGGCGTCGGCTCCTCGTCCTCCACGCTCTTCCGGACGATCGGCGGCTCCTTCGGCGTCGCCCTCTTCGGAGCGATCTTCACCCACCAGGTGCAGAACACCATGACGGACCGCCTCGGCGGCGCCGCCGCGGGCGCCGCGTCCGGCTCCGCCCAGCTGGACCCGGCGGGCCTGGCCAAGCTGCCCCCGGCCGTCAAGGACGCCTACCTGCACGCCGTCGCCGGCGGCACGCACCACGTCTTCCTGTGGGGCGCCGCGGTCAGCGTCATCGGCTTCCTGCTGGCCTTCTTCGTCAAGGAGATCCCGCTGCGCTCGGCGCCGACCACGCCCAGCACCGAGGAAGCGGTCGCCGCGGTCGAGGTCGTCTGAGCCTGCGGCCCACCCCGCCCCACCCGCTGCCGATGCTCGCACGGGGGTCGTCGTCCGACCCGCGTGCGAGCATCGTCCGTTCGGCGGGGAACCTGCGGCCCACGGCGTGGGACGGCCGCGTCGGACCCGCCGTCACTCGCGGGGCAGCAGCAAGCGGGCGACCGCGCCGCCGCCCTCCTCCTCGGGCACGTTGCGGAAGGTGAGACGGGCGCCGAGGACGCGGGTCTGACCGGTGGCGATGGTCAGCCCCAGACCGTGGCCGCTGCCGGCCCGGTCGCTGCTGCCCGTGCGGAAGCGGCTCGGGCCGTCGCGGAGCAGGTCGCGGGGGAAGCCCGGGCCGTGGTCGCGGACCTCCACGTACGGGCCGTCGACGGTGACCTCGACGGGCGGCCGACCGTGCCGCCCGGCGTTCGCCAGCAGGTTGCCCAGGACGCGCTCCAGCCGGCGCGGGTCGGTGCGGACGACGGCGTCGTCGCGGACGGTCACGGTCGCCTCGGGAGCCGCGGCCGCGACCCTGCGCCGTACGAAGTCGCCGAGCGCCACGTCCTGGAGGTCGGCCTGCTCGGCGGCGCCGTCCAGCCGGGCGACCTCCAGGACGTCCTCGACGAGCGTGCGCAGCGCCTGCGAGCGGTCCCTGACCAGCTCGGAGGGGCGGCCCGGCGGCAGCAGCTCGGCCGCGGTGACCAGCCCCGTCACCGGGGTGCGCAGCTCGTGGGCGATGTCCGCGGTGACCCGGCGCTCCGCCTCCAGCCGGCCGGCCAGGACGTCCGCCATGGCGTCCACGGCGCGCGCCAGCTCGTCCGTCTCGTCCCGGACCCGGCCGCCGATCGCGTCGCGCACCCGTACGTTCGTCTCCCCGTCGGCCACCCGGCCGGCCGCCTCGGCCGCCTTGCGCAGCCGCCGGGACAACTGCCCGCCGATGAGCACGCCCAGCGCCGTGCCGCCCACGACGACCGCCGACGAGCCGATGACCAGCGCCTGGTCCAGGTCCTCCAGGACCGAGAAGCGGTCGGTGAACGCCGAATTGAGGGACAGGACCTTGCCGTCCGCCAGCGGGGTCTCCGCCCACACCACGGGCGCGCCGCCGGTGTCGGAGACGTAGGTGGCCCGCTTGCCCTCCCGGGCCAGCCGCTTCAGCGGCGCGGGCAGGTCCGGGTCGTCCAGCCGGGCGTCGAAGGTGAGCCGGCCGGTGGACTCGTAGATCCGCTGGGCGAACTGCACCCGCTCGTTCTGCACGTCACGGGAGTTGTCGATCATGCTGGCCCGGGCCGCGTTGTGCACCACCAGGCTCAGCACCAGCGCGACCAGCGCCGACACCACGGCGATCGCCACGCAGACCTTCCAGCGCAGCCCGATCTTCGGCAGCGGACGGGCCCTCCTCGCGACGGGGCCCCCGGGACGCGCGGTCACCGCGTCAGCCCCTGAGCTTGTAGCCGAAGCCGCGCACCGTCTCGATGCGCTCCTGCCCGATCTTCGCCCGCAGCCGCTGCACATGGACGTCCACCACCCGGGTGTCGCCGCCCCACTCGTAGTCCCAGACCCGCTCCAGCAGCCGGTCCCGGGACAGCACCGTCCCCGGCGCCGCCGAGAACTCCAGCAGCAGCCGCATCTCCGTGGGCGTCAGCGCCAGGCGGTCGCCGGCGCGCCGCACCTCCATGCCCTCCGGGTCCACCTCCAGGTCCCCGAAGGTCAGCGCCCCGGTCCCGGCCGGGGGCTCGTCCGCCGCGGCCACCCGGAAGCGCCGCAGCACCGCCCGCATGCGGGCGGTCAGCACGGCCCCGTCGAAGGGCTTGGTGACGTAGTCGTCGGCACCCGCCTCCAGGCCCAGCACGACGTCGATCGAGTCGGCCCGCGCCGAGAGCATGATCACCGGTACCGTCGACTCGTCCCGGATGCGCCGGCACAGGCTCACCCCGTCCAGGCCCGGCACCATCACGTCCAGCAGCGCCAGGTCAGGCTGCCGGGCGCGGAACGCCTCCAGCCCGGCCAGGCCGTCCGGCACGGCGGTCACGTCGAAGCCGTCGCGCTCCAGCGCCAGGGTCGTCGCCTCGCGGATGACGTCGTCGTCCTCGACGAACAGCACGTGCGTGTCAGCCATGCGGACCGCTCCCGGTGCCGTCGTCCGTCTCGTAGTCGCGGTGGGAGAACGAGACCTCCTCGAAGCGGGAGCCGTTCCACCGGTACGTGGTCACGTCCTCGCCCGAGGGGTTGGAGACCGCGTCCTGCGGCTCGTACACCTGGTGGGTCACCTTCAGGGTGCCGTCGCCGATCTCGGCGAAGACGGGGGGCTGCTCGTCGGCGAAGACGTTGACGTACGCGCCGTCCACCCGGCGGTAGACGTAGCTCCCGATGCCCACGCTGTCCGCGCAGGTCGAGACGTTGACCACCAGGTCCGTGCCGTCCCCGCCGGTCAGCCGGCCCGAGCGACGGTCCACCGGGTACGGCTGCTCCGCGGCCTTCGGGCGGCTCCCCGCACCCGTGGACGGCGCGGCGCAGGCCACCAGGCTGTCCCGGATGTCCCGGGCCACCTTCGGGTCGTGCTTCACCAGGCGCACCACGTCCGCGGCGGCCTTGGCGTCCACCGCCCGCGGGTCCGCCGACCGCCCGCCGTCCAGCGTGCGGGCGTCCGGGACCGGCGCCGACACCGAGGGGGACGGCAGGGCGGGGGAGGCGACCGCGGCGGTGCCCTCCTCGCGCACGCCGCCGGCGTCGCGGCAGCTGGTCACGGCGACGAGTGCCCCGCACACGGCGACAGCGGCGGCAGCGGTGCCCACCGGGACTACGCTGCGGCGCACACGCCCTCCGTCCTGCCCGTGGCGGGCTCCACGGGCCTTCCGTATCCGTTGCTCTGCCGCTCGAGCTCGGCGCGCAGCCGCGCCAGCGCCCGGTGCAGCGTGCTCTTCACGGTACCCACCGACATGCCCAGCGCGTGCGCCGTCTCCTCCGTGCTGAGCTGCCGGTAGTGGCGCAGCAGCACCACCTGGCGCTGCTTGGGGGCCAGCATGCCGAGCGCGTCCAGCAGCATCGCCCGGTCGGCCCGCTGGTCGGCGCCGTCGTCCACGGAACCCTCCGGCAGCTCGGGGGTCGGCACCTCCTCCAGCCGGCGGGCGCGCCACCACTCGGTACGGGTGTTGATCATCACCCGGCGCATGTACGCGTCGGCCAGGTTCTTGTCGGCGATGTCGCCCCAGCGCGGGTAGGTGCGGGCCAGCGCCGTCTGCACGAGGTCCTGGGCGTCGATCGGGTCGGGGACGAGCCGGCGCGCGCTGCGCAGCAGGGCCTCCTGCCGGTTCCGCACGTACTCCTCGAAGTCCATGACCTGGGCTGTCCCCTGGGCGTTCGCCGCCATGGCGTCCCTCCGTCCGGCGCGCTTGATTACGACCAGGTCGACGCTACGGAGCGGATGTACGGCTTTCGCGACCACCGCCGCACAGCGGACCCACAGCCACCCATCGGTTGTGTAACGACAGGGCCGTCCGGAGTGTGCGGCGCTCAGCCGGGCAGCCGGTACAGACCGTCCTCGAGGGGTTCCACCAGGCCGTCGGCGACCAGGCCGTCCAGGGCCCGGGCGCGCTGGACGGGCTCCTGCCACACGGCGTCCAGCTCGGCCTGCGGCACCGGCTCCGTGGCCTCGCGCAGCACGGCCAGCAGCCTGCCCCGGACCTGGCGGTCGGTACCGGCGTACGTCTGGCCGCGGCGGGGCGGTCCCTCGTGCGCGGGGGAGCCGGCCAGCCGCCAGGCGCACTGCCCGGCGATCGGGCAGCGCACGCACTCGGGCCCACGGGCGGTGCAGATCAGGGCGCCCAGTTCCATCGTGGCCGCGGCCCAGCGGGCGGCGGTGGCCTCGTCGGCGGGGAGCATCCGGTGGGCGATCCGGCGCTCGGCGGCGGTCGTCGCGTTCGGCGGGTACTCCACACCGGTCACGGCGCGCGCGAAGACCCGGCGCACATTGGTGTCCAGCACCGCGTGCCGCTGCCCGTACGCGAAGGAGGCCACCGCGGCGGCCGTGTACTCGCCGACCCCCGGGAGGGCCAACAACTCGGCATGCTCCGTGGGCACTTCACCGCCGTGCAGCTGGGCGATCGCGGTCGCCGCGGCATGCAGCCGCAGCGCCCGGCGCGGATAGCCGAGCCGGCCCCAGGCGCGGACCGCCTCCCCGGAGGGCTCCGCCGCGAGGGCGCCCGGCGTGGGCCAGCGCTCCAGCCACGTCCCGTACACCGGCAGGACCCGGCTGACCGGGGTCTGCTGCAGCATGAACTCGCTGACCATGACGCCCCAGGCGCCCGCTTCGGGACGCCGCCACGGAAGGTCCCGGGCGTTGTCGTCGAACCAGTCGATCACGGGGGAGTGCAGTTGCTGGTGGTCGCGGTCGTCGTTCATAGCGCCTCCGATCCTACGTCCCCGGGGCCGCCGCGGCAGGCAGCGCGAAACGGGTGAGGGAGCTCCCCGGAACGGAGGGGAGATCTGCTGATCAATCACACAAGTTGCCAGCGTGCCGCGCGTGCCTTGGTCCGATTCAAGGGAAACCGCATAAGGTTTGCGCGTGGGCTCAATGCGCAATCCCGTGGGACCTCTCCCGTCCTCCATCTACTGGCGGCGACGGGCGGTTGTGCTGCTCCTGGTCGGGCTGCTCACCGTCCTCGTCGTATGGGCCGTCAACTCCCGTGACGGCGGGGGGAACAGCGCCAACGGGCCGGACGGCCGTTCACCCGCGCCGTCCATCACCCCCGGCCCGTCCGCGAGCGGTCCGCTCAACAGCTCCCGCCCGGGCGGCTCGGTCGGCGGTGGTTCCGGCGGCGACGACGGCGGTGACGCCACGGACGGCGGCGCCGGCGACTCCGGCGCCACGGACGGCAGTTCGCAGGGCGCCGACTCCGGTGGCGGCGACGGAGGCACGGACGCCGGTGCCTCGGGTGCCGCGGACGCGGGTGGTTCCGGCGGCGGTGGCGGTGGGAGCGGCAGCGGCGGTGCGCAGTTGCCCGCGGGCTCCTCGCTGCCCAACTGCGGGCCGGGCGTCTCGCTGAGCGTGCGCAGCACCGACAACGCCTACGAGCCCGGTGAGCGGCCCCGGTTCACGCTGACCGCGACCAACCCCTCCGCCACCGCCTGCAAGCTGGACTTCGGCCCGGACTCGGCGGTCTTCTCCATCAGCGACGTCAACGACCACCACGTGTGGGCCAGCGACGACTGCCCCAAGAGCCGTGCCCCGTACCTGCTGCAGGTCCCGGCGGGCGGCTCGACCTCGTACGACGTCGAGTGGGACCGCCGGACGAGCTCCCCGCGGTGCGCCACGCCCAAGGGCGGGGCGGCCCCGTACGGCACCTACCTGCTCGAGGTGAAGCTCCCGGGCCGCTCCGCGAAGCAGACGTCCTTCGTCCTGAAGAACGTCTAGGACGTCCGGGGCGGCCAGGACGCCCGGACGTCCGGCACGGGGCGGGACCCCCGGGACCTCCGGGACCCCCAGGCCTCAGACGTAGCGTTCCAGGATGGAGGACTCCGCGAGGCGCGACAGCCCCTCGCGGACGGAGCGGGCCCGGGCCTCGCCGACGCCGTCGACCGTCTGCAGGTCGTCCACGCTCGCGGCGAGCAGCTTCTGCAGCCCGCCGAAGTGCTCGACCAGCCGCTCCACGATCGTGTTCGGCAGCCGGGGCACCTTCGCCAGCAGCCGGTAACCGCGCGGCGAGACCGCGGAGTCCAGCGCCTCGGGGGAGCCGGCATAGCCCAGCGCCCTTGCCACGGTGGGGAGTTCGAGCAGCTCGCCCTGCGGCAGCGAGTCCAGTTCGGTGAGCGCCTCGGGGACCGTGCGGCTGCGCTTGGCGGTCGGCTCCGGCACGTAGTCGCGGACGACCAGCTCGCGCTCGGGCTCGACGCCCGCGATCAGCTCGTCCAGTTGCAGGGAGAGCAGCCGGCCGTCGGTGCCCAGCTCGACGACGTACTCCGCGATCTCCGTGGCGATCCTGCGCACCATCTCCAGGCGCTGCGCGACCGCCGTGACGTCCCGGACGGTGACCAGGTCCTCGATCTCCAGGGCGGAGAGGGTGCCCGCGACCTCGTCCAGGCGCAGCTTGTAGCGCTCCAGGGTGGCCAGCGCCTGGTTGGCGCGGGAGAGGATGGCCGCGGAGTCCTCCAGGACGCGGCGCTGACCGGCCACGTACAGGGCGATCAGCCGCATCGACTGGCTGACGGAGACGACCGGGAAGCCGGTCTGGATGGAGACCCGCTGCGCGGTGCGGTGCCGGGTGCCGGTCTCCTCGGTGGGGATCGACGCGTCCGGCACCAGCTGGACCCCGGCCCGCACGATCTTGGTGATGTCCCGGTCGAGGATGAGGGCGCCGTCGAGCTTGCACAGCTCGCGCAGCCTGGTGGCGCTGAACTCGACATCCAGCACGAAACCGCCGGTGCACAGTGATTCGACGGTCTTGTCCATGCCCAGCACGATGAGGCCGCCGGTGTTGCCGCGCAGGACCCGCTCGAGGCCGTCCCGAAGGCCCGTGCCGGGGGCCACGGCGCTCAGGGAGGCGCGCATCAGACCCTCACCGCCCGAGCCCTCGCGACTCCAGGCCTTGCCGGGAGCTGACGCCCGGTCGTTGGCTGCCACTGCTCTCCTCCGGTCGTACGGATGCCCGGATGGGCGAGACCAGGGCAAAGTTTACCGTCGGAAGGGTCAGGGACGTGGGGCCCTCTTGGGCAGGACGCGCAAGGCGTCCCCTATGTCCGCCACCTCCGTCACCTTCATCCCCGACGGGATCTTCCCCGGGTCCGGCGGCACGAGGGCGTGGGTGAAGCCCAGCCGGGCCGCCTCGGCGAGCCTGCGCTGCACCCCGGTGACCCTCCTGACCTCGCCCGCCAGGCCCACCTCACCCACCGCGACCAGGTTCTTCGGCAGCGGCGTGTCGATCGCGGCGCTGGCCAGGGCGAGCGCCACCGCCAGGTCGGCGGCCGGCTCCCCGAGCTTCACGCCGCCGACGGTCGCCGTGTAGATGTCCTGCTTGCCGATCGACCGGATCCGGCCGCGCTGCTCCAGCACCGCCAGCATCATCGACACCCGGGAGTTCTCCAGGCCGGAGGTCGTACGGCGCGGGGAGGGGATCTGGGTGTCGACGGTCAGCGCCTGCACCTCGGCGACCAGTGGGCGCTTGCCCTCCAGGGTGACCGTCAGGCACGTGCCGGGGACCGGCTCGTCGCGCCGGGTCAGGAAGAGGCCGGACGGGTCGGCCAGGCCCGTGATGCCCTCGTCGTGCAGCTCGAAGCAGCCGACCTCGTCGGTGGCGCCGTAGCGGTTCTTGATGCCCCGGATCAGCCGCAGGCGGGCGTGGCGGTCGCCCTCGAAGGACAGCACCACGTCCACCAGGTGCTCCAGCAGCCGGGGGCCCGCGATCGCGCCGTCCTTGGTGACGTGGCCGACGAGCAGCGTCGACATGCCGCGCTCCTTCGAGGCGCGGATGAGCGCGCCCGCCACCTCGCGGACCTGGGCCATGCCGCCGGGGGCTCCGTCGATCTCGGGGGAGGCGACCGTCTGCACCGAGTCCAGGATCAGCAGCGAGGGCTTGACGTCGTCCAGATGCCCCAGCACCGCCGACAGGTCGGTCTCGGCGGCGAGGTAGAGGTGGTCGGACAGGGCGCCGATGCGGTCGGCCCGCAGCCGTACCTGCGACGCGGACTCCTCACCGGTCACGTAGAGCGTGCGCGCCTGGGGCCCGGCCGCCTTCGCGGCGACGTCCAGCAGCAGCGTCGACTTGCCGACGCCCGGCTCCCCCGCGAGCAGCACCACGGCCCCGGGCACCAGCCCGCCGCCCAGGACCCGGTCCAGCTCCGGCACGCCCGTGCCGCGCGCGGTGGCCTGGCGGCCGTCCACCTGCCCGATCGGCTTGGCCGGCGTCGTCACCCGGCCGGCCGCGGTCGTGCGCACCGGCGACGCGCCGCCGTACTCCTCGACCGTGCCCCACGCCTGGCACTCACCGCAGCGGCCGAGCCACTTGACGGTCGTCCAGCCGCACTCCGTGCAGCGGTACGACGGACGGTCCTTGGAAGCGGGGCGGGTGCGGGCAGCCATGTGCCGCACGCTATCGGGTGCCACCGACAACGCCGCACCGCCCGGGGCGCGGGTCCCTGCCGTCCCGCTCCGGAAAAGGCTCGCGCACGTGGCCGGAGGGTCACCCGACGGGGTGAGCGGCGTGTGCTCTTTCGGGCGGGATCACCACCCATTTGGATTAAAGCCCGCCGTGATGCCTGAGGGTGTACGGGTCGTGGTCCTACCGTCACGGAGTGATGAGCAGCAGGTCTGACACACCCTCCCAGACAACCGGCGCGCACCGCCGACACCGCGCGCCGGTCCAGCGTGGCCGCACCGCGCCGGGGACCCCGGGGTCCCCGGCGCGGCGGCGGCCACGCCCGCAGGGGACCCTGCCCGCGCAGCCCCCGGCGCACTACGAGCCGTACCTGGACGGGCTGTTCACCTACTGCCTCTCCGTGCTGTGCGAGCACGACTCCGCCGCCGCCGCCCTCGGCGACGTGCTGGCCGTGGCCGAGCGCCAGCGCGCCCGGCTGCGCGACCCCGAGCTGCGCAGGCCCTGGCTGTACGCGCTGGCCCGCTGGGCCTGCCTGCGCACCCTGGCCGAGGGGCGGCCGGTATCGGTGCAGGCCTCGGCGGACGTGGCCGCCCGCAGACGCGGCGAACTGGCGGCGCTGGCCTGGCCCGAGGCGGCCGGCACCACCCCCGAGCAGCGCGAGGCGCTGGAGCTCGCCGTCCGCCACCAGCTGGCGCCGCACGAGGTGGCCCTGGTCGTCGGGCGGGAGCAGGACGCGACGCGCGCACTGCTCGCCCAGGCGGCCTGCGAGGTGGAGCGCACCCGGGCGGCGCTCGCCGTGGTCGAGCTCGGCAACTGCGCGGCGGTCGCCCGCCTCGCCGGTGACGCCCGGGTGCTGCTGGGCTCGGCGCTCCGCCGCGAGCTGGTGACCCACGTCGACGTGTGCGCGCACTGCCGGGTCACGGCCGAGCGCGCCGTGGCGACGGGACCCTGGCCGGGCCTGGCCACCACCGCCGCGACGGCCGTGCTGTCGACGGTCGAGGCGCCCCGCTCCGCCGCGTACGCCGCCTTGCTGCACGCCATGCGGGGCGGCGTCGGGCGCGCCCGCCAGGGCACCCCGCGCTTCGACCGGCACGGCTTCCCGATGGACCTGAAGGAGCGGATGGCGCGGCGGGCCCGGATGCGGCACCGCGCGGTGACCTCCACGGTGGTCGCGGCCGTCGTCGCGGCACCGGTGCTGGCGCTGTGGGCGGCGTACCACGGGGCGCCGCTGGCGCCCGAGCACAAGGGGGAAGGTTCCTTCAGTGCCGGCGAGGGCCTCGACGGCGTGCAGTACGAGAAGGCCGGTGTCGCGGGCGCGGCCGACGCGCGCGGGCGTTCCACGCGCGGCGGCCAGGGCCGTCTGTCGGTCTCCGTCGTGTCCGCCGCCCCCTCGGCGTCCGCCGCCGCCTCCGCCTCGGCCGGTGCCCGGGGCTCCGCCTCACCGCCGGGCGACGCCACGGACGGCGACGACCGCTCGGTGCCCCGCCCGGGCCGGCTGCTCGTCGAGGCCCGCTCGCGCGGTCACGTCACCGTCGTCACCCTCACCGCCGAGGGCGCGGCGCCGGTCCGCTGGCGGGCGGCCACCTCCGAGCCTTGGCTGCGGCTGAGCCGGAGCCACGGCAGGCTGCGGCCCGGGGAGAGCATGACGCTGACGGTCTCCGTGGACCGCTCGCGGGAGCCCGTGGGGCCGTGGACGGCACGGATCTGGTTCGACCCGTCGGGCGCGGTCGTCACGATCGAGGGGAGGGGGAGGCCGTCGCCTTCCCCCGACCCCTCTCCGACCCCGTCCGCCCCCGACCCGTCACCGAGCGACCCGCCGAGCCAGAGCCCCTCGGCCTCCCCGTCCTCCGCCCAGGGCGACGACCAGGGCGACGACTAGGCGTCCTCGTCCCCGTCCGGCCCCTGATCCCCGCCGCGGGAGCCCGGGACCGGGTCGGCGGGGTGCGGCGCCATCGGCAGCAGGGAGGCGAGCCGCTGCTCGCACAGCTCGACGAGCCGGTCGTAGCCCCGCGGCCCCATCAGCTCGGTGAGCTCCGCCCGGTACGAGACGTACACCGGTTCGCCCGCGCCGTGCGCGGACCGCGCGCCCGTGCACCACCAGTGCAGGTCGTGACCGCCGGGGCCCCAGCCGCGCCGGTCGTACTCGCCGATCGAGATCATCAGCACGCGCGTGTCGTCGGGCCGGTCCACCCAGTCGTACGTCCGCCGGATCGGCAGCTGCCAGCACACGTCCGGCTTGGTCTCCAGCGGCTCGCGGCCCTCCTTGAGCGCGAGCGTGTGCAGGGCGCAGCCGGCGCCCGCGGGGAAGCCGGGGCGGTTGAGGAAGATGCAGGCGCCCTGGTGCCGCCGGGTCTGCCGGTCGCCGTCCTCGTTGACCTCGGCCCAGCCGTCCTCCTCGCCGACCCCGTGGAACTGCCACAGCTCCGGGGTGAGCCGCTCCACGTGCCCCGCGACGCGCTTCTCGTCGTCGTCGTCCGAGAAGTGCGCGCCGAGGGTGCAGCAGCCGTCGTCGGCCCGGCCCGCCTGGATGCCCTCGCAGCCGCGGCCGAAGACGCAGTTCCACCGTGAGGTGAGCCACGTCAGGTCGCACCGGAAGACCTGTTCCTCGTCGGCCGGATCGGGGAACTCGACCCACGCGCGGGGGAAATCGAGCCCGACCTCGTCCGACACGTCCGGGTGATGCTGCCGCTTCGTCGCCTTTTTCACCTTCGCCACGATGTCAGGGTAAGCATGTGAAGCTCCTCCAGTGGTCACCCGCGCAGGTGCCCATACCCCGCATGTCCCCGGTCAAGGCGCGGCGCAGTAGCGTTCCGGGCATGAGACTCGGTGTCCTCGACGTGGGTTCGAATACCGTCCACCTTCTGGTCATGGACGCGCACCCCGGCGCGCGTCCGCTCCCCGCCTACTCCCACAAGGCGGAGCTGCGGCTGGCGGAGCTGCTGGACGAGGACGGCGCGATCCGCGAGGACGGCGTGCGGCGGCTGGTCGCCCAGGTCGCCGAGGCCCTGGTCGTCGCCGAGGACAAGGGCGTCGAGGACGTCCTGCCCTTCGCCACCAGCGCGGTGCGCGAGGCCGCCAACGGCGAGCAGGTGCTCGCCCGGGTCGCCGCCGAGACCGGGGTCGCCCTGACCGTGCTGTCCGGGGAGGACGAGGCACGGCTCACCTTCCTCGCCGCCCGCCGCTGGTTCGGCTGGTCCGCCGGCCGGCTGCTCATGCTGGACATCGGCGGCGGCTCCCTGGAGGTCGCCTACGGCATGGACGAGGACCCGGACGCCGCGGTCTCCCTGCCGCTCGGCGCCGGCCGGCTCACCAGCGGCTGGCTCCCCGGCGACCCGCCCACCTCCGAGGACGTGCGCGGCCTGCGCAAGCACGTGCGCGCCGAGATCGCCCGCACCGTGGCGGAGTTCAGCCGGCTCGGCGGGCCCGACCACGTGGTGGGCACCTCCAAGACCTTCAAGCAACTGGCCCGGATCGCGGGCGCGGCCCGCTCCGCCGAGGGCCTGTACGTGCAGCGCACGCTGAGCCGCAAGGCGCTGGCGGAGTGGGTGCCGCGGCTGGCCGCCATGACGGAGGGCGCCCGCCGGGCCCTCCCGGGCGTGTCGGAGGGCCGGGCCCGCCAGCTGCTGGCCGGGGCGCTGGTCGCGGACGCGGCGATGGACCTGTTCGGGGTCGCCGAGCTGGAGGTCTGCCCGTGGGCGCTGCGCGAGGGCGTCATCCTGCGGCGCCTCGACCTGATGACGAGCGACCGGGGCTGAGCGCGGCGCACGGCGTCCGTCGCCGTGCGGGCGCCGCGCCGCTCCGCCCCGCGTGTCGATCGCGTCACGTCGGCCGGGTGCGATGTGCCGTCGGGCCGACCGGCCGCCGTACGCTGTTCCCCGTGGCAGCCCCTGACCCTGTGGACCCGAACGGACACACCGTGCGCGTACCGGACGCGAAGGTCGCGCTGTCCACGGCCTCGGTCTACCCCGAGTCCACGGCGACGGCCTTCGAGATCGCGGCCCGGCTGGGCTACGACGGCGTCGAGGTGATGGTATGGACCGACCCGGTCAGCCAGGACATCGAGGCGCTGCGCCGCCTGTCGGACTACCACGGCATCCCCATCCTGGCGGTGCACGCCCCCTGCCTGCTGATCACCCAGCGGGTGTGGTCGACCGACCCCTGGGTGAAGCTGCAGCGCGCTCAGGCGGCGGCGGAGAAGCTGGGCGCCTCGACCGTGGTCGTCCACCCGCCGTTCCGCTGGCAGCGCAGCTACGCGCGGGAGTTCGTCGCCGGCATCTGGCGGATGGCGAACGAGACCGACGTCCGGTTCGCCGTCGAGAACATGTACCCGTGGCGCTACCGCGACCGGGAGATGCTCGCCTACGCCCCCGACTGGGACCCCACCAAGGACGACTACCGGCACTTCACCATCGACCTCTCGCACACCTCCACGGCCAGGACCGGGACGCTGGAGATGCTCGACCGCATGGGCGACCGGCTCGGTCACGTCCACCTGGCCGACGGCAGCGGCTCCGGCAAGGACGAGCACCTGGTGCCCGGACGCGGCAACCAGCCCTGCGCGGAGGTGCTGGAGGGCCTGGCCTCACGTGGCTTCGACGGCCATGTGGTGATCGAGGTCAACACCCGGCGCGCGATGTCGGCCGCCGAGCGCGAGGCGGACCTCGCCGAGGCGCTGGCCTTCACCCGGCTGCACCTCGCCGCGGCCGCGCGGGTGCGCTGATGGCTCCCGAGGACGGGACCGGCAGGCGCGGCCGCGGCCGCCCCGCCGGGAGCCGCTCGGGCACCGCCGAGACCCGCGAGCTGATCCTCGCCGCGGCCCGGCAGGAGTTCTCCGCCCGCGGCTACGACAAGACCTCGATCCGCTCCATCGCCAAGTCCGCGGGCGTGGACCCGGCGCTGGTGCACCACTACTTCGGGGCGAAGGAGCAGGTCTTCGAAGCCTCCATCGAGTTGAGCTTCGAGGCCGCCTTCGGCGTCCCCGACGTCCTGGCGACCGGCCCCGCGGGCGTCGGCGAGCGCCTGGCGCGCTTCTTCGTCGCCATCTGGGAGAACCCGGTCTCCCGGGCCCCCATGCTGGCGATCGTCCGCTCCGCCGTGACCAACGACACCGCCGCGGGCGTGCTGCGCGGCATCGTCCTGCGGCGGCTGCTGGAGCGCGTCGCGTCGGAGCTGAAGGTCCCCGACCCCCGGCTCCGCGCGGAACTCGCGGGCGCCCAGATGATCGGCATCGTGATGATGCGCTACGTCATCAAGCTCGAGCCGCTGGCGTCGGCGGACATGGAGGACGTCATCGCCCTCATCGCGCCGACCCTCCAGCGCTATCTGACCGATCCCGGGCCCGTCACGGGGTGAGCCGCCCGCATGGCAGATGGGTCGACAATGGGGGAGAGCGCCCTGTCGCCGGCCCGCTGCGGACCTGTCGTGTCCGGTACCGGATCGCCATCCACACGGTGGACTCGCCGTCCGCAATACGGACACACCGCCGCGTACCACGACCGGGGGCGTACGCTCGAAGGCTCCGAGATGGAAACGTAGGGAGTGGTCCCCGTGCCCGAGCTGAGGTCCCGCACAGTCACCCACGGCCGCAACATGGCGGGCGCCCGCGCCCTCATGCGCGCCTCGGGCGTAGCGAGCGAGGACATCGGCAAGCCGATCATCGCGGTGGCCAACAGCTTCACGGAGTTCGTGCCCGGGCACACCCACCTGCAGCCCGTCGGCCGCATCGTCAGCGAGGCGATCAAGGCCGCGGGCGCCGTGCCGCGCGAGTTCAACACGATCGCCGTCGACGACGGCATCGCCATGGGCCACGGCGGCATGCTCTACTCGCTGCCCTCCCGCGACCTGATCGCCGACTCCGTCGAGTACATGGTCGAGGCGCACTGCGCCGACGCGCTGATCTGCATCTCCAACTGCGACAAGATCACCCCGGGCATGCTGATGGCCGCCCTGCGCCTCAACATCCCCACCGTCTTCGTCTCCGGCGGCCCCATGGAGGCCGGCCGTGCCACCCTCGTCGACGGCACCGTCCGCACCCTCGACCTGATCGACGCGATCGCCGACGCCGTCAACGACAAGATCTCCGACGAGGACATCCTCCGCATCGAGGAGAACGCCTGCCCCACCTGCGGCTCGTGTTCCGGCATGTTCACCGCCAACTCGATGAACTGCCTCACCGAGGCGATGGGCCTGTCGCTGCCCGGCAACGGCTCGGTCCTGGCCACCCACACCGCCCGCAAGGCGCTGTACGAGGACGCCGGCCGCACGGTCGTCGACATCACCCGGCGCTATTACGAGCAGGACGACGAGTCCGTGCTGCCGCGCTCGATCGCCACCTTCGAGGCCTTCGAGAACGCCATGGCCCTCGACATCGCCATGGGCGGCTCCACCAACACGATCCTCCACCTGCTGGCCGCGGCCCAGGAGGCGGACGTCCCCTTCGGCCTCACCGACATCGACGCCGTCTCCCGGCGCGTGCCGTGCCTGGCCAAGGTCGCGCCCAACGTCGCGAAGAACCGCACGTACTACATGGAGGACGTGCACCGGGCCGGCGGCATCCCCGCCCTGCTGGGCGAACTCCACCGGGCCGGCCTGCTCAACGAGGACGTCCATTCCGTCCATTCCCCGTCGCTCGCCGACTGGCTCAAGACCTGGGACGTGCGCGGCGGCTCCCCCTCCGCCGAGGCCGAGGAACTCTGGCACGCCGCCCCCGGCTGCGTCCGCTCCGCCGAGGCCTTCTCCCAGTCCGAGCGCTGGGAGGCCCTCGACCTCGACGCCGCCGAGGGCTGCATCCGCTCCGCCGAGCACGCCTACTCCAAGGACGGCGGCCTGGCCGTGCTCCACGGCAACCTCGCCGTCGACGGCAGCGTGGTGAAGACCGCCGGCGTCGACGAGTCCATCTGGACCTTCGAGGGCCCGGCCGTGGTCTGCGAGTCCCAGGAGGAGGCCGTCGACAAGATCCTCCGCAAGGAGGTCAAGGAGGGCGACGTCGTCGTCATCCGCTACGAGGGCCCCAAGGGCGGTCCCGGCATGCAGGAGATGCTCTACCCCACCTCCTTCCTCAAGGGCCGCGGCCTCGGCAAGGCCTGCGCGCTCGTCACCGACGGCCGCTTCTCCGGCGGCACCTCGGGCCTGTCCATCGGCCACGCCTCCCCCGAGGCGGCGTCCGGCGGCACGATCGCGCTGGTCGAGGACGGCGACCGCATCCGCATCGACATCCCCGGCCGCAGCATCGAACTCCTCGTCCCCGAGGAGGAACTGGCCGCGCGCCGCGCCGCCCTCGGCGGCGTCTACGCCCCCAAGAACCGCGACCGCAAGGTCTCCCTGGCCCTCAAGGCGTACGCCGCGATGGCCACCAGCGCCGACAAGGGCGCCGTCCGCGACGTCACGAAGCTGGAGGGCTGACCCCGGGCCCGCCCCCGTCGTCGTCCCCGGGACCCCTTCCGCCGATCCCCACGATCACCAGCGGGAGGGGTCCTTCGCGTCCACGGCGAACACACTGCCGTCCGGTGCGGTCGCGAACACCTTCCCGTCGGCGACGACGGGGGAGGGCGGGGATCCCGGGTAGTTGCCCGGACGCGTTCCCATACGTGGCTTCGTCTGTCCGATGAAGGCCCCCCGTTCGGAGTCCACGGCCAGGAGCCGTCCGTCGAGGGCGGTGAAGTACACCCGGTTCCCGACGACGGTGGGTACGGAGCCACCACTCACCGACGTCTCCAGACTCCATGGTTCGACCGCCGTGCGGCCTTTGGAGCGGCGGGTGTCGAGGCCGATCAGCTCGCCGCCGTGACCCAGGAGGTACACCTTGTCCCCTCGCACGGCGGTCTGCGGCTGGTTGAGGAGCGGGGTGATCGGGATTCGCCGGTGCGAGCCGGTGGCCGTGTTCAGCCGGACGACGGCGTCGGTGCGGTAGAAGCCGTCCACGGAGGTGAGGAAGAGGTCCGTGCCGGACTCACCCACGGGGATCAGCTGCCCGTCGAGCCGAACCTGCCGCTGCACCGTCCCGTCCGTCTCGTTCACCGCGGTCACCATGGTGGTGCGACCGTCCGCGCCGACCTCGACGGCGTAGACACGACCCGAGGTGCCGTACGCGGACAACGCAGGCTGGGTGTGGCCCGGCAGATTCACGCGCCACCTTTCCCGGCCGGTGGCGCCGTCCACGGCGATGACCGTTCCGTCGCGTCCGGCGAGCAGCACCGTGGCGCCGGCGCTGTAGAACGCGCCCTGGTAGGCCGAGATGTCCAGGGCCCATCGCACCTTCCCCGTGGCCGCGGACAGGCCCGTCAGCCGCGATTCGTCGTCGTTCACCACGCGGACGACGCCGCCCGACAGGACGGGCGGATGGGGATGCGCGGCGGTGCCGCCCTTCACGGGCGCCTCGCGGACCGACCATTGGATGAGCCCGCTGTCGGCGTCCAGCTTCGCCGCCTCGACACCCGGTCCGGCGCAGAACAGGGCCTCTGCCCCGGACGCGCAGGCTGCCGTGCCGCCACTACCGTCTCCCCGGAGGGTGGCCGCCCACGGGTGGAAATCCCCACCGCCGGTGACCCGGGATCCGGTCGAGTCCAACGGCGTTACGTCATCGTGTCGTTGGGCCAGCAGGGAGGCGCCCGCGGCGAGGACACCCAATGCCAGGACGGCGGCGAGGGCACTTCGGGTCCGGCGGTTTCGGGACGTGGAAGCCGGAGCTGGACCGGGCGCTTCGGGTCCGGACCCGGATCCCGGCTGGGGCGCTTCCGGGGGGATCGCGCCGTCCGCCGATCGCCGCTGTGACGGGATGAGGGCGTCCGCCGGGACGCTCTCGAGGTCGAAGGAGCCGAAGGTCTGGGTGTCGTACGAGGCCGAGACCTTCCTCAGCTCCGTCATCAACGCGTCCGGAGTGGGCCTGTGGTCCGGGTCCTTGGCGAGGCATCGCTCGATGAGCGGCCGCAGATCTCCAGGGACGCCGTCGAGGTGCGGTTCGTCGTGGACCACTTGGTACGCGACGATGTAGGGGCTGTCCGAGTCGAAAGGACTGCGTCCCGTCGCGGCGTGGACGAGCACGCCGGCCATGGCGAAGACGTCGGCGGCGGGCCCCACCGATCGGGGCCGGCTGAACTGTTCGGGCGCCATGAAGGGAGGCGTGCCGATGAGCTTGCCCGTCTCGGTGCGCACATCGCTGTCCGGTGGTCGCGAGATGCCGAAATCGATGACCTTGGGACCATCGGCAGCCAACAGCACATTGCCCGGCTTGAGATCGCGGTGGACGACGCCCACCCGGTGGATGTCCCGCAAGGCCTCGGCGAGTCCTGCCATGAGGTAGCGGACCTGGGCCGGCGGAACCGGCCCGTTCCGCTTCACGAACTCGGCCAGCGTCGGCCCGGGTATGTAGAGCGTGGCCATCCAGGGGCGTTCGGCATCCGGATCCGCGTCCACGACGGATGCGGTGAAGGCGCCGCTGACCCGCCGGGCGGCGGTGATCTCCTGGCGGAATCGCGCCCTGAACTCCGGGTCCGCCGCGAACTCCTCGTGCACGACCTTGACGGCCAGCCGCATGCCGGATGTCGAGCGTGACAGGTGCACCACGCCCATGCCGCCGGCGCCGAGCCGCCCTTCCAGCCGGTAGGGCCCCGCATATTCCGGATGTTCCGCTTCCGGGTCGGTCCCGGGTCTCCGCACTGGCGGCATGACCCACCCCCGTGTGTTCGTCAGCAGCCGCAACTCGGTGAGCCTAGTGGATCCCCGTTACGAGGACGGCTCGGATTGCTAGCCTGCACTTGACAGAGCGTGAATCCTCACGGGGGTGGGCACATGGCCGAGAACAAGCTTGACGAGCCGGTGGGCGATGCGAGTGACGGGCCCGCAGGGGCGGAGACCGCCGTCGCGGCCGCCGACTTGATCTACTACTCCGTGGCGCCCGGAGCCCGTCTCAACGTGCGATCCGGCCCCGGAACCAGCTACCACATCGTCAAGGTCCTTCCGTACGACGCCAAGGTCCCGATCTTCTGCCAGACGCCTGGGACCACGGTCAGCGGTTACTACGGGACGTCGAACATCTGGGACTGCATCGGCACCAACCAGTACGTCTCCGACGCCTACGTGCACACCGGCAGCGACGGCTACGTCGCGTCACGCTGCAGCTGACGTCGGCGACTCGGCACAGCTCACGCCCATCGCGCCACGCGGCTCCCCGGCCCACCGGGGAGCCGCGGCGCGCATCCGTCAGTGATCCGTCCCTCAGGAGGAACGTGTTGAGCAAGGGCAAGGGCAAGAGCAGGCGCACGGCGCTGGTGACCGGTGCGGCCACGATGGCCGGTGCGGCCTTCCTCGTGCTGGGGGGTGCCGCCGAGGCGACCGCGGCGTCCGCGGATCTCGTGTACTACTCGGTCGCCCCCGACGTACGGCTCAACGTCCGTATCGGCC
>NZ_JARAVL010000039.1:0-8081 GCF_033792725.1 Streptomyces sp. PA03-5A | reverse complement strand
TGCTGGGGGGTGCCGCCGAGGCGACCGCGGCGTCCGCGGATCTCGTGTACTACTCGGTCGCCCCCGACGTACGGCTCAACGTCCGTATCGGCCCCGGCACGGGATACCAGATCGTGAAGGTACTGCCCTACGACGTCAAGGTGCCGATCATCTGCCAGACCCCGGGCGAGACGGTCAGCGGCTACTACGGCACGTCGAACATCTGGGACCGGATCGGCCCGGACCAGTACGTCTCCGACACCTACGTGCACACCGGCAGCGACGGGTACGTCGCCGGAAGGTGCGTCTGACCGAGCCCACGCGGTGGGTCGCGCCCGCGTCCCACGGGGAAGGACAACCCCCATGACCACACACCCGGCCCACCGCGTGCTCGCCCAGTCGTTCGACACCGTCGCCGCGCAGTACGCCGCGGCCCGCCCCGGTTACCCGGGAGAGCTGTTCGACGCCGTCGAGGAGATCAGCGGCCGTCCCTTCGCCGGCGCCGCGGTCCTGGACGTGGGGGCCGGGACGGGGATCGCCACGGCGCTGCTGCGGGCGCGCGGGGCGAACGTGACGGCCGTGGAGCCGGGGGCGGGGATGGCCGCGCAGTTGCGGGCGGGGCAGCCGGACGTGCCGCTCGTACGCGGGGACGGGGACGCGCTGCCGTTCGCGTCCGGGGTGGCGGACTTCGTGACGTACGCCCAGGCGTGGCACTGGACGGACGCGGCCAAGTCCTCCCCCGAGGCGGCACGGGTGCTGCGGCCGGGCGGCGCGCTCGCGCTGTGGTGGAACGTGCCGGACCTGGGCGTCGCCTGGGTGCGGGAGCAGGAGGAGCGGCTGGCCCGCGCGGTCCCCCGCTACCACGAGAACGGCCTGACGGGGACGGCGGAGGACATCCTCCGTTCGCTCGGCTCCCGCCTGGGGATGCGCACCGAGACCCGCGTCCTGCACTGGACGCGCACCGTCGCGCTGGACACGCACCTCACGATGCTCGGCAGCCGTTCCTACTTCGCCGTGCTCGCCCCGGACACCGCCCGCCGCATCCTCGACGACGAGCGGCGCGCGCTGCTGGCGCTCTTCCCGGACGGTCACGTGGTCGAGCCCTACAAGGTCGACCTCACGGTGGCGGTCAAGGACTGACGGTCGAGGACCGAGGGGGTCGAGGACCGAGAGGGTCAAGGCCCGGCGGCCGGGGCACGGCGGCCGGCCCTAGCCGGCCCGCCGCTTCCCGGCCACCGAACCGACGACGCCGACCACGCCCGCGACGAGGACCCCTCGCCACAGGCCGTCCCAGAGGCTGCCGAAGAAGCCCTCGGAGGTCAGGATCTGGCGCATCACGACGTCGGTGACGAGCAGCATCCCCGCCGGGACCAGCGCGACGCGCCAAGGGTGGGCCGCCGCCCAGCGGCGTATGCGGCGGTCGGCGCGCGGGCCGCGCCCGGTCACCGCGCCGGCGCCGCCGACGAGGAAGAAGAGCATCAGCGCGACGGACACGGCGCCGGCGACGACGCCGAGCCCGAAGTCGCCGCTCAGGGCGGAGGCGGCGAGGGAGACCCCGCCGCCGATCGCGCCGACCGCCGCCGCCGGGCGCCAGGGGCCGAGGGTGGCCGAGGCCATCGCGAGCTGCCGCTTCTCGGCTCCGGTCACGTCCCGGGATACATCGGTAGAACGCCTCATATGGCCACGGTCACTCCGCTCCGCTCCCGAAGCCATAGGGGATGACCCTGAGACGGCCCGGAACCGTGGGTCAGGGGCGGCGCCCCGTCCCGCCCGGTCCCGGGCCGTCGCGTCACACCGGTGCGCCCTGCACCCGGACGGGCGTCACCCCCTCCTCGTTGTGCCGCTCGGCCCAGCCGAGCAGGGCCATGCCGCAGGCGTGGTCGAGGTGCCGCAGCCGGCGCAGGTCGAGTTCCATCGGGCGGTCACGGGGCAGCGCCTCCAGTTGCTCCAGCAGCTTGGGCAGCCGCAGGAAGGTGGCGTTGCCCAGCACGCGGACGACGATCGGGCCCTCACCCTTGTCGTGGATCTCCACATGGGTCTGCGAGGTCTCCCAGGCAGCCTTGACCACGGCCGTGAGCAGCCCGATGAGGACCCCTTCGAACATGTTGGTGGCCACGATCGCCGTCGCGGTCACCACCAGGACGACGGCCTCGCCCCGGTGCGCGCGCCACAGCGGCACGAGCTCCTTCACCGGTACGAGCTTCCAGCCCGCGTGCACCAGCACACCCGCCAGCGCTGCCACGGGGATCACCCCCAGGGCGCCGGGGATCAGCGCGGCGAACAGCAGCAGCCACACGCCGTGCAGCACACGTGCCGCCTTCGTACGGGCGCCCGCCTGCACGTTGGCCGCGCTGCGGACGATCACCGCGGTCATCGGGAGGGCCCCGAGCGCCCCGCAGACAGCGTTGCCCGCGCCCTGCGCGATGAGTTCCTTGTCGTACTCCGTGCGCGGCCCGTCGTGGAGCCGGTCCACCGCGGCGGCGCTGAACAGGCTCTCGGCGGAGGCGATCAGCGTGAAGGCCAGCACGGTGCCGATCACGGACAGGCTGGCCAGCCCCGCGAACTGCCCGGCACCCGGCGGCTGGACGACGTCGAGCAGCCCCGCCACCTCGACGCGCTGGACCGGCAGGCCGAACAGCACGGCCGCGCCCGTGGCCAGCGCGACCGCGGCCAGCTGCCCCGGCAGCAGCCGCGCGGCACGCGGGATGCGGGGCCACAGCACGAGGACCGCGATGGTGCCGCCGCCGACGGCGAGCGCGGTGAGCGCCGTGGGTGAGGCGACGGTGCCCGCGACCAGTCCCGGTAATCCGGCGATCTTCGCGACGCCGCCTGCCGGTGCCGCGGTGTCGGTGAGCGCGTAGACCTGTCCGGCGATCAGCACCAGGCCGATGCCGGCCAGCATGCCCTGGACGACGGCGACGGAGATGGCCCGGAACCAGCGGCCGAGCCGGAGCACGCCCATGGCGAGCTGCAGCCCGCCCGCGCAGAGCACGAGCACGCCCAGTGAGGGCAGTCCGAAATCCTGGACCGCCTCGTAGACCAGGACGGTGAGTCCGGCGGCCGGGCCGGACACCTGGAGGCTGCTGCCGGGGAGCAAGCCGGTCACGATCCCGCCGACGATGCCGGTGACCAGGCCGAGTTCGGCCGGCACCCCCGAGGCGACGGCCACGCCCACGCACAGCGGCAGGGCGACGAGGAAGACGACGAGGGAGGCGGTGACGTCGGCGCGCAGCGACTGCGGGCGGGGCAGTCGCGACGCGGCGCGCATGAGGCGGCTCACCGCGCGGGGGCGGGGGTGAGGGAGCCGCGGACGGGCCGGAGGGGCCGGACGGCTGGTGGGGGGAGGGCGGAACAAGAGGTGGGGGATGGGGGGATGAAGGTCTTCACGCGGGTGTCCTCCATTGCGCCCCGGCGCCGGCGTGGGCGGGGGCGTACGTGGTCGAGCAGTGTGGGGGGACGGTTCTCCCGGACCGCGGGCGCCGCGTACGAGTGCATGTGCGTGCACGTGGACGCGCGGGCGCCGGCGCGGGCCGGGCCGGGTGGGGCCCGGGCCGCGGGCGACGACCGCGGTCAGGAGGGAAGAGCAGGCGGCAGGCCGTGCCTCAGCAGCGGAACGTGCCGAGGGCGATCGGTAGTTCTCCGGATCTGGAGAGGGGTACCGCCTGCCGGGCGGTCCGCGGCGCCGTCACGGCGGCGGACACCTGGGCGCCTACCGCCGGGACCGTCTCATCGGTCCCGGTGCCGCCCCGTGGTGCCGGTGCCGGTGCCGGGACGCTCACGGTCCCGGGCAGCACCAGGCGTATGCCGTTGCTCCCGTGCCTGCGTGCCAGGCAGTTCCGGGTCTCGGGCTCCACGCGTGCCACCGTCGTGCCCGCGCCGCGGCCGGAGACGGGAACGGGCTCGGCGGCGGCGCAGCCTATCGCCGCGAACAGGGAGAGCAGCAGTGCCGCCATGACGGCGACAGCACGCGCAACTCCCTTGGCCGATACCACAGGTGCCCCCGTTCCGATGCGTAGCCGCCCTCCATTTTGCGCAGACAGCCACTCCATTTTGCAAGCTCTTTAAGCAAACGGAGTGTAAATGATCCGTCACGCAAACGGATGTATCCGCTGCTCCTTGACGCCCCGAGGCGCCCCGGAGCATTATTCACCGCATGATGAATAAAGCCGAGGAGCCCGGAGGTCCGGGCCCCGGACCCGCCGTGCACGCCTCCGGGCTCACCGTCGTCCGCGGCGGCCGCACCGTCCTGGACGCCCTGGAGTTCACCGTCCCCCGTGGCGAGATCACCGGCCTGCTCGGCCCCAGCGGCTGCGGCAAGTCGACCCTCATGCGCGCCGTCGTCGGCACCCAGGCGGCCGTCACCGGCACCCTCGACGTCCTCGGCCTGCCCGCCGGCCACCGCGACCTGCGCCCCCGCGTCGGCTACGTGACCCAGGCCGCCTCCGTCTACCTCGACCTGACCGTCCGCCAGAACCTCGAGTACTTCGCCGCCGTCCTCGGCGGCGACGCCCCCGGCCACGTCGAACGCGCCATCGCTGACGTCGACCTGGTCTCCCACGCCACCGCCCTCGCCGGCAACCTCTCCGGCGGACAGCTGAACCGGGTCTCCCTCGCCGTGGCGCTCCTCGGCACCCCCGAACTGCTCGTGCTCGACGAACCCACCGTCGGCCTCGACCCCGTCCTGCGCCGCGACCTGTGGGAGCTCTTCCACCGCCTCGCCGCCGAACGGGGCGCCACCCTCCTCGTCTCCAGCCACGTCATGGACGAGGCCGAGCGCTGCCACCGGCTGCTGCTCATGCGCGAGGGCCGCATCCTCGCGCAGGGCGCCCCCGACGAGCTGCGCGCGGGCACCGGCGCCCCCACCGTCGAGGACGCCTTCCTCCGCCTCGTCGACGAGGCCGCCGGGAAGCTCCCCCACCAGGCCGAGGAGCCCGTCCGATGAGCACGCGCCGCACCCTCGCCACCGCCCGCCGCGTACTGCTGCAACTGCGCCACGACCCGCGCACCATCGCCCTGATGGTCGTGGTGCCCTGCGTCCTGCTCACCCTGCTGTCCTGGGTCTACGACGCAAGCCCGCGCACGTTCGACACCGTCGGCGCCTCGCTGCTGGGCATCTTCCCGCTCATCACGATGTTCCTGGTCACCTCGATCGCGACGCTGCGCGAACGCACCTCGGGCACCCTGGAACGCCTGCTGTCCATGCCGCTCGGCAAGGGCGACCTGCTGGCCGGGTACGCCCTCGCCTTCGGCGCCGTCGCCGTCGTCCAGGCCGTCCTCGCCACCGGGCTCGCCGTCCTCGCGCTCGGCCTCGACGTCACCGGCTCCGCCTGGCTGCTGCTCCTGGTCGCCCTCGCCGACGCCTGCCTGGGCACCGCCCTCGGGCTCTTCGTCAGCGCCTTCGCCGCCAGCGAGTTCCAGGCCGTGCAGTTCATGCCCGCCGTGCTGCTGCCGCAGATCCTGCTCTGCGGACTCCTCATGCCGCGCGACCGGATGCAGCCGGTGCTGGAGGCCATCTCCAACGTCCTGCCCATGTCGTACGCCGTCGACGGCATGCAGGAGGTCCTCACCCACACCGGCGTCACCGGTGACTTCGTCCGCGACCTCGCCGTCGTCGCCGGCAGCGCCGCGCTCGCACTCGCCCTCGGCGCGGCCACGCTCCGCCGCCGTACGGCCTGATCCCGCAGGGTGACCGCACCGTGGACGGCACGGCCTCCGGGCCGCCCACGGTGCGAGGATGACCCCATGACGCAGAAAGTCGCGGTGCTCGGCACCGGCAAGATCGGCGAGGCCCTCCTGTCGGGCATGCTCCGTGCCGGCCGACAGCCGGAGAACCTCCTCGTGACCGCCCGCCGCCCGGCGCGCGCCCAGGAGCTGCACGCCCGCTACGGCGTCGAATCGGTCTCCAACGAGGAGGCGGCCAAGACCGCCGACACCCTCATCCTCGCCGTGAAGCCGCAGGACATGTCCGCCCTCCTGGAGGAGCTCGCCCCGCACGTCGCCGCCGACCGGCTGGTCATCAGTGCCGCGGCCGGCGTCCCGACCTCCTTCTTCGAGGAGCGCCTCGCGGACGGCATCGCGGTCGTCCGCGTCATGCCCAACACCCCCGTCCTGGTCGACGAGGGCATGTCCGTCATCTCAGGCGGCAGCCACGCCGCCGAGGAGCACCTGCTGCGCACCGAGGAGATCTTCCAGCCGGTCGGCAAGACCCTGCGCATCCCCGAGTACCAGCAGGACGCCGCCACCGCCCTCTCCGGCTCCGGACCCGCGTACTTCTACTACCTGGTCGAGGCCATGACCGACGCCGGCATCCTCCTCGGCCTGCCGCGCGCCCAGGCCCACGACCTGATCGTGCAGTCCGCGATCGGCGCCGCCGTGATGCTCCGCGACAGCGGCGAGCACCCCGTCAAGCTCCGCGAGGCCGTCACCTCCCCGGCCGGCACCACCATCAACGCCATCCGGGAACTGGAGAAGCACGGCGTGCGCCACGCCCTGATCGCCGCCCTGGAAGCCGCCCGCGACCGCAGCCGCGAACTCGCCTCCGGCAACGGCTGACCGGCCGGCCGGGTTCAGCAGGCCCCGGCCGCCGTCAGCACGTCCTCAGCCCGGCGGCAGCAGCCCGATCGCCCGGTAGGCCGCGTCGACCGTCGGCCGGGCCAGGCCCCGCGCCCGCTCGGCACCGTCCCTGAGCACCCCGTCCACGTAGCCGGGGTCGGCCACCAGCTCCGCGTGCCGTTCCCACAACGGCCGCAGCTCCTCCACGACGGCCTCGGCGGTGTCCATTTTCAGGGCGCCGTACGAGTCGTACCCCGCCGCGAGGTCCTGCGGCGCCCGGCCCGTGCACGCCGACAGGATCTCCAGCAGGTTCGCCACCCCCGGCCGCTCCTGCGGGTCGTACGCCACGTCCTGCCCGCTGTCCGTCACCGCCCGCAGCACCTTCCTGCGGACGACGTCGGGCTCGTCGAGCAGGTAGACGATTCCCGGGCCGGTGTCCTCCGACTTGCCCATCTTCGACCCCGGGTCCTGCAGGTTCATCACCCGCGCCGCCACCTGCGGCAGCACCGCCCGGGGGACGGTGAACACATGCCCGTAACGGTGGTTGAACCGCACCGCCAGATCCCGCGTCAGCTCCACGTGCTGTGCCTGGTCGTCCCCGACGGGCACCTCGTCCGCCCCGTACGCCAGGATGTCCGCCGCCATCAGCACGGGGTACGTCAGCAACGACAGCCGCACACTGCCGCCCCGCCGCTGCTCCCTGGCCGCCTTCTCCTTGTACTGGACCATCCTGCGCATCTCCCCGTCCGTGGCGGTGCATTCGAGGAGGTACGCCAGGCGGGCGTGCTCGTCCACATGGCTCTGCACGAAGAGCGTGCAGACCCGCGGGTCGAGGCCGGCGGCCAGCAGGAGCGTCGCCGCCTGGCGGCTCAGCCGCTGCACCCGCGCCGGATCGTGCTCGACGGTGAGCGCGTGCAGGTCCACGACGCAGAACAGCGACTCGGCCCGGTGCTGGTCCACAGCTGCCCACTGCCGCACGGCGCCCAGGTAGTTGCCCAGGGTCAGGTGCCCCGTCGGCTTGATCCCGCTGAAGACCCTCGTCATCGCTGTTCCTCCCGGCTGTGGGACCACCGCGGTCGGCGAGCCGGAACAGAAACACGTACGGCCGCCGAAGCGGCGGCCGTTGGATGCATGCGCTGAGCGAAGGCCGCCGTCAGGCGGCCCACCACAAGTACGAGTGCGCATGCTCGGTCATGCCCCGAAGGTAACGCGCAAACCTGTTGACGGCCACAGGTTTGAAGCACCCCGGGGCGTGGTGTAGTGTTCTCAAGCTGCCTCGGACGGGTCACCTTCCAGAGGTGGCCAATCAAGCCGCCCGGCGGCAAACCACTACTGCACGACTTCCCCTCGGGGACGATTTCGGCATGCCGAAATCAGATCCGAATGGCTCGATTATGAACCGCAGGGGAAATCCGCTAACGTAGTGGACACGCCGGAAGGCGCGAAACGAAAAACCCCGCTCCAATAGGGGGCCGGAAACGAAGAGCGGAAACGCGAAACGGATCTGGTAAGGTTGGAGACAACGAAGGGAAAGCCCGGAGGGGCCGGTG
>NZ_JARAVL010000038.1:0-96919 GCF_033792725.1 Streptomyces sp. PA03-5A | reverse complement strand
GGTTACATTCCGAACCCGGAAGCTAAGCCTTTCAGCGCCGATGGTACTGCAGGGGGGACCCTGTGGGAGAGTAGGACGCCGCCGAACAAATTTTGAGCCCCAGCCCCTGAGTTTCGACTCGGGGGCTGGGGCTTTTCTGCGTTGTCCCGCAATACGCAGAGCCGGCCGTAGGCAGGAGGGGGCAGCTGTTCCCTCCTGCCTACAGAGCCCTTCGTCTTCGTCTCCTACAGTCGGCCGGCGGCCTTGAGGGCGAGGTAGGCGTCCGCCAGCGCCGGTGCGATGTCGGAGGGCGGGGCGTCGACGACGGTGATGTTGTGCCGGGAAAGGCGCTGGGCGACGCGGCGGCGTTCAGCTCGTGCCTGTTCGGCGGCCGCAGCCGCGTACACGGCGTCGACGCTGTGACGGCCCTGCGCCATCTCTTCGATGCGGGGGTCCGCCACGGAGGCGATGAGGACCTCGTGGCGGTGGGTGAGCTGGGGAAGGACGGGCAGCAGGCCCTCTTCCATCGGGGCGGCGTCGAGTCCGGTGAGGAACACGACGAGCGAGCGCTGTGTGGCTCGTTGGAGGACCGTGGCGACCAGACCGCGGGCGTCGGATTCGACGAGTTCTGCCTCGAGCGGTGCCATGGCGTTGACCAGGGCGGGGAGCATGTCCCGGGCGGCACGGCCCTGGACGGAGGCACGTACGCGGCGGTCGTAGGCCAGCAGGTCGACGCGGTCGCCGGCACGGCCCGCGAGGACGGCGAGCAGCAGGGCGGCGTCCATGGCGGCGTCGAGCCGAGGGGCGTCGCCGACGCGGCCGGCGGCTGTGCGGCCGGTGTCGAGGACGATGAGGATGTGGCGGTCGCGTTCGGGGCGCCAGGTGCGGACGGCGACGGTGGCCCGGCGTGCGGTGGCCCGCCAGTCGATGGAGCGGGTGTCGTCGCCTGGGATGTACTCGCGGAGCGAGTCGAACTCGGTGCCCTGGCCCCGGATGAGCACGGAGGTGCGTCCGTCGAGCTCTCGGAGGCGGGCCAGGCGCGACGGCAGGTGTTTGCGGCTGTGGAAGGGCGGGAGGACCCGGACCGTCCAGGGGACACGGTGGGAACCCTGCCGGGCGGCCAGGCCGAGGGGTCCGTAGGAGCGGACGGTGACGCGTTCGGGGTGCCGGTCGCCGCGGCGGGTGGGGTGCAGGGTGGTGGTGACGCGGCGGCGTTCGGCTGACGGGATGATCAGCCGGTGACGCGACGCGGCCACCTCGGTACCCGGGTACCAGCTGCTGGGCGGCCAGGCGTCGCGGAGATCGGCGCGCAGCGGGCGCCGGCTGGGGTTGGTCACGGTGAGCACGACCTCCGCCGTTTCGCCGAGTCGAACTGATGTGTCACCGGATCGGGTGAAATGGAGCTTTCGTACTGGCGCGGCGAGCGCAAGGTCGCACAGAATTCCGAACAGAAGGATGCCTTCGACGAGCAGGATGCCGCTCCAGCCGGGGAGCAGCAGACCGACGGCGAGGGCGCCGAGGGCGGCCAGCAGGGCGGTGCGTCCGGTGAGTGCCATGGTCGGTCGTCGCCCGTCTCAGCGCGGTACGGGGACGCGGGCGAGGACCGAGGTGATGACCGAGTCGGGTGTGGTGCCTTCCATCTCGGCTTCGGGCCGCAGCTGGATGCGGTGCCGGAGCGTGGGGAGGGCGAGGGCCTTGACGTCGTCGGGGATGACGTAGTCGCGGCCGGTGAGCCAGGCCCAGGCGCGGGCGGTGGCGAGCAGGGCGGTGGCTCCCCGGGGGGAGACACCGAGCGTCAGAGAGGGGGATTCACGGGTGGCTCGGCAGATATCGACGATGTAGGCCGTGATGTCGGCGGAGACCGACGTCTTGGCGACGGCGTCCCGGGCGGCGTCGAGGTCGGCGGGGCCGGCGACCGGCCGCAAACCGGCGGAGTCCAGGTCCCGGGGGTTGAAGCCGTCGGCGTGGCGGGTGAGCACGTCGATCTCGGTCTCGCGGGACGGCAGCGGGAGGATCAACTTCAAGAGGAAGCGGTCCAGCTGGGCCTCGGGGAGCGGGTAGGTGCCCTCGTACTCGACGGGGTTCTGCGTCGCGGCGACGAGGAACGGTTCGGGTAGCGGCCTGGGGATGCCGTCGACGGAGACCTGGCGCTCCTCCATGGCCTCCAGGAGGGATGCCTGGGTCTTGGGCGGGGTGCGGTTGATCTCGTCGGCGAGCAGCAGGTTGGTGAAGACAGGGCCTGCCTGGAAGGAGAACTCGGCTGTGCGGGCGTCGTAGACGAGGGAGCCGGTGATGTCGCCGGGCATCAGGTCGGGGGTGAACTGGACCCGCTTGGTCTCCAGTTGGAGGGAAGCAGCCAGGGCGCGCACGAGGAGGGTCTTGGCGACTCCGGGCACGCCTTCCAGGAGGACGTGACCCCGGCAGAGCAGGGCCACGACCAGGCCGGTGACGGCCGGGTCCTGGCCGACGACGGCCTTGGCGATTTCGGTGCGCAGGGCCTCCAGGGAGGCACGGGCGCTGTCGGCGGTCGGGGCGGCGCTCACGGGGTTGCTTTCCTCTCGTTGAGAAGGACGCGGCGTTCCAGTGCGTCGAGGTCGTCGGCGAGACGCAGCAGGGCCGCGTCATCGGGGGGAGGCGGACCGTGGAGCAGGCTGTGCGGGTCGACGGAGGGGTCGTCGAGCCGGGCGGCCACCGCGGTGGCCAGGGCGGCCGGGTCGTGGGCCTGGGACGGAGGGATGCCGACCAGCGGGGCCAGCCGGTCGCGTGCGGCGGTGCGCAGCACCTCCGCGGCCCGGCCACGGGCACGGCCGTGGCGGTAGAGGCGGGCACGTCCCTCGGTGGCCTCCGCCGCGCGGACGGTGGCGGGCAGCCGCTCGGCGACGACGGGCCCGAGGCGGTGGGCGCGCCAGAGGGCCGCGAAGGCGGCGGCGATGAACAACTGCAGGACTGCCCAGTTCCAGCCGTCGGGGATGAGGTCGAGGAAGCTTTGCTGTCCGCCGCCGAAGGCGGAGGCGTCGGTGAGCGAGGGGAGGTACCAGACGAGCTTCGGGTGGGCGCCGAGGATCTGCATGGCGAGCGAGGCGTTGCCCTGCTCGGCGAGGTTCTCGTTCTGCAGGAGGGTGTGGGTGCCGAGGACGACGGTGTCGCCGCCGTTGGCCGCGGGCAGCCGCAGCAGGGTGAAGTCGCCCCGGGCATCGGGGTAGCAGTGGTCGGCGCCCCGCGAGGACGTCGCATACCCGCTGCCGCCCATTTCGGCGGAGCCGGCGGTGCGGGCGGCGGCCAGGTCGCACCCGGGCTCGAGGACGTGGACGGGGACGGGCCCCGTGTAGCGGACGCCCGGGGCGAGCCGTCCGATGGAGGGCTCGCTGGGGGAGAGGAGGACGACACGGCCGCCCGCGCGCTCCATCGCGCCATGTACCACGTCCTGCTGACGCTTCGTCAACAGGTCGGGCACGGTGACGAGGACGGTGGTGTCAGGTCCGGCGGCGGCCAGGGCCTCGTCGGTGGTGGTGACGACCGTGGTGGTCACACCTTGGTCGTGGAGGAGTTGAGCGACGGCCCGGCTGCCGGACGGGTCGGGAGAACGGGGGTCGAGTGCGTCATGGTTCTCACCGGAGCGCGCGGCGGCGTACAGGATGCCGAAGACGATCAGGACGAGGAACGCCACGAGCAGGGTGCGCGAGCGCGTCCACAGCTGGCCCGCGGTCGGGGAGGCCGACGTGGTGGCCGGGGTGGCTGCCTGTGGCGGAGACAGGGTGTCGGTCACGGGCGGGAACCTCCGGCGGCCGCGCCGCTGTCGGCCAACCGGGGCTTGGTGCTCTGTATTTCGATATCGAGTACGCGCAGGGCCGCGTAGGCGACAGGGGTGCCCGGGCGGTCCCCGTAGGTGACGTCGTCGAAGGTGCGGGCGGCGTCCGCGAGGCGGGCGGCGTGGCCGGGGAGGGGACGGCCCGCCTCGGCGGCCGCCTCGTCCGCGGTCCGGCCGGGGCGCGGGTCGAGCAGGGCCCGTTCCTCCAGGGAGCGCACGATCGCGCGCATCCGTTCCTGGACGGCCTCGCTCCACCGGCCGTGGTGCGCGTGTTCCTCGGCGGCGGCCCGGTGCTCGGCTGCGGTCCGGGGGGCGTCGGCGAACAGCCCGGTGCCGGTGGTGGGTTGCGCGCGCAGCCTGCCGAGCCGCAGGCGCAGGGCGACGACCAGCAGCACGACCACGACGATGATCGCCACCACGCCGACGGTGCCTCCGGGGGTGACCCCGGAGGCGGCTTCCATCAGGTGGGAGACCTTCTCCCAGAGCCAGTTCAGGGCGCGTTCGAACAGGCTCGGGTCGTCGCGGTGGTAGATGCCCTTGGACAGCTCGTCCTCGGCGGCCTCTCGGGCGGGGCCGCGGGGAATGGTGACCGGTACGTCCTCCCCCGACACCGGCATCAGCCCCCGGTGGCTGAGCTGTTGCCGGGTGCGCCGCTCCCGCCGAGGGCGTCGGCATAGCCGGGGACACCCGCGGCGCGGGCCAGTTCGATGTCGAGGGCCTCGCGACGGATCCGCTGATCCATGTAGAGCAGGGCGGTAACGCCGGCGTTGATGGGGAAGGTGATGGTGGATCCGATGACGGCGCCGATCCCGATGACGATCAGGTACGTCCAGCCGAGGTTCGCCTGGTCGCCCGACGCGAAGGACGACAGGCCGTCGCTTCCGGTGAAGATGCCCGCCAGCACGAAGGGAATCTGGATGATCGACGAGACGATGTAGACGAGGATCATGGTGAGCAACTGGATGCCCAGAATGCGCCACCACGACCCGCGGACCAGCTTGGCCGACCGGGCCATGGACTTCAGGACACCCTGCTTCTCCAGCATGAGAGCGGGTGAGGAGAGGCTGAAGCGGATCATCAGCCAGACGATCACGCCGAGGGCGACCACGCCGCCGAGGAGGGCCAGGCCGACACCAGCGCCCGTGGCGCCGCCGGCCGCGACGAGGATCCCGGGGACGATGCCGACGGCCATGATCCCGGCGCCGATCAGGGTGAGCAGCAGCGTCAGCCCGAACAGGCGCGGCAGCTGGCGGCGGGCATCGGACCACGCCTCGGCCAGGGTCACCTCGCGGCCGAGGACGGCCCGGCTGACGACCATGGTGAGCATCGCCGTGGCGATCACCGTTCCGAGGAGGGTGATGACCAGGGCGAGCCCCCCGGCGGCCAGCGTGCCGCCGACGGCGTTCATGACGTCGCTGAACGAGGGGTCGGTACGGCCTTCCAGGGAGTTGAGCGTCTCGCTGTCGTCGAGCATGAACCCCTGGAGCAGCAGCATGGCGCCCTGGGTCAGCAGCGAGACCGCGAAGGAGATGGTGAGCACGGTGCGCCAGTGCGCGCGCATCGTGGAAACCGCGCCGTCGAGGATCTCGCCGACGCCCAGCGGACGCAGCGGGATGACACCGGGCTTGGGGGACGGCGGGGCACCCCAGTGCGGCTGCTGCCAGCCGGAGGGCGCGGGGCTGCCCCACACCGGGCCGCTGGGCGGAGGCGGGGCGCCCCAGCCGCCTGCGGTCTTCCACTGGCCCGCGGGCGGCTGCTGCTCGGACCAGTTCTGCGGCGCAGCGTCCTGCGGCGCACCGGGGCCGTCGGTGCGGCCCGGTTCGCCGGAGGGGGAGGATCCGGGCGAGGCCCAGCCCGGAGAGTCGTTCATCGTCGCTCCTTCGCTACTGCGCTACCTACTCGTCCAACGGCGGGACGGTGGCCATCGTGCCATGGGCGAAGCGGGCTTGTACCTGCGGATGCGGAGTGCCGCAACCGTTCAAAACGTGCTGCCGTTCACGGCAGACTGAGCAGATGGGTGATCAGTACGTGGTAACTCTGGCCAATGATTCCAAGGGCAACCCTGACGAGCCCCTCCCGGCGCTGCGCTGGGAGGAGCCGCCGGAGGGCCCCGTCGTCGTCCTCCTCGACCAGACCCGGCTGCCCGCCGAGGAAGTGGAGCTGGTCTGCACCGACGTCCCCGCCCTTGTCGAGGCCATCCGCGGCCTCGCCGTGCGCGGCGCCCCGCTGCTCGGCATAGCCGGCGCGTACGGCATCGCCCTCGCCGCCGTCCGCGGCTACGACGTGGACGAGGCCGCCGAATCCCTCGCCCACGCCCGGCCCACCGCCGTCAACCTGGCCTACGGCGTCCGGCGGGCCCTGGCCGCCTACCGGGCCGCCCTCACCGGCACCGCCGGGGGCGACCCCGAACGCGCCGCCGCGGCGGCCCTGGCCGAGGCCCGCAGCCTGCACGCCGAGGACAAGGAGGCCAGCGCCGCCATGGCCCGCCACGGCCTCCAGCTGCTCGCCGAGCTCCTCCCCGGCGGCGGCTACCAAATCCTCACCCACTGCAACACCGGCGCCCTCGTCTCCGGCGGCGAGGGCACCGCGTTCGCCGTCGCACTCGCCGCCCACCGCCAGGGCCAGCTGCGCCGCCTGTGGGTCGACGAGACCCGCCCCCTGCTCCAGGGCGCCCGCCTCACCGCCTACGAGGCCGCCCGCTCCGGCATGGCGTACACCCTGCTCACCGACAACGCCGCAGGCTCACTCTTCGCCGCCGGCAACGTGCACGCCGTCCTCATCGGCGCCGACCGCATCGCCGCGGACGGCTCCGTCGCCAACAAGGTCGGCAGCTACCCACTCGCCGTGCTCGCCCGGTACCACAACGTGCCCTTCATCGTCGTCGCCCCCACCACCACCGTCGACCAGGGCACCGCCGACGGCCCGTCCATCGAGATCGAGCAGCGCCCCGGGCACGAGGTGACCGAATCGGCCGGAAACCCGGTGGCACCCCTCGGCACCCAGGCGTACAACCCTGCGTTCGACATCACACCCGCAGGTCTGATAACGGCAATAGTCACCGAAAACGGCGTGGTTTCGCCGGTCACACCCGATGCCCTGGCAGCTTTGTGCCCGTCTCGTGCTCCAGGTCACGATCAGGTAATGGGATGATGGTCGCTATGAAGGGACGCGTCCTGGTCGTCGACGACGACACCGCACTGGCAGAGATGCTTGGCATCGTGCTGCGCGGAGAAGGTTTTGAGCCGTCGTTCGTGGCCGACGGTGACAAGGCCCTCGCCGCATTCCGTGAGACCAAGCCTGATCTGGTCCTCCTCGACCTCATGCTCCCCGGACGGGACGGCATCGACGTATGCCGCCAGATCCGGGCCGAGTCCGGGGTCCCCATCGTCATGCTCACCGCGAAGAGCGACACGGTCGACGTCGTCGTGGGCCTGGAGTCCGGGGCCGACGACTACGTCATCAAGCCGTTCAAGCCCAAGGAGCTCGTCGCCCGCGTGCGGGCCCGGCTGCGCAGGGCCGAAGAGCCCACGCCGGAGCAGCTCACCATCGGTGACCTGGTCATCGACGTGGCCGGCCACTCGGTCAAGCGGGACGGCCAGCCCATCGCGCTGACCCCCCTCGAGTTCGACCTGCTGGTCGCGCTCGCCCGCAAGCCCTGGCAGGTCTTCACCCGCGAAGTGCTACTCGAGCAGGTCTGGGGCTACCGGCACGCCGCCGACACCCGCCTGGTCAACGTGCACGTCCAGCGGCTGCGCTCCAAGGTCGAGCGGGACCCCGAGCGCCCCGAGATCGTGGTGACCGTCCGCGGCGTCGGCTACAAGGCCGGACCGGGCTGACGTGGCCACCGCGTACGAGCGTGAGCGGATGGAGAGCCGGCACGCGGACCCCCTGACGGGTCTGCTGCCGGTGCTCCGCTCGTTCGTGCGCTGGGCCCGGCGGCCCCTCCAGCCCGCCGCCCGGCTCTGGCGCCGCAACATCCAGCTGCGCGTGGTCGCCACCACCCTGCTGATGTCCCTCGGCGTCGTCCTGCTCCTCGGCATCGTCGTCATCGGGCAGGTCAAGAACGGACTGCTCGACGCCAAGCGGCAGACCGCCCAGAGCCAGGCCGTCGGCGGCTTCGCCGTCGCCAAGGAGACGGCCCGCAGCGCCCCCGACACCGGCGGCGCCGGAACCGACAGCCAGCACAGCCCCGACACCGCGACCTGGCTCAACGACCTCGTCGACGGACTCGCCAGCAGCGGCCAGGGCGTCTACTCCGTCGTCGCCCTCAGCTCGGACACCTACAGCGCCAAGGCGGACAGCCCCGGCACCCACGCACCCCGCGGCTCCGGCGGCGTCTGGCCCGAGGAGAGCGTGCCCGCGGACCTGCGTCAGGCCCTCGACGAGCGGTCCGACGTCTTCGAGCGCTACATCTCGATGAAGAGCGACAGCGAGCCCGACGGCGAGCCCGCCCTCATCGTCGGCCAGCGCCTCAGCGACCCCAACGGCAACCCCTTCCAGCTGTACTACCTCTTCCCCTTCGACCAGGAGGAGAAGACCCTCGGCCTGGTCAAGGGCACCCTGGCCACCGCCGGGATCTTCGTCGTCGTGCTGCTCGGCGCCATCGCCTGGCTCGTCGTCCGGCAGGTCGTGACGCCCGTCCGCATGGCCGCCCGGATCTCCGAGCGGCTCGCCGCCGGACACCTCCAGGAACGCATGAAGGTCACCGGCGAGGACGACATCGCCCGCCTGGGAGAATCCTTCAACAAGATGGCGCAGACCCTCCAGGTCAAGATCCAGCAGTTGGAAGACCTGTCCCGGATGCAGCGCCGCTTCGTCTCGGACGTCTCCCACGAGCTGCGCACCCCGCTGACCACCGTCCGCATGGCCGCCGACGTCATCCACGAGGCACGCGAGGACTTCGACCCCGCCACCGCGCGCTCCGCCGAGCTGCTGCAGAACCAGCTCGACCGCTTCGAGTCGATGCTCTCCGACCTCCTGGAGATCAGCCGCTTCGACGCCGGCGCCGCCGCCCTGGAGGCCGAACCCGTCGACCTGCGCGACGTCGTGCGGCGCGTCGTGGACGGCGCCGAACCGCTCGCCGAGCGCAAGGGCAGCCGCATCGTCGTCCTCGGGGACGAGCAGCCCGTCACCGTCGAGGCCGACGCCCGCCGCGTCGAACGCGTCCTGCGCAACCTCGTCGTCAACGCCGTCGAACACGGCGAGGGCCAGGACGTCCACGTCCGCATGGCCTCCGCCGGAGGCGCCGTCGCCGTCGCCGTGCGCGATTACGGCGTCGGCCTCAAGCCCGGCGAGGCCACCCGCGTCTTCAACCGCTTCTGGCGCGCCGACCCCGCCCGCGCCCGCACCACCGGCGGCACCGGCCTCGGCCTGTCCATCGCCTTGGAGGACGCCCGCCTGCACGGCGGCTGGCTCCAGGCCTGGGGCGAGCCCGGCGGCGGCTCCCAGTTCCGGCTGACCCTGCCCCGTACCGGCGCCGACAGCCTGCGCGGATCACCGATCGCCCTCGAACCCGAGGACTCCCGCCGCAACCGCGACCTCGCCTCCGCGCTCTCCCACCGCGGCATGCCCGCAGGTGCCACCGCGCTGGACGCCGCCGCGTCCCCGGCCTCCGCGCACCACGGCTTCCCGGCACCGCGCTTCGCCGCGCCCGCCATCCCCTCGATGCCGCTCAGCCCACCACGTCCCCCGGCCGCCGACCCCGCGGCCCTGCCCGGCAACGGCGCACGGGTCGTCGGGCACCGCGCGGGCAGCGGGACGGTCACCCACCCCACGACGACAGCAGACCAGGCGCGGGAGGACGAGGACTGATGCGTGCGAAGGGGGGCGGCCTTCCGAGGCCGGCCGCTGCGGGGGTGCTCCTGTGCGGACTGGTGCTGCTCACGGGCTGCGCCTCCATGCCCAGCAGCGGTGAGGTGCACAAGGTCGGCGGCGGCGAGAGGCACACCGACACCGACGCCCAGGTCCGGGTCTTCGGCGTCAAACCGCAAGGCGGCGAGAACCCCCGCGACATCGTCAACGGCTTCCTCGAAGCCACCACGAGCGACGAGGCCGACTACGCCACCGCCAAGCTCTACATGACCAAGGACCAGGCCAAGCGCTGGAAACCCGAGTCCGGGATCACCATCCTCGCCGGCGGACCCTCCCAGGTGCAGGAACCCGGCGCGATAGCCGACGGCAAGGACGGCGGCAGCACCCAGATCACCCTCACCGGCGACAGGGTCGCCACCGTCGACGGACGGCACGCCTACCGCGCCGAGGACGGCTCCTTCAGCACCGGCATACGCCTGACCAAGGAGAAGGGCGAATGGCGCATCGCCGGCGTCGGTGACGGCCTGGTGCTCAGCGAGGCCGACTTCCAGCGCTTCTACCGCTCCGTCGACACCTTCTACTTCGCCTCCCCCGGGCCGGGCCCCGAGGAGGCCGCCGCCGGCCGGAACGCCCTCGTCGCCGACCCGATCTACCTGCGCAAGCGCATCAACGCGCTCAGCACCACCGTCAACGCCCTGCTCGCCGGACCCACCGACTGGCTGGAACCGGTCGTCGTCTCGGCGTTCCCCACGGGCATCCGGGCCACCAAGGTCGAGATCGAGGACTCCCAGCGCGTGACGGTGACGCTCAACCGGTCCCCCGGTGGCGACGGTGCCCGGTGCGAACGGATGGCCGCCCAGCTGATCGAGACCGTCCAGGGCATGTCCTCCACACCCGTGCCCTCGGTCGAACTCCAGGGCCCGGACGGCCGCAGCCTGTGCTCGCTCCGGCGCGACGACGCCGGAGCGTACGCCCCGGGCAAGCTCGTGGGGGAAAGCCGGGAGCAGTACTTCATCGACGCGGACCACCACCTCGTCAGCCTCAGCGGCGCGGACACCCAGCCCACCGCAGTGGCGGGCCCCCTCGGCACCGGCCCGTTCAAGATGGGCTCCGCCGCCGTGCGGCGCGACGAGCAGTACGCCGCCGCCCTCAGCGAGGACGGGGCGAGCCTCTACGTGACCGGGCTGAGCGCCGACGCCCAGCTCGGCCCCGTCGTCCTGCGCAGCCAGGCCACCGACCCGAAGAACCGCCTCACCACGCCCAGCTGGGACGGCTACGGCGACCTCTGGATCGCCGACCGCAACCCGAAGCAGCCGCAACTGCTGATGCTGCGCGACGGCGCCGGCACCCCCGTGCCCGTCGCCGTGCCGGAACTCGGCGACGGGCGCATCGAATCGCTACGGGTCGCGGCCGACGGCGTGCGCATCGCCCTGCTGGTCCGTGACGGCGGCCACACCACACTGCGGCTCGGACGGATCGAGCGCACCGGGACCGCCGACGACCCGCGGATCACGGTGGCGGAGCTGCGCAGCGTCGCGCCGCAGCTCGAAGACGTCAAGGCGGCGTCCTGGGCCGGGGTCAGCCGGGTGGTCGTCGTGGGACGCGAGGCCGGGGGAGTGCCGCAGATCCAGTACGTGGACGCGGACGGCTCGGGCGCGTCCACGCCGAGCCTGCCGGGCATCAGCGGCGTGACGTCGGTCGCGGCCTCGGAGCGCCAGGACAAGCCGCTGCTCGCGGAGCTCGACGGCGGGGTCTTCCGGCTACAGCCCGACTCCAACTGGAAGGAAGTCGCGCCCAAGGCCAGCTCGCCCGTCTACCCGGGCTGACCGGCCGGGGCGCCCTCCTCGGGCGTCTGCGTCGAGTGGTGATCGCGCGGTGATCGTGCGGCGGCGGAAGTTATCCACAGGCTGGGGACGGACCTGGTGGACATCGCCCTTTCCCGGGATCGTTGACTCATGCGGGGAGCACGGGCAGCACGGGGGCGGCAGGGGCGCGGGGGACGGCGGAGCCTGTGGGGGGCCCGTGGGATGCGGTCATGGTGGCGGGAGATCTCGGGGCTGCTGCTGCCGGCCGAGTGCGCGGGGTGCGGGGCGCCGCGGACCGTGCTGTGCGACGAGTGCGGCGCAGCGCTGCACGAGCCAGGCGCCCGGCAGGTCTGGCCGGACGCGCCGCCCGATGGGCTGCCCGCCGTGTGGGCGGCGACCGTCTACGCCGACCAGCCGCGCGCGGTGCTGCTGGCGCACAAGGAGCGCGGCGCGCTGGGGCTGGCCCGCCCGCTGGGCGAGGCCCTGGCAGGTGCGGTCTACGCCGCGGTGCGGGGAGGGGGTGGGGGAGGGGCCCCTGAGACGCGGCACCCGGAAGGCGCCCTCGCCCTCACCCCCGCACTCCCCCCGCTCCTCCTCGTCCCCGTCCCCTCCTCCCGCCGGGCCGTCGCGGTCCGCGGCCATGACGCGACCCGCCGCCTCGCCCTCGCCGCCGCCGCGGACCTGCGGCGCGACGGGCTGTCCGTCCGGGTGGCCGCGGTGCTGCGGCAGCGGCGTGCGGTGGCCGACCAGTCGGGCCTCGGCGCCCGCGACCGGCCCGCGAACCTCTCCGGCGCCCTGACGGCCGTGCGCGGTGCCGGCCGCCTCCTGGGGACCGTGCCAGTGGTGCTCGTGGACGACCTGATGACCACGGGCGCCTCGCTCGCCTCTGCGGCCCAGGCGGTCGAGGACGCCGGGGGCCGGGTCCTGGCCGCGGCCGTGGTCGGCGGCCCGGCGCCGCTACGCCACCCGGCGGGCGCTGCGGGCGCTGCGGGTGATCCGGGCGCGTCGGGCGCTCCGGGAGGCGGGGAAGGTTAGGTGCCCCGGGCGGCCCCGACGCGGAAGGCCGGGGTGGGCGGGACCCCTGCCACGGGCCGGGCAGACGGCCGGCCGGACGGCCGAACAGGCGGCCGAACGGGAAGCGGGATCCGAAGGTCAGAGCGGATCTCGCAGGTCGCACAAGGGGCATTTCACCCGAAGGGAGGTATAGCGCTTCTGGGGGTGCCGACCCCGGGTCCGCGGGTCTATGTTCGGTGGTGAGGGGCGGCGGCGCCCGCTGTGGGCCGCCGTTTCACGGACCGCGGGATGTGGTTCACCCATAGTTCGGTGGGTGAATATCTGTCTCGCGGGGGAGGAGGAGGTGAGAGTCGCGGCTTCGCAGCCCGGGAGCCTCCGAGCGCGCGGAGCGGCAACGAACGTCGACGCCGGGCGGGACCTGGTGCCCGCCGGCCTCAGCGCAAGGGATCGTCCCGTGAGACCGAGGCGATCCGGGAACGGAGTTCTGCGTGGACATCGTCGTCAAGGGCCGCAAGACCGAGGTGCCCGACCGGTTCCGGAAGCACGTGAACGAGAAGCTGGAGAAGATCCAGAAGCTCGACGGCAAGGTGATGAGCCTCGAGGTCGAGGTGTCCAAGGAACCGAACCCCCGGCAGGCAGACCGTTCCGACCGGGTGGAGATCACGCTGCGCACCCGTGGCCCGGTGATCCGGGCCGAGGCCGCCGCGACCGATCCCTACGCGGCGCTCGACGTCGCGGCGAACAAGCTTGAGGCGCGGCTGCGCAAGGCGGCCGACAAGCGCCGGGTGCACCGCGGCGGCAGCCGTACACCCATGAGCGTGGCGGAGGCGACGGCCGGACTGGCCATGACCGAGTTCAACGGCACGCCGACCGGCGGGGAGACGTCCACAGGCGTGCCCACCACCAAGATCGGCGGCTGTCTCGAGGTCCAGGGTGAAGGACCCCTGGTGGTTCGCGAGAAGACGCACGCGGCAGCACCGATGACGCTCGACCAGGCCCTCTACGAGATGGAACTGATCGGGCACGACTTCTACCTGTTCATCGACTCCGACACGGAACAACCGAGTGTCGTCTACCGGCGGCACGGCTACGACTACGGCGTCATCCACCTCAAGGCGGACCCTTCCGTCGAGGATGCGCCGGCCGGCGCGGGCGGAGCGCTCAGCCGGTGAACTAGGGGTCAGGGGCGGCGCTCCCGGGCGGGAAAACGACCATCGCCTGGGGGCGCTGCCGTGCTCGGGCATGGAATCATGGCCGGACAGCCAATGCACGGGCCGCAGCGCCCGGTTGGCCTGGCACGGACAGTGCGACTACCACGGGCGCCGGCCCGAGGGGGAGGAACCGATGGCGGACAGCTTCGAGCCCGCGCCGGCCGTTGGCGCGGAGCCCGGTCCGGGCGCCGCGGGGGAGGCGGGCGTCGCCGGTGCGCCGCGCAAGGAGCCGATCAGGGTGCTCGTGGTGGACGACCACGCCTTGTTCCGCCGGGGGCTGGAGATCGTGCTCGCGCAGGAGGAGGACATCCAGGTCGTCGGCGAGGCGGGGGACGGCGCGGAGGCGATGGAGAAGGCCGCCGACCTGCTGCCGGACATCGTGCTGATGGACGTGCGGATGCCGAGGCGGGGGGGTATCGAGGCGTGCACCTCCATCAAGGAGGTGGCTCCCAGCGCGAAGATCATCATGCTGACGATGAGCGACGAGGAGGCGGACCTCTACGAGGCCATCAAGGCCGGGGCGACCGGTTACCTCCTCAAGGAGATCTCCACCGACGAGGTGGCCACCGCGATCCGCGCGGTGGCGGACGGGCAGTCGCAGATCAGTCCGTCGATGGCGTCGAAGCTGCTCACCGAGTTCAAGTCGATGATCCAGCGCACGGACGAGCGCCGGCTCGTGCCCGCCCCCCGGCTGACGGACCGTGAGCTGGAGGTGCTGAAGCTGGTCGCCACCGGCATGAACAACCGGGACATCGCCAAGGAGCTCTTCATCAGCGAGAACACGGTGAAGAACCACGTGCGGAACATCCTGGAGAAGCTGCAGTTGCACTCGCGGATGGAAGCGGTGGTGTACGCGATGCGGGAGAAGATCCTCGAGATCCGCTGAGTCCGCCCGGTCAGGAGAGGGCTTCGGCCAGGGCCGCGGCGAGCTTGGGGTCGTCGAGCCGTTCGACGCGGACGCTGTCGCAGCCGACCCATGTGGCGGCCTCGCGCAGTGCCTGCGCCATGGGCTCGACGGCGCGTGCGGACTCCAGCGAGACCTGACGGGCGATCAGGGTGCTTCCCTCGCGGGCCGGGTCGGCGCGGCCGACCAGCCGGCCGCCGGCCAGCAGCGGCATCGCGAAGTAGCCGTGTATGCGCTGGGGCTTGGGGACGTACGCCTCCAGGCGGTGGCTGAAGCCGAAGATGCGCTCGGTGCGGGGCCGGTCCCAGATCAGGGAGTCGAAGGGGGAGAGCAGGGTCGTGCGGTGCCGGCCGCCGCGGGAGGCTTCGGCGAGGGCGGTGGGGTCGGCCCAGGCGGGCTTGCCGCCCCAGCCTTCGACCTGGACGGGGACGAGCCCGGTGTCGGTGATGACCGAGTCGACCTGTTCGGCCTTGAGCCGGTGGTAGTCGGCGAGGTCGGCCCGGGTGGCGATGCCCAGCGCGGCGCCGGCCTGGGCGACCAGGCGGCGCAGGCATTCGGCGTCGTCGATGTCGTCGTGGAGGAGGGCGTCGGGAACCGCCCGCTCGGCGAGGTCGTAGACGCGTTTCCAGCCGCGCCGCTGGGTGCAGACGACCTCGCCGGAGTCGAGCAGCCACTCCACCGCGATCTTCGTCTCCGACCAGTCCCACCAGGGGCCGCCGTTCTTGGCGCCGCCGAGTTCGGTCGAGGTCAGCGGGCCGTCGGCCTTGAGCCGGTCCAGGACGGCGGCGGTGGAGCGGTCGGCGTCCTGCAGCACGTGCCAGCGGTGGCCGCGGGCCCGCCGGGCGCGGCGGCGGAAGGCGAAGTGCGGCCATTCCTCGACGGGGAGGATGCAGGCGGCGTGCGACCAGTACTCGAAGGCGTGGTTCTCGGTCCAGTACGCGGCCTCGACCGCGGTGCGGCCGACGGCGCCGAGGCGGGCGTACGGGATGAGCTCGTGGGAGCGGGCGAGCACGGAGATGGTGTCGAGCTGCACCGCGCCCAGCCGCCGCAGGACGCCGCGGACGCCGCCGCGGCGGTCGGGGGCGCCGAGGAAGCCCTGGGCGCGCAGGGCGGTCCGGCGGGCGTCGTCGGCGGAGAGGGCCACGGGCGTCGTCATGGGCCCACCCTAGGAGGCGCCACTGACAATCCGGTCCGGGCCTGGCCGCGGGGCCCGTCCCGGGGGCCCGCGGCCGGGCCCGCCGCCGCGGTCACCCGCCCTGGTGCGGGAGGTAGGCGGCCCCGCCGCTCAGGCCGAGGTCGGAGGGGAGCAGGGAGCCGATCCACGCGTCCCGCCGGGTGCCCTGGTGGACGATCTTGGCGCGCATGGTGCCCTCCATCCGGAAGCCCGTCTTGAGGGCGACCGCGCGGGAGCCGGCGTTGCCCGCCTCGGCGTACCACTCCAGGCGCTCCACGCCGAGCTCCTCGAAGGCCCAGCGGGCTACGGCGCGGGCGGCTTCGGCGGTGAGGCCGCGGCCGCGCTGTTCCTTGGCGGTCCAGTAGCCGAGTTCGGCCTGCCGTTCCGCGCTGTTGAGCTGGGCCAGCCGCACCAGCCCCATGGCTCCCACCAGGCGTCCCTCGTCGCGCGTGGTGACGGCGAAGTTGTAGACGGTGTCGTCGCGCCAGCCGTCGGGGCAGGTCCGGGTGACGAACTCCTGCGCGTGCTCCTGGGTGTACGGGGACGGCACCGGGGTCCAGCGCGGGATCTCCGGGTCCTGGCAGGCGACGCGGACGGCCTCGGCGTCGTCCGGTCCGAAGGGGCGCAGGACGAGGCGGTCGGTGGTGAGGGTTATCGGCTCCATGCGTCGGAGTATCCCCGAGGCAGGGGTGCGGTCTCGACCGGAAAAGACCGGATCGGGACGGCGGTCGGCGGGGAGAACCGCCCGGCTTGGTGACGGACCTCCCGGCCCGCTGGTGTCCTCGCTTACGATGGCCGTTGCAGCGGGGTGTGACCTGCTGTGCCAGCGCGCGAAACCGTGCCAGGCCCGACCGGCAAGGAGCCAGCCTACGTGTCCGTCCTCAACAAGATCCTGCGTGCAGGCGAAGGCAAGATCCTGCGCAAGCTGCACCGCATCGCGGACCAGGTCAATTCCATTGAAGAGGACTTCGTCAATCTGACGGACGCCGAGCTGAGGGCCCTCACGGACGAGTACAGGGAGCGCTACGCCGACGGCGAGAGCCTGGACGACCTGCTCCCCGAGGCGTTCGCCACCGTCCGCGAGGCCGCCAAGCGCGTCCTGGGTCAGCGGCACTACGACGTCCAGCTCATGGGTGGTGCGGCGCTGCACTTCGGCCACGTCGCCGAGATGCGCACCGGCGAGGGCAAGACCCTGGTCGGCACGCTGCCCGCCTACCTGAACGCGCTGTCCGGCAAGGGCGTGCACCTGATCACCACCAACGACTACCTCGCCGAGCGCGACTCGGAGTGGATGGGCCGGGTGCACCGCTTCCTGGGCCTGCAGGTGGGTTGCATCCTCGCGAACATGACCCCGGCGCAGCGCCGCGAGCAGTACGCCTGTGACATCACCTACGGCACCAACAACGAGTTCGGCTTCGACTACCTGCGCGACAACATGGCATGGTCGCAGGAGGAACTGGTCCAGCGCGGTCACAACTTCGCGATCGTGGACGAGGTGGACTCGATCCTGATCGACGAGGCCCGTACGCCGCTGATCATCTCCGGCCCCGCGGACCAGGCCACGAAGTGGTACTCGGACTTCGCCAGGCTGGTGACCCGCCTGAAGCCGGGCGAGGCCGGCGCCATGGGCAAGGCGGAGACCGGTGACTACGACTTCGACGAGAAGAAGCGCACCGTCGCCATCCACGAGTCCGGTGTGTCCAAGGTCGAGGACTGGCTGGGCATCGACAACCTCTACGAGTCGGTGAACACCCCGCTGGTGGGCTACCTGAACAACGCCATCAAGGCCAAGGAGCTCTACAAGAAGGACAAGGACTACGTCGTCATGGACGGCGAGGTCATGATCGTCGACGAGCACACCGGCCGCATCCTGGCCGGCCGCCGCTACAACGAGGGCATGCACCAGGCGATCGAGGCGAAGGAGGGGGTGGACATCAAGGACGAGAACCAGACGCTCGCCACGATCACCCTCCAGAACTTCTTCCGCCTGTACTCCAAGCTCTCGGGCATGACCGGTACGGCGATGACCGAGGCCGCGGAGTTCCACCAGATCTACAAGCTCGGCGTGGTCCCGATCCCGACCAACCGCAACCTGCAGCGCAAGGACCGGGCGGACCTGATCTACCGCACCGAGGAGGCGAAGTTCGCGGCGGTCGTCGACGACATCGTCGAGAAGCACGAGAAGGGCCAGCCGGTCCTGGTCGGCACCACCTCGGTCGAGAAGTCCGAGTACCTGTCGCAGCAGCTGAACAAGCGCGGTGTGCCGCACGAGGTGCTCAACGCCAAGCAGCACGAGCGTGAGGCGTCGATCGTCGCGCAGGCCGGCCGCAAGGGCGCCGTCACGGTGGCCACCAACATGGCCGGCCGTGGTACCGACATCAAGCTCGGCGGCAACCCGGACGACCTGGCCGAGGCGGAGCTGCGGCAGCGCGGCCTGGACCCGGTGGAGCACGTCGAGGAGTGGGCGGCGGCCCTGCCGGAGGCGCTGGAGCGTGCCGAGGCGGCGGTCAGGACCGAGTTCGAGGAGGTCAAGGAGCTCGGCGGCCTGTACGTGCTGGGCACCGAGCGCCACGAGTCGCGGCGCATCGACAACCAGCTGCGCGGCCGCTCCGGCCGTCAGGGCGACCCGGGCGAGTCCCGCTTCTACCTCTCCCTCGGTGACGACCTGATGCGCCTGTTCAAGGCGCAGATGGTGGAGCGCGTGATGGCGATGGCCAACGTGCCCGACGACGTGCCGATCGAGAACAAGATGGTGACCCGCGCCATCGCCTCCGCCCAGTCGCAGGTCGAGCAGCAGAACTTCGAGATCCGCAAGAACGTCCTGAAGTACGACGAGGTGCTCAACCGGCAGCGCGAGGTCATCTACGGCGAGCGCCGCCGCGTCCTGGAGGGCGAGGACCTGCACGAGCAGGTGCGTCACTTCATGGACGACACGATCGACGACTACATCGCGATCGAGACGGCCGAGGGCTTCGCCGAGGACTGGGACCTGGACCGGCTGTGGGGCGCCTTCAAGCAGCTCTACCCGGTCACGGTGACGGTGGAGGACCTGGAGGACGCGGCGGGCGACCGGGCGGGCATCACCGCGGACTTCATCGCGGAGATGGCCAAGGACGACATCCACGAGCAGTACGACGCGCGTGAGCAGCAGCTCGGCTCGGAGATCATGCGCGAGCTGGAGCGGCGCGTGGTGCTGTCGGTGCTGGACCGCAAGTGGCGCGAGCACCTGTACGAGATGGACTACCTGCAGGAGGGCATCGGCCTGCGGGCGATGGCGCAGCGCGACCCGCTGGTGGAGTACCAGCGCGAGGGCTACGACATGTTCAAGGCCATGATGGACGGCATCAAGGAGGAGTCCGTCGGCTACCTGTTCAACCTGGAGGTCCAGGTCGAGCAGCAGGTCGAGGAGGTGCCGGTGGAGGCCGGTGCCCCGCAGGACGCGGCTCCGACGCTGGTCAAGCAGGACGCCCGTCCGGAGATCCGGGCCAAGGGCCTGGAGGCCCCGAAGCGGGCCGACCGGCTGCACTTCTCCGCTCCCACGGTGGACGGCGAGGGCGGTGTCGTCGAGGGCGACTTCGAGAGCGACGCGGGCCCGGAGTCGGACGGCATGACGCGGGCGGAGCGCCGCCGCGCGGCCAAGGGCGGCCGGCGCCGCAAGAAGTAGCCTCCGCGCGTTCCGGGGCCGGATTCCTGCGGGGGTCCGGCCCCGGGCCTTTGCCCCGGCGCGGGTCACTGCGCCTCGACGGCGGCGCAGCGCCATCCGGTGCCCGTGACGGTGCCGGTGCCGCCTCCGGCGCGTGCCGGGCCCTCGCGGCCGGCGCGCTCCAGGCGGAAGGCGAGGGCCCGCACGACGTGCGGGGTGAGCAGGACGACGGCGCTGGCCTCGACGGCCGTCCCGTCCGGGACGGGGCAGACGCGCGGCGGCCCCAGCAGCCGCGGCAGGTGGCCCCGGGAGACGTAGCGCCAGTCGGCGCGGGCGCCCACGAGGTCCCAGAGCCGGTCGTAGGCCTCGGGCTCCATCCGTCCGGCGAGGCTGGTGATGGGCCGCCGTCCGGTGAGGACCTCCAGCAGCCGTCCGGCGAACCAGACGTGCGGTGGCAGGGCGGTGACGTGCCGTGTGGGTGCGGACGTGGACGCGGGCATGGGTGTGAAGACAGGCATGGTGTGGACCCCCGTGGTCTACCGACTGGTAACCGGGTTCTACGGGGCCGGGCGCCGCTGCGGGAAGCGGGGCCCGCGATGTCCGGGGGGCGGTGCGGGATTCACCTATCAGGGGTGGTGCGCCCGTATGCTGACGCCATGCGCGTCTACATCCCCACGACCCTCCCAGGCCTGGCCGAGGCGCACAAGGCGGGTGAGCTGGGCCCTGCCCCGCTGGACGCCTTCGCCGTCACCCCGAGCCTGCGCGAGTGGTACGTCTCCGACGACATCGAGGAACTGGAGTACGCCGCGCTCACCCGCGCCGCCCAGGCCTCCCTGCGGCAGCTGGCGGCCACCCCGGACGCGCCCAGGCGGCGCGTCGTGGTCGCGGTGGACGTCGCCGACGGCGCCGTCTCCTTCGACCCCGACCGCGGCCTGGACCCCTCCGCGCTGGGCGCGGTGCGCCTGGCCGCGCCCGTGCCGATGGCCAGGGCTGCCGCCGTCCACGCCGACGCCGACGAGGCCGAGCAGGACGTCACGGCGGCCGCCGACGCCCTCGGCGCGGCCGACGCGGGCGACGACGACGCCCGCTTCACCGTCGACGGCGCCGAGGACCACGAGCTGCTCTGGTACGCCACCCAGGAGATCCCCTCGCTCATTGCGTGAGGTGACCGTACGAATACGCCGCGAGTGGATTTGACCTGGGCACTTGCCTTGAGGACATGGGGTCTGGGTACGGTTTCGGGTGTGAACGCGCATCTCGTGTGGGACTGGAACGGCACGCTGCTCCATGACATCGACGCGGTGATCGAGGCGACCAACGCCTCCTTCGCCGAGATCGGGCTGCCGCGGATCACGCTGGAGCGTTACCGCGAGCTGTACTGCGTGCCGGTCCCCCTGTTCTACGAACGGCTCATGGGCCGGCTGCCCACAGACGAGGAGTGGGAGGTGATGGACGACATCTTCCATCGCCACTACTGGACCCTCGCCGGTACGTGCGGCCTCGCCGAGGGGGCGGCGGAGATCCTGGCGCGGCGCCGCTACGAGGGGCTGACGCAGTCGCTGTGCTCCCTGGCGCCCCACGATCAGCTGATACCGATCCTGCGCACGCACGGCATCGAGCACCACTTCCTCCGGGTGGACGGCCGTACCGAGGGCAGCCACAGCGGCAAGTCCGAGCAAATGGCGCGGCACGTCGCCGCGATGGAGGGCATAGCGGCGGACCGCATCGTGGTGATCGGCGACGCCGTCGACGACGCGGTCGCCGCCAAGCACGTCGGGGCCATGGCGGTGCTCTACACGGGCGGCTCGCACAGCCGGGCCAGCCTGGAGACCGCGGGGGTGCCCGTCGTGGACAGCCTGGAGCAGGCGGTGGAGACCGCCGAGGCGCTCGTCGCCTGAGCCTGAGCCGGCGCCTTCACTGAGCCCCAGCCCAGCCCAGCCCAGCCCCGGCCGCGCGCCCGGGTCCCCGCCGGGGACCCGGGCGGCCGTCCGTCAGGTCACCGGCGCCTTGGAGCGCAGCACCGTGAGGAACTCGCGCATCCACGCCGGGTGGTCCGGCCAGGCGCGCGAGGAGACCACGACGCCGTCGACGACGGCCTCGGAGTCCTGGAAGCTCGCCCCGGCCGCCTCCATGTCCATCTCCAGCGCCGGGTAGGCGGTGACGCGGCGCCCGCTGAGGGCGCCGACGGCGGCCGTCAGCAGGGGGCCGTGGCAGATCTGCGCGACGGGCTTGTCGGCGTCGAAGAAGGCCTTGAGGACCTTGCGCAGCTCCGGGTCGTTGCGCAGGTACTCCGGGGCGCGTCCGCCGGGGACGACCACGGCCGCGTACGCGCCGGGGTCGACGTCCGCGAAGGACAGGTCGGCCGGCCAGGTGTACCCGGGCTTCTCGGTGTAGGTGTCGAAGCCCTCCTCGAAGTCGTGGACGACGAACCTGAGCTTCTTGCGGCTGGGGGCCGCGATGTGCACCTCGTACCCCTCCTCGAGGAGCCGTTGGTACGGGTACATGACTTCCAGCGATTCCGCCGCGTCGCCGGTCACGATCAGGATCTTGGTGGCCATGGCTGGGTGTCCCGCCTCTCGCCGTCTGCTGTCCGTCTGCTCTGCTGTCCGTCCGCTGCGTGCTGCCGTCCCGCCCCGTGGTCTCGTGCTGCCGTCCGGCGCGCCGTCGTGTGAACGTCTCGATACATCTCCGCGACGTTCCCCTCCTCAACCTGCACCCGCCCGGCCGGACTGTCCAGTTCGTCAAAGATTGGTTCGTGGTTTTGTACACAAAGAGCCCCTGACAGCCCCCCCGGACGTAGCGATAGCCTTACAGCGTGATCAGCGCTGATCCACCGATCACCATCACCTACGTCACGCAATGGCGCGCGACAGGAGCATGAGGACATGCAGACCAAGCTGGACGAAGCAAAGGCCGAGCTGCTCGCACGGGCGGCCCGGGTAGCTGAGAACAGCCCGGCGGGGGGACAACCTGGCCAGGGCCTCGAGAAGGAGGCGCTGGAAGCCTTCCTCCAGCGCTACTACCTGCACAGCGCCCCGGAGGACCTGCTCGACCGCGACCCGGTGGACATCTTCGGCGCCGCCGTGTCCCACCACCGTCTCGCCGAGCTGCGCCCGCAGGGGACGGCCAACGTCCGCGTGCACACCCCCTCGGTGGAGGAGAACGGCTGGACGTGCAGCCACACGGTCGTCGAGGTGGTCACCGACGACATGCCGTTCCTGGTCGACTCCGTCACCAACGAGCTGTCCCGGCAGGACCGCGCGATCCACGTCGTCGTCCACCCGCAGATGCTGGTGCGCCGTGACGTGACCGGGAAGCTGCTGGAGGTGCTGGACGCCGCGCCCGGCGACGGCGCCGGTGTGCCGCACGACGTGCTGACCGAGTCCTGGATCCACGTGGAGATCGACCGCGAGACCGACCGCGAGGACCTGAAGCAGATCACCACGGACCTGCGCCGCGTCCTGTCCGACGTCCGCGAGACCGTCGAGGACTGGCAGAAGATGCGCGACGCCGCGCTGCGCATCGCCGACGAGCTGGCCGCGACCCCGCCAGCGCTGCCCGAGCAGGAGGTCGGCGAGGCCTGGGAGCTGCTGCGCTGGCTGTCCGAGGACCACTTCACCTTCCTCGGCTACCGCGAGTACGCGCTGACCACGGAGACCACCCCGGAGGGCGAGGAGGACGTGCTCACCGCCGTCCCCGGCACCGGCCTGGGCATCCTGCGCTCCGACCCGCAGCACCGCGTGGAGGAGTCCGAGAGCGGCCAGGCGGTCTCGCCGTCCTTCAACCGGCTGCCCGCGGACGCCCGTAAGAAGGCCCGCGAGCACAAGCTGCTGATCCTCACCAAGGCCAACAGCCGCTCCACCGTGCACCGCCCGTCCTACCTCGACTACATCGGGGTGAAGAAGTTCGACGCCGACGGCAACGTCGTCGGCGAGCGCCGCTTCCTCGGCCTGTTCTCCTCGGCGGCCTACACCGAGTCGGTGCGCCGGGTGCCGGTCATCCGCCGCAAGGTCCAGGAGGTGCTGGACGGCGCCGGTTTCTCCCCTGACAGCCACGACGGCCGCGACCTGCTGCAGATCCTGGAGACCTACCCGCGCGACGAGCTCTTCCAGACCGGCCCGGACGAGCTGCGCGAGATCGTCACCAGCGTGCTGTACCTGCAGGAACGCCGCCGGCTGCGGCTGTTCCTGCGCCAGGACGAGTACGGCCGCTACTTCTCGGCGCTGGTCTACCTGCCCCGGGACCGCTACACCACGGGCGTGCGGCTGCGGCTGACCGACATCCTCAAGGAGGAGCTGAACGGGGTCACCGCGGACTTCACCGCCTGGAACACCGAGTCGGTGCTCTCCCGGCTGCACTTCGTGGTCCGCGTCGCGGCCGGCACCACGCTGCCGCAGCTGACCGACCGCGACGTCGAGCGGATCGAGAACCGGCTCGCCGACGCTGCCCGCTCCTGGGCCGACGGCTTCGCCGAGGCGCTGACCTCCGAGTGCGGCGAGGAGCGAGCGGCCGAGCTGACCCGCCGCTACGCGCACGCCTTCCCCGACGGCTACCGTGCCGACTTCACGCCCCGCGCGGCCGTCGCGGACCTGCAGCACCTGGAGCGGCTCAACGGCGAGGACTTCTGCCTCAGCCTGTACGAGCCGGTCGGCGCCGCCCCCGACGAGCGCCGCTTCAAGATCTACCGCACCGGCGCCCCCGTCTCGCTGTCCGCGGTGCTGCCCGTGCTGCAGCGCCTGGGCGTCGAGGTCATCGACGAGCGCCCGTACGAGATGCGCCGCGCCGACGGCACCCGCGCCTGGATCTACGACTTCGGGCTGCGCATCGACCCGTCGCTGGGCGACCTCGGCGACGACGCCCGTGAGCGCTTCCAGGACGCCTTCACCGCGACGTGGACCGGGCAGGCCGAGAACGACGGCTTCAACTCCCTGGTGCTGCGCGCCGGGCTGACCTGGCGCCAGGCGATGGTGCTGCGGGCGTACGCCAAGTATCTGCGGCAGGCCGGCACGGCCTTCTCGCAGGACTACATGGAGGACACCCTCCGCAACAACGTCCACACCACCCGGCTGCTGGTCAACCTCTTCCAGGCCCGGCTCTCCCCGGACCACCAGCGGGCCGGCAGCGAGCTGACCGACGCGCTGCTGGAGGAGGTGGACGCCGCCCTGGAGCAGGTCGCCAGCCTGGACGAGGACCGCATCCTGCGCTCCTTCCTCACGCTCATCAAGGCCACGCTGCGCACCAACTACTTCCAGCGCGCCGACGGCGGCAAGCCGCACGCCTACGTGTCGATGAAGTTCGACCCGCAGGCGATCCCGGACCTGCCCGCGCCGCGCCCGGCGTACGAGATCTGGGTGTACTCCCCGCGCGTGGAGGGCGTGCACCTGCGCTTCGGCAAGGTCGCCCGCGGTGGCCTGCGCTGGTCCGACCGGCGCGAGGACTTCCGCACCGAGGTCCTCGGCCTGGTCAAGGCGCAGATGGTGAAGAACACCGTCATCGTGCCGGTCGGCGCCAAGGGCGGCTTCGTCGCCAAGCAGCTGCCGGACCCGGCCGCCGACCGCGAGGCGTGGCTGGCGGAGGGCATCACCTCCTACAAGACCTTCATCTCCGGTCTGCTCGACGTCACCGACAACCTGGTCGGCGGGCAGGTCGTGCCGCCGGCCGACGTGGTCCGCCACGACGGCGACGACACCTACCTGGTGGTCGCGGCCGACAAGGGCACCGCGTCGTTCTCGGACATCGCCAACGAGGTCGCCACCTCGTACGGCTTCTGGCTCGGCGACGCCTTCGCCTCCGGCGGCTCGGTCGGCTACGACCACAAGAAGATGGGCATCACCGCCCGCGGCGCCTGGGAGTCGGTCAAGCGGCACTTCCGTGAGACGGGCCACGACACCCAGAGCGAGGACTTCACCGTCGTCGGCGTCGGCGACATGTCCGGTGACGTCTTCGGCAACGGCATGCTGCTCAGCGAGCACATCCGGCTGGTGGCCGCCTTCGACCACCGGCACATCTTCATCGACCCCGTGCCGGACGCGGCGACCTCGTACGCCGAGCGCCGCCGGATGTTCGAGCTGCCGCGTTCCTCGTGGGCGGACTACGACACCAAGCTGATCTCGCACGGCGGCGGTGTCTTCCCGCGCAGCGCCAAGGCGATCGCGCTCACCCCGCAGATCCGCAAGGCGCTCGGCATTGAGCAGCCGGTGGCGAAGATGACGCCGGCGGACCTGATGAAGGCGATCCTCAAGGCCCCGGTGGACCTGCTGTGGAACGGCGGCATCGGCACCTACGTGAAGGCCGCCACCGAGTCCCACCTGGACGTCGGCGACAAGGCCAACGACGCGATCCGCGTGGACGGCGGCGAGCTGCGCGTCAAGGTCGTCGGCGAGGGTGGCAACCTGGGCCTGACCCAGCTCGGCCGGATCGAGTTCGCCCAGACCGGCGGGCGGGTCAACACCGACGCCATCGACAACAGCGCCGGCGTGGACGCCTCCGACCACGAGGTCAACATCAAGATCCTGGTCAACGCGGTCGTCGCCGACGGCGACCTGACGGTCAAGCAGCGCAACTCGCTGCTGGCGCAGATGACCGACGAGGTCGGCGCCCTGGTGCTGCGCAACAACTACGCGCAGAACGTGGCGCTGGCCAACGGCATGGCCCAGTCCGCCAGCCTGCTCCACGCCCACCAGCGCTACCTGCGCAGGCTGGTCCGTGACGGCAAGCTGGACCGGGCCCTGGAGTTCCTGCCCTCCGACCGGCAGATCCGGGAGCGGCTGAACGCCGGCCACGGCCTGACCCAGCCGGAGCTGGCCGTCCTGCTCGCCTACACGAAGATCACCGTGGCGGAGGAGCTGCTCGGCACCGGCCTGCCCGACGACCCCTACCTGCGGCGGCTGCTCGACGCGTACTTCCCCAAGGCGCTGCACGAGCGGTTCCAGGCGCAGATCGACGGGCACGCGCTGCGGCGCGAGATCGTGACGACGGTGCTGGTCAACGACACCGTCAACACCGGCGGCACCACCTTCCTGCACCGCTTCAAGGAGGAGACCGGGGCCACCACCGAGGAGATCGTGCGGGCGCACACCGCGGCCCGTGCCATCTTCGGCCTGGGCGGCATCTGGGACGAGGTGGAGGCGCTGGACACGGTCGTCGCGGCCGACGTCCAGACCCGGATCCGGCTGCACTCGCGGCGGCTGGTCGAGCGGGGCACCCGCTGGCTGCTGAACAACCGGCCGCAGCCGCTGGCCATCGCGGAGACGATCGACTTCTTCCGCGAAGGTGTCGCCACGGTGTGGGCGGTGCTGCCGAAGCTGCTGCGCGGCGCCGACCTGGAGTGGTACGAGTCGATCCACGACGAGCTGACCGGCGCGGGCGTGCCGGAGGAGCTGGCGACGCGGGTCGCCGGGCTCTCCTCTGCCTTCCCGGCGCTCGACATCGTCGACGTCGCCGACCGGACCGGCAAGGACCCGCTGGCGGTCGCCGAGGTCTACTACGACCTCGCCGACCGGCTGCAGATCACACAGCTGCTCGACCGGATCATCGAGCTGCCGCGCGCCGACCGCTGGCACTCCATGGCCCGTGCGTCGATCCGCGAGGACCTCTTCGCGGCGCACGCGGCCCTCACCCAGGACGTGCTGTCCGCCGGCAACGGCTCCTCCACCCCGGAGCAGCGCTACCAGGCGTGGGAGGAGTCCAACAGCGCGCTGATCGGGCGGGCGAGGACGACGCTCGACGAGATCCAGGGCTCGGAGAGCTTCGACCTGGCGAACCTGTCGGTGGCGATGCGGACGATCCGCTCGCTGCTGCGGGCCCGCCGCTGACGCCTGGACGGCGCACGTACGACGGCAGGGGCCGGGGAGCACACGCTCCCCGGCCCCTGCCGCGTGGACGGGCTCAGCCGACCCGGTACAGCCGTTCGCCGGTGCGGGGGCCCTGGGCGACCTGGACGCCGCCCGGCGGGGGCGGGTCGTCCGCCTCGGTCATCACCCACTTCACGTGGTAGCGGCGGGCGATGGCAAGGCGCTGCTCCATGGGCGTCGCGGGGGCCAGGTAGGCGCGTACGTCGGCCTCGCGTCGCTCGCGGTCTGCCGCCGTCGTCGACGGGTCGGGCCAGGCCGGTGACACCAGGAACGCGCCGTAGGCGGGCATGACGTGCTTGGGGTTGTACCCGTCGGTCAGGAGGACGTCGCCGACGGCGACGTGCGCCTGCGCCCACAGGTAGCCGGGCCAGCTGCCCAGCCGCTGCAGGTGCAGCGCGGGCGGCACGTAGCGCGCCGGTACGACCGCGCCCGCCTGCGCCAGCAGTCCCGCGCAGGCCGCCACCGCCGCCAGCGGGGCCAGCACGGTGCGCAGCGCGGTCCACGGCGGGGCCTGCGCGAGCTCCACCGCCAGCGCGAACTGCAGCGGTACCAGCAGCAGCCCGAAGATCCGCCCGAAGGAGTAGGAGCCGCTGAGCCAGCCGTAGGCGGCGACGGCGCAGTCCGCGGCGAACATCAGCACCAGCGGGTCGAAGCGGTTCAGCCGCAGCCGGCACAGCAGCGCCGGCAGCCCGGCCAGGGCCAGCCCGTACCACTGCCACAGGTCCGCGTACAGCCGCCGGTGGACGTCGTCCACGGTGGGGTCGCCGAGCAGCGCGGAGAGGCTGAAGTACGGCCACCAGGCGGCGACGGCGAAGGCGACCGCCGCGGTCAGCGCCCACCGGCCGAGGACCCCGGCGGCGACCGGCATGCGCTGCATGCCGATGACGATGGCGACCACGCCGATGAGGGTGCCCATCGCCGTGAAGGGGTGCACGAGCAGCACGGTCCCGATGAGCAGTCCGAGCCAGGCGTGCAGCCACGTCCCGGCCACGCCGCGGCGGGCCGCCCGCGCGGTCAGCGCCCACACCCAGAACGTCACGCCGACGGCGAAGGCACTGGGGTAGGTCAGTCCCCGGATCATCGACTGCAGACCGAGGAAGCCGCTCCACTCCTTGTGCTGCGGCCCCCACAGCAGGACGAACGCGGCGAGCGCCAGCACCGGCGCCCAGCGCCGGTTGCTGAGCACGCGGGTGAAGGCGCCGATGCCGGTGACGACCAGCGCCAGGTTGACCGGGCCGCACCCCTTGAGCAGCTGCCAGCCCGGTACGCCCGTCAGGTGCGACAGCAGCCCCAGCACCACGGTGTACGGGGTGAAGTAGGGGCTGCCGGTGCCCGGCACGTCGAGCAGCGGGTTGGCCGGGTGCCGCCAGTCCGTGGCGATCCGCTCGATCGCGGCGGCGTGCTGCCCGAAGTCGGAGGCGACCGGCGACTGCCAGGTGCGGTAGGCCACCACCGCCCAGAAGAGGGTGCCGAGGATCAGGTACGGGGAGGGCCTGCGCACGTCCCGCAGCTCGTACGCGTGGATCCGCCAGTCCCGCTGGGTCAGCACGCCGGTCACCGCAGCCCTCCCGGCCGTCGTCCGCTCGTCACCTCGTTCCCCTCGATGCTTGATCGTGACGGACGCGGCTGCATCCCGGCGGGGCCCGTACGGGGCGTCGTCACGGCCGTGCGGCGGCCTCCTGCGGACCGGAGCGTGGTCCCTGCGGCGGGGCGCCGGCCAGGAGCGCGGGAGCGGGCGCGGGGGTGCGGGCCTCCAGGGGCACGACGGGCAGCGGCTCGCTCTCGCCGAGGAAGACCCGCCGCACGACCCGCTCGGCGGCCCGGCCGTCGTCGAAGGCGCAGAAGCGGCGGCGGAACGCCTCCCGCAGTCCGGCCGCCTCCGGGCTGTTCCAGGCGCCGTCGCGGAAGACCGCGATCAGTTCGTCGTCGCTGGTGGAGACGGCGCCGGGGGTCTCGCCGGGGGCTCCGGACAGCAGGTCGAAGTAGACGCCGCGGCTGGCCCGGTAGACCGGCCAGTCGTCGGCGTGGACGACGATGGGCCGGTCGAGGAGCGCGTAGTCGAACATGATCGACGAGTAGTCGGTGACCAGGGCGTCGGCGGCCAGGCACAGCTGTTCGACCGACGGGTGCCGGGAGACGTCGACCAGCAGCCCTTCCTCGTGCAGCGCCTTCAGGCGGGCGTCCTCGCCGTGGAAGTAGTGGATGCGGGTGAGCAGGACGAAGCCCTCGCCGAGCGCCCGGCACACCCGTTCCACGTCCAGGCGCGGCACGAAGTTGCGCTGGTAGTCGCGGGTCGTCGGCGCGTACAGGACCGCGGTGCGGCCGGGGGCGATGCCCAGGGCCGCGCGGGCGTGGGAGACCTCGGCGGCGCCGGCGGTCAGGAAGACGTCGTTGCGCGGGTAGCCGGTCTCCAGGTGCTGCCAGGAGGAGGGGTACACGCGCTCCCAGATCTCGCTGGAGTGCGGGTTGGAGGACACGCTGTAGTCCCAGCGGTCCACCCGCTCCAGCAGCCGGCGGAAGCTCATGCCCTTGGCGGAGGCGGGGTAGCGCTGCTGGTCGATCCCCATCTTCTTCAGCGGGGTGCCGTGGTGGGTCTGCAGGTGGACGCTGCCGGGCCGCTTGCGGACGTCGTTGGGGAAGTTGACGTTGCTGATCAGGTACGTGGCCCGGGCCATCAGACGCCAGTAGCGCCGGGTGCGCGGCACGACGTAGTCCACGCCCTTGGGCACCCGGGGGACGTCGGACTTGCGGACCAGCCACACCCCGTGGACGCCCGGGGCGATCTCCCGTGCCTTGTGGTAGATCGCGGCCGGGTTGCAGAACACCCCGCGGTCCCAGTACGCCGAGTACACCGCGAGGTTGGGGTCGAGCGGCCGCCGCAGGTGGTAGGCGTACAGGGCGGCCTTGGCCCGCTGCGCGACCTGCCGGCGCAGCCGCCGCCTGCGCCGCGTCAGCTCCTTGCGGGCCTCGCGCGGTACGTCGCCCAGCCGGGCCAGCAGCCAGCTGCCGCGGGCCAGCCGCCGGTAGGCGGTGGCCTTGTCCGCGGGCGGCACGAACCCCTCCGGCAGGTGGCGGGCGTACCAGCGGGCCGCGAGCCGGAAGAACACGCCGCGCAGCCGCGGCGGGATCCGGTCCGGGTTGCCGAGGCAGAACAGGAAGTGGCTGACGGCCCGCTCGAACAGCATCGGCCGCAGCGGCGCGAGGTGTTCGCGGCCGGGCGCGTCGAGGAAGTCGAAGAGCCGGGTGTACTGGTCGAGGATGACGAAGTGGTTGCGGCCCGGGCTGCGGGTGCTGGCGCCGCTGCGCCGCTGCCGGTACTCCAGCACCGCCCGGGCCAGGCAGGAGATGCGTTCGGCGCTGAGCATCGTCACGTACGAGACGAGGGCGTCCTCGTAGATGCCGTCGCTGAAGGAGAAACCGTGCCCCCGGTAGAAGGCGCGGCGGTAGACCCGGTTGGAGGTCATCGCGAACAGCCGCAGGAACTCGGGGCGTTCGGTGATCCGGAAGACGTCGGTGCCGGCCGAGGCGAGCAGGTCGCCGAAGACGCTCTTCTCGGCCGCCTCCCACCAGTAGGTGCGCACGTGGTCGAAGTAGAGGATGTCCGGGTCGCCGTCCTGCTTCAGCCGCTCGGCGACCGCCTCCAGCGAGCCGGGGGCGAGGGTGTCGTCGCCGTCGAGGAAGAGCAGGTAGTCGCCGGTGGCCCGCTCGGCACCGGTGTTGCGGGCCCGCCCCACCCCCAGGTTCTCCTCGTGGTGCAGCGCGATCACCCGGCAGTCGCGGGCCGCGTACTCGTCGAGGATGCGGCCGCAGTGGTCCGGCGAGCGGTCGTCGACCGCGATCACCTCGAGGTCGGGCAGTGACTGCGACAGCACCGAGTCGAGGCAGGCGCGCAGGTAGCCCTGCACCTTGTGGACCGGGACGATGACGGAGAAGCGGGGCATGTGGATCTTGGGTTCCCTCAGGGGTCAGTGACGGTCGGGTTCGAGCAGCCGGTCGACGGCGCGGGCCGCCGCACCGCCGTCGTCGAGGTGGCAGAAGGTCGCGCGGAAGTGCGCGTACGCGTCGGCGCTGTGCCGTGCCACGGTGCCGAGGTCGCGCAGCGCGCCCGCCAGGTCGGCGGTGGACTGCAGCAGCGGGCCCGGGGCCTGGGCCTCGAAGTCGGGGTAGAAGCCGCGCAGGGTGTCGCGGAAGTGCTCCAGGTCGGGGACGAGGAAGAGCATCGGACGGCCGGTGTTGGCGAAGTCGGCCGCGGGGGAGGCGTAGTCGGTGACCAGGACGTCGGCGACCAGCAGCAGCTCCGCCACGTCCGGGTGGCAGGACACGTCGCGCACGAACCCGGAGCGCGGGGTGCGGACCCGGTCGGCGACCAGGGGGTGGGAGCGGAAGAGCAGCACGTGGTCGGCGCCCAGGGCGCGTTCGGCCTCCGCCAGGTCCAGGTGGGGCGACATGCGGTAGTGCTCGGCGTCGTACGCCAGGTCGTCGCGGCGCGTCGGCGCGTACAGCACGACGGTGCGGTCCCTGGGGACCCGCAGCCGGTCGCGCAGCGCGGCGGCCACCTTGGCGCGGTCGTCGGCGAAGAGCACGTCCGTGCGGGGCAGTCCCGTCTCGGCGACCGGGCCGTCGTAGCCGAGTGCGGCCCGCAGCAGCGGGGTGCTGTACGCGTTCGGCGACAGCAGCAGGTTCCACTGGGCGCCCGGGTCGCGCGGCGGGCGGGGCAGGTGCACCAGGTCCGCGCACAGGGTGCCGGCGAGGTCCCGGCCGGTCCGCTTGAGGGGGGTTCCGTGCCAGGTCTGCAGCACGGTCTGGTCCGGGCGGCGCACGAACCACTGCGGCAGGTGGGTGTTGGTGACGACGTAGCGGCTGCGGGCGAGCGCCTCGTACCAGGCGGCGCTGTGCAGCACGACCGGCCGCGCGGTCGCCGGCGGCGGGGCCTGACCGTCCCTGACCACCCACAGGTGCTCCAGGCCGTCCGCGGCACGGCGGCGCAGCAGCTCCTCGTGGACGGCGCGCGGCGAGTCCCCGTACGCCCGCCCGTCGAAGGCGCTGTACAGCACCGACTCGCGGCGCGGCAGCCCGCGGGTGCGCGGATGGTGGCTCTCGCGCAGCACCCGCTGCCGGTACGGGCCGCGCTGCGGCTCCGGCACGGTGGGCCGGGCGTCGAGGAACAGCCGGTCGTGGAAGCGCCGGTCGACGGAGAAGGACTTGCCGCCCGCCTCCGCCGCCATCGGCAGCGCCTCGAACACCCCGGGCGCGACCCGCACCGGCGCTTCCGTGCCGGCGCCGTCGCGCAGGTGCAGGTACCAGCGGCCGGCGGGCAGCGGGACGGTGCCGGCGAGGGACTCCAGCGTGCCGGGGCGCACGGTGGCGGTGAAACGGCGCCCCTCGTACGGGCCCGGCCCTGCGGCGTCCTGCGGCACGGACGGCAGCGGCGGGATCGCGCTGGACGGTGGCGGGAAGCCCGGGCGGCGTCCCGGTACGCCGTCGGCCTGGACCGGGACGGCGTGCTCGACGCGGTGCGTGCCGTGGCGGAGCACCAGTTCGGCCGGGCCGGGGGCGGAGCCGGGCGCGAGGCGGCCGGCCACGACGAGGGCGCCCTCGGCGGTCCAGCCGATGGCGTCGGCCACCGGCTGCGGGGTGCGGTCGCGCAGCACCAGCTTCCCCGACGCCTTCGCCTCGACCAGCAGCCGCCGCGGCGTCCCGCCGAGCCGGGGGTCGGTGCCGAGGTCGTAGTGCCCGGCGGGCAGCGCGCCGTCGAGGTGGACGGGGTCGGCGTGCCCGGGGTTCAGCAGCGCGACGTCCCAGCTGTCGGTGTCCTCCGCGCGGATCTCCTTGGGCCCGGCGTCCAGCGCGGGCCGGGCGGCCGCCAGGTCGGCGAGGGGCACGCGGGCCCGGCGGACGCCGTCGTCCGTCCCCCCGGGGACCGCGGGCTCCAGCGGGTACTCCAGCACGGTGGGCGTCGCGGAGTGCGTCAGCCGTACCGCCGTCGCCTGTGGCGCGCCCGTGAAGTCCAGTTCCACCGCGGTGCCGTCGCCGGTCGCCCGGTGGCCGGTCAGCCGCCGTACCTCCGGCTCCACCGACAGCTGCAGCCGCCCCTGCCGGTAGTACGGCACGAGCCGCATGCCGCCGCCGGCCGCGTACGACGGCGGGGACGCCCCCGAGCCCGCGTCCGCGGCCCGCAGGGCCGCCTTGCGGATGACCCCCTTCGCCGCGACGACCACCCCGAGCCGCCAGCGGCCGGCCCGTGGTTCGCCCTGGCGGCGGCCGGTGGTCAGCCGCGCCGGGTCGATGGTGATCTCGAAGCCCGACCAGTCGTAGCAGTGTTCCTCCTGGCGCGAGTTGAGGGTCGCGGCGGGCTCCTGCCGGATCCTGACCGGCAGCAGCACCACCTTGGCCCGGCGGCCGTGGCCGTGGACGGCGACCGCGGTGATGTGCGCGGCGCCCTTGCGGTCGGCGTCGATGTTGCGCAGGTAGGCGTAGCCGCGCAGGACGAGCCGGCCGTTCTCCCGCACCACCTCGCGCACCCGCGCCCGGACGGGGAAGTCCGCGCGCCGCAGCCGGGCTGCCGAGGCCGGCAGGGCGATCCGGCCGCCGTCGGCGCCGCGCAGCACCGCCCGCTTGCGCAGCGGCGGGCCGGTGACGCCGAAGCCGGCGGAGTTGCGCTGCTCGTGGTCGAGCACCGTCAGCAGGTCGTCGAGGCGGTCCTTGACGATCAGGTGCCACTTGATGCGCAGCCCGGCGGGCAGCTCGAGGAAGAGGGCGGGGTCGACCCGGGTGAGCCAGTCGCGGCAGCGGTCCATGAAGACCCGCCGGTACTCGGGGCCGGCCATCGGCAGGGCGTCGATGAAGTACAGCAGGTCGTCGGTGAGGACCGAGCGGTCGTAGGCCCGTTTGAAGGAGGTCCAGCGCGTGCGGGCCGGGTCGCCGAGGAAGCGGCTGACGTGGTCGACGGCGGCGATCCGGTCGCGCACGCCCTTGACGTCGGTGCGGCGCCGGGTGATGGAGCCCTCGCGGATCCGCCAGTAGTAGACGTGCTCGTGCGTCACGTCGACGGCGTCGGCGAGGAAGTGCGCGGGGATGGTGAGCGGGGTGTCCTCGTAGAGCACGCCCTCGGGGAAGGCCAGGCGGTGGCGCTCCCAGAAGGAGCGGCGGAAGACCTTGTTCCAGGCGACCCGGTCGGAGAGCAGGCTCAGGTCCCGGGTGATGTGGGTGCCGGTGACGGTGCGGGTCATGTCCCGGTGCTGCCAGGCCTGGCTGCGGCCGTCGGCGGTCAGCCGCCACACGTTGCCGGTCGCGAAGTCCGAGCCCGACCCGTCCAGCAGGCCCACCAGCCGCTCGTAGGCGTGCGGCGGCAGGATGTCGTCGCTGTCGAGGAAGCACAGGTACTCGGTGCGCGGGTCGGCGTGGCGGGTGCCGGTGTTGCGGGCGTGGCCCAGTCCGCCGTTGTCCTGCCGGACCAGGCGGAAGCGCGGGTCGCGGTTGGCGAAGCCCTGGGCGATCTCCGGGCCGGAGTCGGTGGAGCCGTCGTCCACCATGACCACGTCGAGGGCGTCGAAGGTCTGTGCGGCGACCGACCGCAGGCATTCCTGCAGCCAGCTCTCGACGTTGTGGACCGGAACGACGACCGTGAGGCGGGGCGTGCGCGACACCATGGTGACGTGGCCCTTTCCGGACGAGGGCGACAGGGGGCGAGGGGTTCAACTCGTGATCGCGTCCTCGGTCACCTCGCCTGCGCCTTTCGGGTGATCCACCGGGCGCCGGGGGCCGCTCCTGCCTACGCTCGGCGCTATGCCTCGGTTCAGTGTGATCGTCCCGGTATGGAAGACCCAGGGTTACGTCCGTGCGTGCCTGGAGTCGGTGCTCGGGCAGCGGTACGCGGACCTGGAGCTGATCGCGGTCGACGACTGCTCGCCCGACGGGTCGGCCGCCGTCGTCGACGAGGTCGCCGCCGCCGACCCCAGGGTGCTCCCGCTGCGGAGGCCCCGCAACGCAGGGCCCGGTCCGGCCCGGAACGCGGGGGCGGCCCGGGCCAGCGGCGACTACCTGCTCTTCCTCGACTCCGACGACCTCCTCGCGCCCGGCGCCCTGACCGCCCTCGACGCGAGGCTGCGCGCCACCGGAGACCCGGAGGTGCTGCTCTTCGACCATGACCGGCTCGACGTGTGGGAGCACCGCACGGAGAGCGGGGACGGCGACTTCCTGCAGGCGGCCGCGCTCGCCGGGCACGCCGTCTTCCGGGCCACCGAGCGCCCGCAGTGCCTGACCGTGTTCCCCGCGGCCTGGAACCGGGTGGTGCGGCGCGACTACTGGGCCGGGTTCGCCTTCGGCGCCGGTCCGTACGAGGACGTCCCGGTGGCGTACGAGATGCTGCTCGCCGCCCCGCGCATCGCCTGCCTGGACCGGGTCTGCGTCACGTGGCGCGAGCGCCGCCGCGGCAGCTTCTCCAGCACGCCGGGCCCGCAGCACCTCGTCCTGGCCGACCGGTACGACACGCTGCTGGCCCGGCACGACCTGCCGGTGCTGCGCGCCGAGCGGGACCGGCGGCTCACGGCCGTCCTGGACGACCCCGGGCGGCTGCGCGCGCAGGACCGCGCCGCCTTCTTCCGCCGCGCCGGGCTGCCGGGCACCTTCGCCGCCCATCGCGCCGCGGAGCTGGGCACCCGGGCCGCCCGGCGGCTGCGCACGCACCGCAACGCCGTCGCCCGCGAGGTGTACCGCCGCTGGTACGCCCTGGAACGCCGCCGCCCGCTCGACGACGACCTGGTGGTGTACGCGGCGTACTGGAACCGGGGGGTGCTGTGCAGCCCCGCCGCGATCTACCGCAAGGCCCGCGAGCTCGCCCCGCACCTGCACGGGGTCTGGGTGGTCCGGCGCGGTGCGCAGGACGCGGTCCCCGAGGGCGTCGACCGGGTGGAGGCGAACTCCCGCCGCTACTGGGAGCTGCTGGCCCGCGCCCGCTTCCTGGTGAACAACGCCAACTTCACCGGGGAGGTCGTCAAGCGCCCCGGCCAGGTCTACCTGCAGACCCACCACGGCACCCCGCTCAAGCACATGGGCATGGACCTGCGCGCCCACCCGGCGGTGGCCAAGGGCATGAGCTTCCGCCGCCTGCTGGACCACGCCGACCAGTGGGACTACTCCCTGTCCGCCAACCCCCACTCCAGCGAGGTCTGGGAGCGGGTCTACCCCGGCAACTATCTGACGCTGCCGACCGGCTACCCCCGCAACGACGCCTACTTCACGGCGGGCGCCGACGACGTGCGGCAGATCCGGGCCCGGCTGGGCATCCCGGACGGGGTCAGGGCGATCCTGTACGCCCCCACGCACCGCGACTACCAGCGGGAGTTCGTCCCGCAGTTGGACCTCGCCCGGCTGTGCCGGGCGCTGGGGCGGGAGTACCTGGTACTGGTCCGCGCGCACTACTTCTACCCCGGGGCCGGCCCGGCGGCGCTGCCGGAGGGGGCGCTGGACGTCTCCGCGCACACACCGCTGGAGGAGCTGTGCCTGGCCTCCGACGCGCTGCTCACCGACTACTCGTCGCTGATGTTCGACTACGCGGGCCTCGACCGCCCGATCGTGGTCCACGCCGCCGACTGGGAGGTCTACCGGGCCGCCCGCGGGGTCTACTTCGACCTGGTCTCCGGGCGCCCCGGCGACACCCCGGGCGTGGTCGCCCGCGACGAGGCCGCGATCGCCACCGCCTTCCGCTCCGGCGCCTGGGCCTCGCCGGAGGCGGCCGAGCTGCGGGCGGCCTTCCGGGCCCGCTTCTGCCCCTGGGACGACGGCCGGGCCGCCGAACGCGCCGTACGGCGGGTGCTGCTCGGCGAACCGGAGCTGCTGCCCGTCCTCAAGCCGGACGAGCGCACCCCCGCGCCGCCGCCGTGAGCCGTCAGGGGCGGGCCGCCGGGGCGGGGGTGCGGCGCTCCGGGGGGAGGGCGGCGGGCTGGCCGCCGTCCTCGCCGAGGAAGACCCGCCGCACGACCCGCTCGGCGGCGTGGCCGTCGTCCCACGGGCAGAAGTGGGCCCGGAACGCGGCCCGCGCCTGGGCCGAACGGGGGCCGCGCCAGGTGTCCGTGGTGAGGATGGACAGGAGTTCGTCCTCGCTCCGGGCGACCGGCCCGGGGGCGTCGGCGGTGATGTCGAAGTACGTGCCGCGGGCGGCCCGGTAGGCCGTCCAGTCCTCGGCGTGGACCACGATCGGGCGGTCGAGGCCGGCGTAGTCGAACATCAGGGGGGAGTAGTCGGTCACCAGGGCGTCCGCCGCCAGGCACAGCTCCTGGACCGACGGGTGGGCGGAGACGTCCAGCACGGTGTCCGGCAGCCCCTCGGGGAGCGTGCCCGAGCCGCCGTGGCCGTCCGGTGCCCGGTACAGGACCACGTGGCCGGGGCCGAGTTCACGGGCCAGCCGGACCAGGTCGACGGGCGGGTGGAAGCCGCGCCGGTAGTCGCGGTGCGCGGGCGCGTACAAGATTGCGGTGGACTCCGGCGGGATGCCCAGCCGGGCCCGGATCCGCCGCACGTCGTCGGCGTCGGCGCGCAGCAGGACGTCGTTGCCGGGCCGCCCGTGCTCCAAGGTGGTGTAGCCGGCGGGGTAGGCGCGCTCCCAGACCACCGTCGAGTGCGGGTTGGCGGACAGGCAGAAGTCCCAGCGGTCGGTGTGGGCCAGCATCCGGGCGAAGTCCCGGCCCGCCGAGGCGGCCGGGTGCCCCTGGACGTCCAGGCCCGTGCGGCCGAGCGGGGTGCCCTGGTGGGTGTGGAGGTTCACCTGGCCGCGCCGCTTGCGGTAGGCATGCGGGAAGTTGACGTCGTTGACCAGGTAGGTGGCGCGCGCCAGCGCCGTCCAGTACGCGGGCGAGCCGGGCTGGAGCCGGCGTACGCCGCGCGGCAGGGTGGCCGCGTACGCCGGGGTCGTGATCCACGCGGTGCGCAGGTGCGGGGCCAGGTCGCGCACGGCGGCCTCCAGGGCGGCGGGGTCGCCGCCGTAGCCGGCGTAGCGGCAGGCCGCGAAGACGGCGAGGTCCGGGTCGAGTCGGCGCTGCCGCTGGATCCGGTAGTGCAGCCGCAGGCCCGCCTCCCGGGCCGCCCGGGCGGTGTCCTTCACCAGCCGCCGCAGCCTCCTGCGCAGCGCGTTGGCGGTGCGCACGGCGTCGAAGACCTGCCGCGCGCCGAGCCGCACGAGCAGCCGCCGGGTGCCGCCGGGGACGCCGCGCGGACGGGAGCCGGGCTCCTGCGGGCGGTAGCGGCGGAAGTGGACGCTGCAGCGCTGGAAGTAGACGCCCCGGGCCGAGCGGGGCAGCCGGCCGGGGGTGTTGTAGACCGCCAGCAGGTGGTCGGTCATCCGGCTGAAGAGGGCGGCTCGCCAGCTGTCGAGGGCGGGGTTGCGGTCGAGGAAGGCGAAGACCCGGTCGTACTGGTCGAAGACGTCGAAGTGCCGGCTGCTGGTGGTGCGCAGGATGCTGCCCCGGCGGCGCTGCCGGTAGAGCACGCAGACCCGGTCGAGCACCGCGATGCTGCGGGCGGACAGCAGCAGGGGGTAGGTCCAGGGGACGTCCTCGTACCAGCCGGGCGGGAAGACGAGGTCGCGGCGCTGGACGAACTCCCGCCGGTACGCCTTGTTCCAGGCGACCGGCAGCAGCCGCAGCAGCTCGGGCCGGTCGTCGAGGGGCCCGGCGGGGCGTGCGTCCTGGGCGAGCAGGGGGGCGCGCTGGTTGCGCACGACGCGGCCGTCCCAGTAGGTGCGGGCGTAGTCGTAGACCAGCACGTCCGGCTCGGCGGTCTCCTTCAGGCGGTCGGCGACGGCCTGCAGGGAGCCGGGCGCGAGGGTGTCGTCGCTGTCGAGGAAGAGCAGGTAGTCCCCGGTGGCGCGGGCCATCCCGGCGTTGCGGGCCGGGCCGAGGCCCACGTTCTCCTTCAGGTGCAGGACGGTCACCCTGCGGTCGCGGGCCGCGAAGGCGTCGAGGATGGCACCGCTGGCGTCCGGGGAGCGGTCGTCGACGGCGATCACCTCGAAGTCCGAGAAGCTCTGCCCGAGCACGGACTCCAGGCACTCGTGCAGGTAGGCCTGCACCTTGTGGGCGGGCACGATGACGCTGAACCGGGGCAAGGCAGCACATCCGTAATGTCGGCTTACGCGGCGTATGCCCGTTATATCCCGGGCGTACGCCGCGTACGGCGACCCGTCCGACGACGGAGTGTTGCCCCTCTGGCCTGCGGAGGGTTGCGGGGCTACTTCACGGCGCCCGCCATGACGCCGGAGACGAACTGGCGCTGGAAGGCGAAGAAGACGACGAGCGGGACCACCATCGACACGAAGGCCCCCGGTGCCAGGACGTCGATGTTGTTGCCGAACTGCCGGACCTGCTGCTGCAGCGCGACCGTGATGGGCTGCGAGCCGCTGTTGGAGAAGATCAGTGCCACCAGCATGTCGTTCCACACCCACAGGAACTGGAAGATGCCGAGCGAGGCGATCGCCGGGCCGCCCAGGGGCATGATCACGGTGGCGAACAGCCGCAGCTCGCCCGCGCCGTCCAGCCGGGCCGCCTCCAGCAGCTCCCGCGGGATCTCCGCGAAGAAGTTGCGCAGCAGGAAGACGGCGAACGGCAGGCCGAAGCCGACGTGGAAGAGCACCACGCCGATGATGTCGCCGAAGATCCCGATCTCCCCGAACAGCTTCGCCACCGGGATGAGCGCGATCTGCACCGGCACCACCAGCAGCCCCACCACCACGAGGAACAGCCAGTCCCGGCCCGGGAACTCCATCCAGGCGAAGGCGTAGCCCGCCAGCGCCCCGATCACCACCACCAGCAACGTGGCCGGCACCGTGATCAGGGCGGTGTTGACCAGCGAGGAGGTCACGGCGTCGTTGCCGAGCAGTTCCCGGTAGTTGGTGACGGTCAGCTGTGAGGGCGTGGTGAACACCTTCCACCAGCCGGAGTCGGCGATGTCCACCGGCCCCCGGAAGGAGGAGATCAGCAGCCCCACGGTCGGCATCAGCCAGAACAGGGCCACCAGCACCAGGAACACCCGCAGCACCCCGCCGCCGGTACGGGCCGCCACCCGCGAGGCGAAGGACTGCCGGGCGGCGGTCGTGGTGGCCCGCGCCTCGGCGGGGCCCGCCGGTTCCGCTGTGCCTGCGACGGTCGTCATCGTCGGGCCTCCCTGCGCAGTCGGCGGATGTTGAAGACCATGACCGGGACGACCAGCAGCAGCAGGACCACACCGATCGCGCTGCCCACGCCCTGGTCGTTGCCGGCCCCGAAGGAGGACAGGTACAGCTGCAGGGCCAGGACGTTGGCCTCGTCCTTGGAGGTGTCGGGCGCGACGATGTAGACCAGGTCGAAGATCTTCATCACGTTGATCATGAGCGTCACGACGACCACGACCAGCACCGGCGCCAGCAGCGGCACGGTGATCCTGCGGAAGACCTGCCACTCGTTGGCGCCGTCGATGCGCGCCGCCTCCATCAGCTCCCGCGGCACCCCCGCCAGGCCCGCCGCGATGAGCACCATGGCGAAGCCCGCCCACATCCACAGGTACGACCCGATGATGGCGGGCGTCACCAGGGTGGGGCCGAGCCAGTCGACACCGTTGTACGGCTCCGCGAAGTTCGCCGCCGGCAGCCGCAGTTGGGCCCCGGCCGCCGAGGCGGGCAGCGAGAAGGTGCCGTCCGTGCCGGAGGTGGCCGAGGCCACCACCCGTCCGTCGCGCACGGCCTCGACCTTGACGCCCTCCAGCGCCTTCTCACCGGCGTCGATCACCCCGGGCTCGCCGCCGCCGCCCGGCTTGAAGTCCAGCCACACGGTGCCGGTCACCCCGGGGCCCGCGGCGGCCTGCCGGGCGTCCGCGGTGCCCGCGGGCAGCTTCGCCGCGGGGACGCCGATCAGCGGCAGCCCGACCGCCGTCCCCTGCCCGGCGGCGTCCCGCGTGGTGTAGGAGCCCCCTCCCGAGGCCGCCAGCGGGCCGTTCGGCCGCGGACGGGCCCCGGGGTACGCCGAGGACTCGGCGAAGGTGTCGTGGACACCGACCACGACCGCGTTGGCCGCGCCGCGCGCCGGGTCCTGCTCGTACACCAGCCGGAAGATGATCCCGGCCGCCAGCATCGAGATCGCCATCGGCATGAAGACGACCAGCTTGAAGGCGGTGCCCCAGCTCACCCGTTCGGTCAGCACCGCGAAGACCAGCCCGAGGGCCGTGGCCAGCACCGGCGCCACGACCACCCAGACCGCGGTGTTGCGCAGCGCCGTCAGGGTGCTGTCGTCGCTGAAGACCGAGGCGTAGTTGTGCAGGCCGACGAAACCCGAGCCGGCCCTGTCGAACAGGCTGCGCCAGGTGGTGTACCCGATCGGGTACACCACCAGCGCGCCCAGCAGCACCAGCGCGGGCAGCAGGAACAGTCCCGCCACCCAGCGCCGGGTGCCCATGACGCTCCTGCCCGGGGCGGAGGGAGCGCCGCCGGGAGCGGCCGGCCCCTTCGCCGTGGCCGCCGTCGCCATCGTGGCCGCCTAGCCGGCGTACGCCTTGGCGGCGTCCGCTTCCAGCTTGGCCTGCGCGCCGGCGACGTCGGAGGGGTTCCTCAGGAAGTCCTGCAGGTCCTTCCACTCGCCCTTGCCCGCGGTGCCGCCGAAGGCCGCCGGGGCCTGGTCGGACATGTCAAAGCGGAAGTCGTCGCCCGCCGCGACCAGCCCCTGGGCGATCGAGCGGGAGACCTCGTCCGGGTACGCCGACAGGTCCAGCGACTTGTTCGGCGAGACGAAGCCGCCCGAGGAGGCCCAGACCTTCGCCGCGTCGGTGGAGGCGAGGAAGGTCAGCAGCGCCTGCGCGCCCTTGGTGTCCTTCAGCGCCACGCCGACGTCACCGCCGCTGACCACCGGTGCCTTGCCGGAGCCCACCGCGGGGAAGGGGAAGACCTTGGCGTCCTCGCCCACCTTCGCCTTGGTGTTGTCGCCGATGAACGCGCCGACGAAGTCGCCCTCGTAGACCATGCCGGCCTTCGGCGGGTTGCCGGTGAAGGTCTGCGTCACGGACTTCGGGAAGTCGGTCTTGAGCGCGCCGCTCTGCCCGCCGGCGATCAGGTCCTTCTTGCCGAAGAGCTGGGCGAGGGTGGTGAGCGCGTCCTTCACCGAGGGGTCGGTCCACTTGATCTTGTGCTCGGCCAGCTGGTCGTACTTCTCCGGCCCGGCCTGGGAGAGGTAGATGTTCTCGAACCAGTCGGTGAGGGTCCAGCCGTCCGCGCCGCCGACCGATACCGGGGCAGTGCCCGACTCGAAGAGGGTCTCGGCGGTCTGGAGGAAGTCGTCCCAGGTGGCCGGAGGTTCGGAGACCCCGGCGTTCTCGAAGGCCGCGGTGTTGTACCAGACCAGCGACTTGTTGGCGGCCTTGGCGTAGACGCCGTACTGCTTGCCCTCGTACGCGCCCAGGTCCTTCCAGCCCGTGGTGAAGTTCTTGTCGAGCTGCGCCTGGACGTCGGAGGAGAGCGGCTTCAGCCAGCCCTTCTGCGCGAACTGCCGTAACACGCCGACCTGCGGGAGGAACGCCACGTCCGGCGGCTGGCCGCCCTCGATCTTCGTACCGAGGAAGGTGGAGACGTTGTCGCCGGTGGGCACGAAGCCGACCTCGGCACCGGTGCGCCGGGTGAACTCGTCCAGCACCTTCTGGAAGTTCTTCTGCTCCGGCCCGGTCCACACCGCCGCGACCTCGAGCTTCTGGCCCTTGAGGTCCGGCAGCGAGACGCTCCCGCTGCCACCGGAACTGCTCCGGCCCCCACCGGGGTCGCCCTTGTCGTCGTCGCCTCCGCCGCACCCGGCGGCCGTCAGCGCCAGGGCGGCCGTCGCCACGGCGGCGATGACCGCTTCGCGTGTACGTCGCGTGCGCCTGCTGGATGTCCGCATCTGCCTGCCCATCCCCTCAGCGCGGACCCGCGCCGCGGTGGCAGCCCGCCGCATGGCCGTGGCAGCTGCGCCGGGCGTCCCGTCCCCGCGTCATCCGCTGTTCCGCGTTCAGTCCTACGCCCTGTCTGATAACCGCCGCAATAGCGCCTCAGCGCACGGCGGTTGGATCGTGACCTTCATGTGACCGGCGGTGCGGCCGGCGCAGGGGACCGGGAGGGCTCAGAGCAGCGGCGGCACCGGATCGGCCGCCGCGGACTCCGCGGCACGCTGCAGGGCACTGGCCAGCAGGGCGAGGTCGGTGGGGCCGTTGCCCAGTTCGCGGACCGGGCGGCGGGTCGGCGGATCGCCCATGCGCTCCCATTCCAGCGGGACCACCGTGGGCCGCAGGGTCGCCGTACGCGGGATCCGGCCACTGACCCGTCCGGCCTGGAAGGCCGTGACCGCTCCGTCCGGCCGGCGCAGGTAACCCCGGCCCGGCAGGGCGTCGTCGACGGTCGCCGGCTCCTCGACGGCGACCAGCAGCGCGGCCGACTCCGGCTCCTCGGTGCGCAGCGCGATCCGCAGCCGCGCTGCGTCGTCGGTGTCGGTGCCCGCGGTGCGCTCCGGGCGGCCGGTCGCGGCGACCAGGTGGACGCCGAGACGCTCGCCGTCGCGCGCCACTCCCTCCAGGGCGCGGACCACCGAGCCCGCGGCGGGCCGGCCGGGACTGCCCAGCGCGGGGGCGACCAGGACGTCGAAGTCGTCCACCACCACGACCAGCCGGGGCAGCGGCTCGGTGGTACGGGTCCGTACCCGCACCGCGCCGCGCACCTGCGGGTCGGCGGCACCGGCCGGGGCGTGGCCCGGCTCCACCTGGCGGGGCACCGCGGGCAGCCGGCGGCGCTCGTGCCACTGCGCGAAGTCGCCCCCGTCCAGCAGCTCGTCACGGCGCCTCAGCTCCGCCGTGAGGGCCTGCGCGAACTCGCGCATCCGCACCGGGTCGGAGGCGGACAGATAGGTGGAGACGTGCGGGAGGTCGGTGCAGGTGCGCAGCCCCTCGCCGCGCTCGGACCCGGCGCCGTCGACGAGGACCAGGGCCAGCCGGTCCGGCCGCTCGCCCGCGGACAGGGCGGCGGCCACCGAACGCAGCAGTTCGGTCTTGCCGGCGCCCGCGGCGCCGCCGACCAGCAGGTGCGGCCCTTCGGCGACCAGGTCGACCAGGACCCGGCCCTCCGGGCCGGCGCCCAGGACCGCCGCGGCGGCACCACCGGAGGGAGCGGGCTCGGCCCAGCGGGTCGCGATCTTCGCCGGGGTGGCGAGCGCCAGGTCCAGCTCGTCCAGCAGCCGGGCCGTCGGCGGGAGCGCGGAGCGGGTACGGCGGGGAGCGGCGGCGTCGCCCTCGCGCAGCGGGGCGAGGGCGCGCGCGAAACGCTCGGCCCAGGCCGCCGACACCGCCTCCATGGTCATGTGCTCCGGCCCGTGCGGCTCCATCCGCAGCGTCGTCGCGACGTCGCCCTCCAGCACGGCGACGGCACCGCACCCGGCGGCCAGCCGCTCGGGGCTCTCGGCCAGGCACAGCAGGTGCACCCCGACCGACGGCCCGGCGGCCGCGATGCGGCCCGCGGCCTCGCGCAGATAGGCCGAGCCCGGATCACCGTCCACCACCAGCAGGGTGTACGGGCCCTCGCGGCGTGCCGCGGCCTCGGCCACCTCCTCCGGGGAGGCGGTCGCCCAGCCCGTGCCGAGCGGGCCCTCCTCGATGCGCCGGACCACCTCGGAGACGCGGGCCTCCGCCTGCTCCCGGTCCGTGGCGGTGAGCAGCCGGCAGTCCTGGCCGTGCGCCGGGCGCAGATGCGGTAGCCAGTTCAGCCACCCCCACTCCTCGGTCCGCCCTTCGGCGGGACGGGAGCGGTCGGCGTTGACCAGGACGACCTCCAGCACGCCGGGCGGGTGCAGGGCGCACAGCTGGGCGATGACCGCCCGGGCCAGCCCGGACAGCCTCGGGCGCGGTCCGGCGAGGCCCAGCACATGGGTGTGCGGGTCGCGCAGGTCGACGGTGAACGGCACGGCGGGCAGCGTCCGGAAGCCGTCCTCGGCGGTCAGGTCGGCGGTGCCGAGCCGGACCGTGAGCAGGTCGGGATGGCCGAGGGCGCGCTCCCACAGCCGCGGGCCCGGTCCGAGCGCGGTGAGCAGGACGGCCGCGGGATCGGGCCAGCGCTCGCGCAGCGCGGCGGCGTCGGCCTGGTCGTACGTCGTCCCGCCGCCCCCGGGGCCGTCGGCGCCCGGGGCGCCGCGCCCGGCCGCCAGGCGCCTGGCCCAGCCCCCTATGGCCCCGGCCATCCGGCTGCCGGCCTCCGCGGCCTTCCCGCCGCCGCGGCGGCCCTGGGGCAGCGCGACCGTGCGGGTCTGCTCGGACAGGCCGCGCTGCGGGGTGTCCCGCCGGGCCGGGGTGCCCGGCGCGCCCTGTGCCGGACCCGGTCCGGGCGCGGGAGCGGCGAGGGCGTCCACGCCCACGTTCCCGGCGCCGGTGCCGGTGGTCGTCGGGCCGTCGGCGGGCACCGCGTCCCGGGCGGCGGGGCGCTCCCCGGTGCCGTCGGCGGGACGGGCGGGACGCCAGGTCGCCACGGGGCCGCTGTCCGGCCAGGAGGTCGGGGGGAGGGTCACCTGGAGGTGCCCCTCGGCGTCGGGGACGGCGGGGATGGAGGCGGGCGGCGGGGGGACGGCCGAGCCCGGGGGTGCCGGCTCCAGCCGGAGGGTCGACTCGCCGATCCGCAGCAGCGTGCCGGCGGGGAAGGGGACCGCGCGCTCGCCCACGGGAGCGCCGTCGAGGGTGGTGCCGTTGGTGGAGCCGAGGTCGGCGACGGTGACCCGGCCCTCGCCGTCCACCGTGATGGCACAGTGCAGCCGTGAGACGTCGGGGTCGTCCAGCGGGACGTCCGCGTCCGCGGACCGGCCGACCCGGATCCGGCCGCCCTGCAGCAGGTGGACGCCGCCCGCGTCGGGCCCGCCGACGACGTGCAGCCGGGCGGCGGCCGTGGGGCGGCCGCCGTCGTGCCCGTCGGCGGGGGAGTGCAGCGACAGGACGGCGCCGTCGAGCAGGGGCGGCACGCCGAGGACGGCGGTGGCCGGGTCCAGGCGCTCGGCGCCCGCGTACAGCGGGGGCGTGGACTTGCCGGCCCGCGCGGGCTGGCCGGAGCCGCCCGAGCCGGACGCGAGGGCTCCGGCCACGGCACTCAGGGGAGTGCCCGCGGGCGCGGTGACCAGCACGTCGCAGGAGCGCGCCGCGCGGCCACCGCGCGGCCCGAGAACGGTCAGCCGGATCTGCATCTCCGTCCACGGTCCCTTCTGCCCGGATCCACCGCGGTGCGGGCCCCCGACCCCACCCCGCCGTGCCCGGGACGTCGACACGTACAAGAACGGACCGGCGGGCTCCCCTCGCCCGGCTGACCCAGCCGGCTCGGCGATGCGCGTTCCGCGACACGCATCCTCCCACCCGCCGCCGACAGCTCGCCGCCGGTGCCCACCTTTGCGATCTTGAATGGTCAGCATTGGGCGGAAAGGGCAACCAAACGACCGTACTCCGCGTCCTAACCCCACACCCGCCCCGTACCGGAACGCAGCCCCGCTCCCACGTGGCGGCACTACAGTGGGCGAAACAGGCCACGGACCAGGCCAAGATCCAGGGAGCGCGAACGTGCGGCCGGTAGGCAGCAAATACGAACTGGTGGAGCCGCTCGGGCGCGGAGCCACGGGCACCGTGTGGCGGTCGCAGGTACGGGACACCGGCGAGACCGTCGCGATCAAGGTGCTCAAGGAGGAGCTGGCGGGCGATCCCGACATCGTCATGCGCTTCCTCCGGGAGCGGTCGGTCCTGCTGAGGCTGCGCCACCCGCACATCGTCCGGGTCCGCGACCTGGTCGTGGAGGGTGAGCTGCTCGCCCTGGTGATGGATCTGGTCGAGGGCCCCGACCTCTACCGCTACCTGCGCGAGAACGGCCCGTTCTCGCCGGTCGGCGGCGCCCTGCTGACCGCCGCCGTGGCCGACGCGCTGGCCGCCAGCCACGCCGACGGCGTGGTGCACCGCGACCTCAAGCCCGCCAACGTCCTGCTCGCCACCGTCGCAGGCCCCGACGGCACCCAGCAGATGCACCCGATGCTGACCGACTTCGGCATCGCGCGGCTGGCGGACTCGCCCGGCGTCACCCGCACCCACGAGTTCGTCGGCACGCCCGCCTACATAGCGCCGGAGTCGGCCCAGGGCCGTCCGCAGACCTCCGCGGTGGACATCTACGGCGCCGGCATCCTCCTGTACGAACTGGTCACCGGCCGTCCGCCGTTCCGGGGCGAGAGCGCGCTCGAAGTGCTGCACCAGCACCTGAGCGAGGAGCCGCGCCGTCCCTCCACCGTGCCCGAACCGCTGTGGACGGTGATAGAGCGCTGCCTGCGCAAGGAGCCCGGCGAGCGGCCGAGCGCGGAGAACCTGGCGCGCGCCCTGCGCGTCGTCGCGGCGGGCGTGGGCGTGCACTCCTCCCCGGCGCAGTCCGAGGCGGCGCTCGGCGTCGCCGCGCTGCTCGCGCCGGACCCGGCCCCGGCCACCGTCCCGGACACCCCGCTCGTCCCGCCGGGCACCGCCGACCCCACCCAGGTGCTGCCGAACCGGTCGCCCGCAGGCGCGTACGACGCGTACGACCCCAATGCCGCCACCAGCGTCCTGCCCGCCTCGGCGGGGGGCGCCGCCGACGCGACCCGGGTGATCCCGGGCGGCTCGGCGCCGACCGCGTCCGGCGACGGCACCCGCGTGATGCCGCCGGTGCCGGACGGGCCGCCGGACTCCGGTGTCCCGCAGGGCCCGCATCCGTGGGAGTCGCAGCTCAACCGCGCCCGTGCGCGCGCCGAGCAGACCGAGATCCAGTACCTGGACCCGGAGCAGGACCCGCTGCGCCGCAGGCCGCGCCGGCAGCCCGCCCAGCAGCCGCAACAGCCGCAACAGCCGCAACAGCCTCCCCAGGCGTACCAGCAGCGGCCGCAGCAGCCCCCTCAGTACCGGCAGCCCTCGCAGCCCGCCTACGCCCCGCAGCCGCATCCGCAGCAGTACGGCCGGCAGTCGCAGCCCCAGCCGCAGCAGTACGCGCCGCGGCCGCAGCAGCCCGCGCCGCGCTACGAGCAGCCGCAGCACCAGCGGTACGAGCCGCAGCGCCCGCCCGCGCCCGAGCCGGCCCCCCGCCGCGAGCCGCGCCCCCGCAGCGCCAACCCGATGAAGATCCCGGGCCTGGGGTGCCTCAAGGGCTGCTTCACGATGATCGTCGTGCTGATCGTGATCTTCATGCTGGCCTGGTACCTCACCCCCCTGCAGGACTGGCTGAACACGGGCAAGGGCCTGTGGGACACCGTGACCGGCTGGATCAGCGAGGTGTGGAACTGGGTCTCCACCATCGGCGACACCGCCAACAGCGCCCCGGACGTCCCCGGCGGCAACCAGTAGCGGCGTGCGGCGGCGCCCCCCGGCCGGGGGCGCCGGCAACCGAGCGGGCAACTGAGCGGGCCGGGGCCGCGGATGACGTGGCGCCACCCGTGCGCGGGGCCCGGTTCCGTCAACGCCGAGCGGTACGGCGTCACCTCTCCGACTCGCCGATGTTGGTGATTTGTCGACTTCTGGAGGGTGATTTCTCCCGGAGAAGCCGCACTCACCCCTGACAGGTTCCCCCAACCGGCTCGCATCCGCGTAGCTTTGTCGCCAACACGACGGCACGTCGGAGGAGTCGGAGCAGCCTTGGGACGGAAGATCGGCAGCCGGTACACCGCGCACCAGGTGCTGGGGCGGGGTTCCGCCGGCACGGTGTGGCTGGGCGAGGGCCCCGAAGGCCCGGTCGCCATCAAGCTGCTGCGCGAGGACCTCGCCTCCGACCAGGACCTCGTCGGCCGCTTCGTGCAGGAGCGCACGGCCCTGCTGGCGCTCCACCACCCGCACATCGTCGGCATCCGCGACCTGGTGGTCGACGGTTCCGACCTCGCGCTCGTCATGGAACTCGTCCGCGGCACGGACCTGCGCTCCCGGCTGGAGCGCGAACGCAGGCTCACCCCCGAGGCGGCCGTGTCCATCACCGCGGACGTCGCGGACGGCCTGGCCGCGGCCCACGCCGCGGGCGTCGTCCACCGCGACGTCAAGCCGGAGAACGTCCTGCTGGACTCCGCCGCCCCGCCCGGACCGGGCGGGGCGCCTCCGGCGCTGCTCACCGACTTCGGCATCGCCCGGCTGGTCGACTCCCCGCGCCGCACCCGGGCCACCCGCATCATCGGCACCCCCGACTACCTGGCACCGGAGATCATCGAAGGTCTGCCGCCGCGTGCCTCCGTCGACATCTACGCCCTCGCCACCGTCCTGTACGAACTGCTCGCCGGCTTCACCCCGTTCGGCGGCGGTCACCCGGGCGCGGTGCTGCGCCGGCACGTCACCGAGTCCGTCGCGCCGCTGCCCGACCTGCCCGACGAGCTGTGGCAGTTGCTCTCCCAGTGCCTCGCCAAGGCCCCCGCCTCCCGGCTGACCGCGGCCGAGGTCGGCACGCGGCTGCGCGAGCTGCTGCCCGCGCTCGCCGGGCTGCCCCCGCTGGAGGTGGACGCGCCCGGCGACCACCACGGCGAGGATGCGTACGACCGGGAGCCCGGTTCCGTCGCCGAGCCGTACGACGCACGGGCCGGCCGCCCGCGCGGTGCCGTGCCCCTGGTCCGCGGCTCCGCACCCGACTCGACGCGCGACACGCACACCAGCATCAAGCTGCCCACCGCGGAGGAGCTGGCCGGCGGCGGGGCCGCCGCGATGCCCGGCCAGCGCGCCCGGCACCGTCACCGGGCCGTCCCCGACGCGCTCCAGCGCCGCCGCGTCAAGATCGGCGCCGCGGCGGCGGCCGCCCTGGTCGTCGGGCTCGGCGGCTGGGCGATCGCGGCCTCCGGCTCCGACGACGACGGCGGCTCCAACAGCCGGGAGGACAAGCCGTCCGGGCAGGCCTCGACCACCCCGACCGCCCCCACCGGCGCCGCCGCCTCCCCGCAGGGCGCGGTCAGCACCCCGGCGGGCACCGCCGAGGACGCCGCGCTGCGCTGGTCCGGCTACACGGCGCTGCCCCACTTCCCGGACCGCGACGTCCACCCCGTCGGCGGCCCCCGCGCGATCTCCGTCTCCGGTACGACGTACGTGTTCACCCGGGGCAGCGACAAGAACGTCTGGTACCTGGTCTCCGGCACCTGGCACCGGCTCACCGGGATAAGCGTCGCCGACGACCCCTCGGTCGTCTCCTCGCGCGCCGGGCAGCTGGACGTCTTCGCGCTCGGCACCGACCACAAGGTCTACCGCCGCACCCTCAGCGGCGGTGCGTGGGGCGACTGGTACCAGGTCGACCAGCCCGCGCGTTTCACCACGACCCCCGCCGCCGCGTCCTCCGCGCCCGGCCGGATCGACCTGGTCGGCTGCTCGGGCGGTGACCTCGTCACCTCCTCCTGGGTCGACGGCCGCTGGAACGCCTGGGCGCTGGTCCCCACCGCGGGCCGGGTCACCGCCGCCCCCGGACTGGTCTCGGCCGCGTCCGGCACCCTGGACGCCTTCGCCGTCCGCAAGGCCGACGGCGCCGTGCTGCGCCTGCCGTACGTGAACGGCGCCTGGCGCCCCTCCGAGATCGTCACGGGCCTGGACGCCACGGGCCGCCCCGAACCCGCCGTCTCCGGCGGCCGGCTCTTCGTCCTCGCCCCCGCCGACGACGGGGCCCTGGCCGCCGCCGTCTCCGACGGCGGCACGTGGACGCCGGTGCCGCTGTCCGCCAGCACCCCCTCCCACCCCGGTCTGACCACGGCGGACGACACCCTGACCCTGTACCTGCGCCGCGCCGACGGCACGCTCGCCCACGCGTCGGCCCCCGTCCCCGTCTGAGCGGCGCGGGACCTCCGCGCCGGTGGGCCGGGCCGCCCCGGCTCACCGGCGCGGCAATGCGCGGCGTGCCGGTACGCTGGGGGACGTGGCAGTCCTGGATGTATCCGAAGAGCTCAAGTCCCTCTCGTCGACCATGGCCTCGATCGAGGCCGTTCTGGACCTCGACAAGCTGAGGGCCGACATCGCCGTGCTCGAGGAGCAGGCGGCGGCCCCGTCGCTGTGGGACGACCCCGACGCGGCGCAGAAGATCACCAGCAAGCTGTCGCACCTGCAGGCCGAGGTCCGCAAGGCCGAGGCGCTGCGCGGCCGCATCGACGACCTGGGGGTGCTCTTCGAGCTCGCCGAGGCCGAGGACGACGCGGACACCCGTGCCGAGGCCGAGACCGAGCTGGAGTCGGTGCGCAAGGCGCTGGACGAGATGGAGGTCCGCACCCTCCTGTCCGGCGAGTACGACGCCCGTGAGGCGCTGGTCAACATCCGCGCCGAGGCCGGCGGTGTCGACGCCGCCGACTTCGCCGAGCAGCTGCAGCGGATGTACCTGCGCTGGTCCGAGCGGCACGGCTACGCGACCGAGATCTACGAGACCTCGTTCGCGGAAGAGGCCGGCATCAAGTCCACCACCTTCGTGGTGAAGGCGCCCTACGCCTACGGCACCCTCTCCGTCGAGCAGGGCACCCACCGCCTGGTGCGCATCTCGCCCTTCGACAACCAGGGCCGCCGCCAGACGTCCTTCGCGGGCGTCGAGGTGCTGCCCGTCGTCGAGCAGAGCGACCACGTCGAGATCGACGAGACCGAGCTGCGGATCGACGTCTACCGCGCCTCCGGCCCCGGCGGCCAGGGCGTCAACACCACCGACTCCGCGGTCCGGATCACCCACATCCCGACCGGCATCGTGGTCTCCTGCCAGAACGAGCGCTCGCAGATCCAGAACAAGGCCAGCGCGATGAACGTGCTGCAGGCCAAGCTGCTGGAGCGGCGCCGCCAGGAGGAGCAGGCCAAGATGGACGCCCTCAAGGGCGACGGCGGCAACTCCTGGGGCAACCAGATGCGTTCCTACGTCCTCCACCCGTACCAGATGGTCAAGGACCTGCGGACGGAGTACGAGGTCGGCAACCCCCAGGGCGTCCTCGACGGCGACATCGACGGCTTCCTCGAGGCGGGCATCCGCTGGCGCAAGCAACAGGAGCAGGGCGCCGGCGTCTGACGCGTCGTCAGCGTTCCGGACCTTCACGACTGCCGCCCGACGGGCGGCAGTCGTCGCGTTCCGGGGCAGCCGAGCCCGCACGGGGGCGTGCGCGGACGGCCCGCCAGGGTGCCGACGGTGCCACCCGCACCGTCGTCGGCGGCAGCGGATCGGTCACCCAGGGTCACGGCGACGCGAGCCGGCCGGGGTGCCGGCGCGACCTTCTTCGTCCGGGCGGTGCCGGTTTCCGCTCGATGCCGCGCCTGACCGGCTGGGGCCACCACGCGGCGCCGGGAAGGCCCGCGCCCGGACCCGGGGGCCCCTGCGCGTCCACGGGAGGCCCGCAAACGCCACGGGGGCCCGCAGCGCCGATGCGCCGCGGGCCCCCGTGCTTGCTGTCTGTGTGCGCCGTGCTACACGGCGGCCTCGTGCACCACCCACGCCACCGCGAGCAGGGCGACCAGCAGGGCGATCAGTGCCGCCGGGGAGATGGCCGCGAAGGGGTTCTCCTGCTGCATGCGGGCGCGGTGGGCGCGGCAGACCGCGCAGCGGCCCTCGCTGACGGGGCCGGCGCAGTTGGCGCACACCAGTCGGTCGACTGTCATGCGGTGGCCTCCTCCCAGGCGGCCTGGCGGCCGCTCCATGAACAACGCGCGACAGGGGCGGTACGTTCCCGAGCCCCCCGACCACTGTGCCAGTTCCCGGGACGCTCGGCGCGCCCCGCGTGATTCCTGCGACTCCGAAGAGTGACGCATGTGGCCAATGCCTGCTTTGTCCCCCAGTGGTCGATGAATAAACCCGTCATCCCGGACCGCGGACTGCGCGGGCCGCGGCCATTCGCGTAAGGTCGCCTCCGATCCCCTGTATCCGGAGTGCGACCGTGATCCGATTCGACAACGTCACCAAGACCTACCCCCGGCAGAACCGTCCTGCACTTCGGGACGTGTCGCTGGAAATCGAGAAGGGTGAATTCGTCTTCCTGGTGGGCTCCTCCGGCTCCGGGAAGTCGACCTTCCTGCGGCTGATCCTGCGCGAGGAGCGGACGGACACCGGCATGGTGCACGTCCTCGGCAAGGACCTCGCGCGGCTGTCCAACTGGAAGGTGCCGCAGATGCGGCGCCAGTTGGGCACCGTCTTCCAGGACTTCCGCCTGCTGCCCAACAAGACGGTCGCGGAGAACGTGGCGTTCGCCCTCGAGGTGATCGGCAAGCCGCGCGGCACCATCCGCAAGACGGTCCCCGAGGTGCTCGACCTCGTCGGCCTCGGCGGCAAGGAGGACCGCATGCCGGGCGAGCTGTCCGGTGGTGAGCAGCAGCGCGTGGCGATCGCCCGGGCGTTCGTCAACCGCCCGATGCTGCTGATCGCGGACGAGCCCACGGGAAACCTCGACCCGCAGACCTCCGTGGGCATCATGCGGCTGCTGGACCGCATCAACCGGACCGGCACCACCGTGGTGATGGCCACCCACGACCAGAACATCGTCGACCAGATGCGCAAGCGCGTCATCGAGCTCGAGAAGGGGCGACTGGTCCGCGACCAGTCCCGCGGCGTCTACGGCTACCAGCACTGAGCCTGGGCCCCGCCCTGCACACCGCAGCCTTCTGAAAGGACAACATGCGCGCCCAGTTCGTGCTCTCGGAGATCGGCGTCGGTCTCCGGCGCAACCTCACCATGACCTTCGCGGTCATCGTCTCCGTGGCCCTCTCGCTCGCGCTCGCCGGCGGCTCGTGGCTCGCCCGCGAGCAGGTCGACTCGATGAAGGGCTACTGGTACGACAAGGTCCAGGTGTCGATCTTCCTCTGCAACAAGAACGACGCCAAGACCGACCCCAACTGCACCAAGGGCGCGGTCACCGAGGAGCAGAAGCAGGACATCGAGAAGCAGCTCAAGGCGCTGCCGCTCGTGGACAAGTACTTCCACGAGAGCGCGGAGGACGCCTACAAGCACTACAAGGAGCAGTTCTCCGACTCGCCGCTGGCCGACTCGCTCACTCCGGACCAGATGCAGGAGTCGTTCCGGGTCAAGCTCAAGGACCCGACGAAGTTCCAGGTGGTGGCGAGCGCCTTCCAGGGCCGTCCCGGCGTCCAGGAGGTGCAGGACCAGAAGGCCCTGCTGGACAACCTGTTCGGGCTGCTCAACGGCATGACGCTGGCCGCGCTGGTGGTGCTGGCGTTCATGCTCGCGGTGGCGATGATGCTGATCGTCAACACGGTGCGCGTGTCGGCCTTCAGCCGCCGCCGGGAGACCGGGATCATGCGGCTGGTCGGCGCGTCCAGCTTCTACATCCAGATGCCGTTCATCATGGAGGCCGCGTTCGCCGGTCTGGTCGGCGGTGGCCTGGCCTGTCTGATGCTCCTCGTGGGCCGCTACTTCCTGATCGACCACGGCCTTTCGCTGCAGACCAAGGTGCCGCTGATCAACTTCCTCGGCTGGGGCGAGGTGGCGCAGGTGCTGCCGCTGGTGCTGGTGGTGGGCATGCTGATGCCCGCGCTGGCGGCCCTGATCGCGCTGCGCAAATACCTCAAGGTCTGATCCGCGCCAAGGGCGCTGTACGGCCGACCTTCCGTACAGCGCCCGCTTCTCGCCTAGACTGCCCGACGTGCTGAGCCCACGTCCGCCCGGGAGACCACGCCGCCTGCGCCGTGCCGCGGCGCTGACGCTGGTCTTCGGCGCGGTCCTGGCGACGGGTGCCGCGGCGGGTTCCTTCGGGGACCTCGGCGGGGAGCGGCGGACGCCGCCGCACTCCCGCATCCCGGCCGGCACCGTCGCCGACACCGACGAGATCGCCGAGGCGATCGCGGAGGGCAAGGTCGGCCCGCAGGCCGCGCAGGCCCTGGTCAGCCGTAGCGGCGACCGCTGGTCCTCCTTCTACACGGCCCAGGAGTACGAGGGTTTCCAGCAATCCCTGGACGGCCGGTACGTGGGCGTCGGCCTGTGGGTGCGACGCACCGAGGACGGCCGCATCGGCATCGACCGCGTCCAGTCCGGCAGCCCCGCCGCCCGGGCCGGGGTGCTCGCCGGGGACCGGCTGATGAGCATCGACGGCACGGAGGTCACCGGCCGCCCCGTCACCGAGGTCGTCGCCCGGTTGCGCGGTTCCGACGCGGCCGGCACCGCCGTGGCCCTGGGCCTGCGGCGCGGCGCGCGCTCCTGGGTGGTCTCCCCGCGGCGCGCCCTGCTGCCCACGGAGTCCGTACGGGTCCGGCACGTCCCCGGCGGCGTCAGCGTCGTCAAGGTGGACGCCTTCACCAAGGGTGTCGCCGGGCAGGTCCGCGGCGCCCTGGCCGGCCGGCCGGGAAACAAGGGCATAGTCCTGGACCTGCGCGGCAACTCCGGCGGCCTGGTCACCGAGGCCGTCGGTGTGGCCTCCGCGTTCCTGGACGGCGGCCTGGTCGCCACGTACGACGTCCACGGCAGGCAGCAGGCGCTCTACGCGGCCGACGCCGGCGACACCGACACCCCGCTCGTCGTGCTCGTGGACGGCGGCACGATGAGTGCGGCCGAACTGCTCGCCGGCGCCCTGCAGGACCGCGGCCGTGCCGTCGTCGTGGGCTCCCGCACCTTCGGAAAGGGCTCGGTGCAGATGCCCAGCCGGCTGTCGGACGGCTCGGTCGCCGAGCTCACCGTCGGCCACTACCGGCTGCCCGCGGGCCGCCGGGTGGACGGCCGCGGGGTGGAGCCCGACCTGAAGGTCACCGGTGGCGCGGACGCCGAGTCCGAGGCCCTCCAGGTGCTGGACGGTCTGGGCACGCCGGTCCGCTGACCGGCGCGCAAACCGGTACCCCCCGGCCCCGCCGAGGTGCGAGAATGGCCGCGCTATGGCAAAGGAAACGGGTCGCAAGCTGATCGCGCAGAACAAGAAGGCGCGGCACGACTACCACATCCTCGACACCTACGAGGCGGGCCTGGTGCTCACCGGCACCGAGGTGAAGTCGCTGCGCCAGGGACGCGCTTCCCTGGTCGACGGCTTCGGCCAGCTCGACGGGGGCGAGGCGTGGCTGCACAACGTGCACATCCCCGAGTACACCCAGGGGACGTGGACGAACCACTCGGCGCGGCGCAAGCGCAAGCTGCTGCTGCACCGGGAGGAGATCGAGAAGCTCTTCCAGAAGTCCCAGGAGACCGGTCACACGATCGTGCCGCTCTCCCTGTACTTCAAGGACGGCCGGGCGAAGGTCGAGATCGCGCTGGCCAAGGGCAAGAAGGACTACGACAAGCGGCAGACCCTGCGCGAGAAGCAGGACCGCCGCGAGGCCGACCGGGCCATCTCGGCGGCGCGCCGCCGGCAGCGGGGCGACTGACCCCCGGGAAATGCGCTGGCCTCCATGTACGTCGGTCACGTACAATGGCGTCAGCACCACCGGGCCGTGACGGCCCGGTGAGCAGTTTGAAAAATCAACATGGGGATGATCGGTTTCGACTGGGGATGTCGAAGCAGGGGAAGCGAGCCGAGAAAGCGGCAATGATCTCGTAAACCATATGCCGAAAACAATAATCGCCACTTCTAAGCGCGATTCCTCCGCCTTCGCTCTCGCTGCCTAATTAGCAGCTAGCGAAGACTCCGCGGAGTGTCAGCCCGGGGCTGTTCCCGACCCGGATCCTGGCATCAGCTAGGGGACTAAACCACTGAGTCCGGCCACGGGGCTCGGTGGGAAACCAAACAGTGGCTGGGCCCGTCGGCGGCTTGTCCGCGTGACTGCCGGGGCCGAGAAAAGCACAGCGGACTGCGCTCGGAGAAGCCCTGATTCTGCACCACAGGACGCGGGTTCGATTCCCGCCATCTCCACTGACCCAACGGAAGGCGATGCCTGCCGCGCACTGCGCGGCAGGCATCGCCTTCCGTCGTTTCCGGGGGCCCGTCGCCTCGCCGCACGGCGCCGCGCCCGGCTGTGGCCCTGGCCGCGCAGGCGCGGGGCGGTACGTACGGCGGCGGCCGGCGGCTGACGGCCGGTACGTCAGGCCCGGCGCCGGGCCGTCCGCAGGGAGGCCGCCGCGACCAGCGCCGCGGTGGCCGCGGCGACCGCCGGTATCGCGTACGCGGGGACCGCACCCCGGTGCTCCGCGACCGACCCCGCGGCGAAGGAGCCCGCGGCGATGCCGCCCAGGAGGGCCGTGACGGCCAGCGTCATGCCCTCGTTGAGGCGGCCCGGCGGCACCCGGCGCTGGATCAGGGCCATGCCGTTGATCATCGTGGGCGCGGTGGCCATGCCCGCCAGCAGCAGCGCGGGGGCCAGCAGCCACAGGCCGCCGAGGGCCGCCGCGGGCAGCGGGCCGAGCATGAGAGCGGCCATCAGGGCGACGCTCGCGGCGAAGCGGCCCTCCGCGCCGCCACGGGGCCGGCGCAGCCCGTACAGCAGGCCCGCCGCGCACGAACCCGCCGCCTGGAGGGCGAGCACCGCCCCGGCGGCGCCACGGTGCCCCTGGGCGTCGGCGAAGGCGATCGTGGTGACCTCCAGGGCGCCGAAGACGGCCCCCGTCGCCAGGAACGTCAGCAGTACGGCCGGTACCGCGGCCCGCCCGGCCCCCGCCCCCGGTCCGGCGGCGGCCCGCGGCACCGGCGGCGGTTCGGTGCCGCGCTGCGCGGCGAAGATCAGGATGCCGCCGAAGAGCAGCAGCGCCCCCGTCAGCGTGCCGGCCTCGGGGAACAGCGAGGTGCACAGGAAGGCCGCGAGGACCGGGCCGAGCATGAAGCAGACCTCGTCCGCGGCTTGCTCGAAGGAGTTGGCGACGTGCCGGCCCCGCTCGTCGTCCCGGTACAGGTGCGCCCAGCGCGCCCGCGCCATGCCTCCGGTGTTCGGCGTCGTCGCGGTGGCGGCGTACGCGGCGAACAGGGTCCAGGCCGGGGCGTGCAGCCGTACGCACACCACCAGCGCGAGCGAGCCCAGCGCGGCGAGCCCCGCGGCCGGCACGGCCACCCGGGCCTGGCCGTGCCGGTCGGTCAGGCGCGCGGTCCAGGGGGCCACCACGGCCGTCGCGGCGAGTCCGGTGGCGGTGACCGCCCCGGCCAGCGCGTACGAGCCGTTGCCGGCCGCGATCATGACGACCGCGCTGACGCCGAACATCCCCATCGGGAGCCGGGCCAGGAGGTTCCCGGTGGTGAAGGCCCGGGTGCCGGGCAGGGCGAAGAGCCGCCGGTAGGGGGCGGTGAAGGCGGGCGCGGTCATGCGACCACCCTCCCGGCGCGCCCCCGGTGCGGTCCAACACCTGATCAGCGCCCATTGACGCGTTCCCGTTGTCAATCGCGGACGTGTTCAATGGGCGGATGCCGCACGCCATCGAACCGCGCCTGCTGAGGGCCTTCACCGCCGTCGCGGAGGAGCTGCACTTCACCCAGGCCGCCGCCCGCCTCCACGTCGCCCAGCAGGCGCTGAGCCGGGACGTCCGGCGCCTGGAGCGGGAACTGAGGGCCGAGCTGTTCGTGCGGACGACCCGCTCGGTGCGGCTGACCGCCGAGGGGGAGCGGCTGCTGCCGTACGCCCGGCGCGTGCTCGCCGCCCACGACGAACTGGCCGCCGCCTTCGCGCCCACCGGCCGTCCGCTGCTCGTCGACATCGGCGCGCCGGTCGGCACCGGCCACCGGGTGCTGGCCGCCGCCCGCGCCGCCGCGCCCGAACTCGAGCTCACCGCGCGCTTCCACAGCGGGCTCACCGGCGCCGCCGCCGGGATCCTCGCCGGCCGCCTGGACGTCTCCTTCGGCCGCGCGGCGGGCCTGGCCCCCGCCGTGCTGGACCGGCTGGAGCACCTGCCGGTCCGCTACGAGCGGATGGCGGTGCTGCTCCCCGCCGGCCACCGGCTGGCCCCGCTCGCCGAGGTGCCGCTCGACCGACTCGCCGGGGAGTCGCTCTACGCCGCCGCCGGGAACCCGGACACCGCCGAGTGGACGGACCTGGCCCAGCGCCTGTTCCGGGGCCGGGGCATCGCCGTCGCCGCGCCCTTCCCCGCCATCGACGGTCCGGAGGAGTTCGTCCGTCTGGTGCGCAAGCACCGCTGGCCCGTCCTGGCCAGCACCGAGTTCATCGACCTGCCCGGCTTCGTCCTGCGCCCGCTCACCGGCCCCGTACCGCTCGCCCCCGTCTCCATGGTGTGGCGGCGCGGACTGCGCCACCCCGCACTGGACGCCCTGCTCTGCGCCGCGCGCCGGCTCGCCGCGGAGGACGACTGGCTCACCGTGCCGGACGGCGCCTGGCTGCCGGAGCCGGACGCCCGCGTGATGGCGCCCCCGGCGCTCACACCGGGCCCGCGCACCGGGTGAGAGCAAGGTTGCGTGGCGGTCACCTCAGGCCATCGGGAGGAAACGCGCCGTTCCTACCGTCGTGGGCATCACCCGACGAGCGACATCAGGGCCTGGAGGCGTCATGACTGCCGCGAGCACCACCGCACGCAAGGGCGGCCGCTGGATCGAACGGTGGGACCCCGAGGACGAGGGGTCCTGGGAGAACGGCGGCCGGCGCGTCGCCCACCGGAACCTGCTCTTCTCCGTCCTGTCCGAGCACGTCGGCTTCTCCGTCTGGACGCTCTGGTCGGTCATGGTGCTCTTCATGGGCCCGGAGTACGGCATCGACCCCGCCGGGAAGTTCTTCCTGGTCGCCATGGCCACGGCGGTCGGCGCCCTGGTCCGCGTCCCGTACACCTTCGCCGTCGCGCGCTTCGGCGGCCGCAACTGGACCGTCGTCAGCGCGCTCATGCTGCTGCTGCCGACGATCGCCGCCGCCGTCGTCATGGAGCCCGGCACCTCCTACGGCACCTTCCTCGCCGTCGCCGCGCTGACCGGGGTCGGGGGCGGCAACTTCGCCTCCTCCATGACCAACATCAACTCCTTCTTCCCGCTCCGGAAGAAGGGCTGGGCCCTCGGCCTCAACGCGGGCGGCGGCAACATCGGCGTGCCGGTCGTCCAACTGGTCGGCCTGCTGGTCATCGGCACGGCAGGCGCCGGCCACCCCCGGCTGCTGCTGGCCGTCTACATCCCGCTCATCGTGGTCGCCGCCACGCTCGCGGCCCTGTACATGGACAACCTCGCGCCCGTGCGGAACGACACCGGCGCGGCCGCCCTGGCGGTGAAGGACGGCCACACCTGGATCATGTCCTTCCTCTACATCGGCACCTTCGGGTCGTTCATCGGCTACAGCTTCGCCTTCGGGCTCGTCCTGCAGAACCAGTTCGCCCGCACCCCGCTGCAGGCCGCGTCCGTCACCTTCGTCGGCCCGCTGCTCGGCTCGCTGGTCCGCCCGGTCGGCGGACGGCTCGCGGACCGCTTCGGCGGCGCGCGGATCACCCTGTGGAACTTCCTGGCGATGGCCGCCGCCACCGCCGTGATCGTCCTCGCCTCGGCGCAGAAGTCCCTGGCGCTGTTCTCCGGCGCCTTCGTCGCCCTGTTCATCCTGACCGGCCTCGGCAACGGCTCGACGTACAAGATGATCCCGGGCATCTACGCCGCCAAGGCCGCCGCCAAGGGCCTGACCGGCGAAGCCGCGGCCTCCTACGGACGCCGGCTGTCCGGCGCCGCGATGGGCCTGATCGGTGCCGTCGGCGCGCTCGGCGGCCTCGGCATCAACCTGGCCTTCCGGCAGTCCTTCCTCACCCGGGGCACCGGCACCCCGGCCTTCGTCACCTTCCTGGCCGTCTACGCGGTCTGCTTCGCGGTCACCTGGGCCGTATACCTGCGCAGGCCCGCACCGGCCCCCGCCCCGGCGGCCGGGCCCGGTGCCGGGGCCGAGCCGGAGGCGCGGCTGTCCTACGCGCAGGTGTAGCCCCGGCGAACTGCGTAACAACGGGGAAATGCCGGTGAACCCGGACCGTCACCGGGGCTTGGAACCATGCGCGCAACGGGGCGCACGACTCCGGGACCCGGGACGGTCCCGGCCTCCGTTGCACGTGTACCTCCGGCGGAGCGAGGCAGAGCCATGCAAGTGCGACACCCAGACGTCCTCCCCTTGGCGGGCTTCACGGTCGGCGTCACCGCGGCCCGCCGCGCCGACGAACTGTGCGCCCTGCTCGAACGGCGCGGCGCCGTCGTGATGCGGGCCCCCGCGCTGCGGATCGTCCCGCTGCCGGACGACACCGAACTGCTCGCCGCGACCAAGGGGTTGCTCGACCGCGGCCCCGACGTGGTGGTAGCCACCACCGCGATCGGCTTCCGCGGCTGGATCGAGGCCGCCGACGGCTGGGGGCTCGGCGAGCCCCTGCTGGAACGGCTGCGCCACGTCGAACTGCTCGCCCGCGGCCCCAAGGTGCGCGGCGCGATCCGCGCGGCCGGGCTCAGGGAGTCCTGGTCGCCGGCGTCCGAGTCGATGGCGGAGGTCCTCGACCGCCTGCTGGACGAGGGCGTCGACGGCCGGCGCGTCGCCGTCCAGCTGCACGGGGAACCGGTGCCCGGCTTCAGCGAGGCACTGCGCGCGGCCGGCGCGGAGGTCGTGGGCGTCCCCGTCTACCGCTGGATGCCGCCGGAGGACCTGGGCCCGGTCGACCGGCTCATCGACGCGGCCGTCGCCCGCGGACTGGACGCGGTCGCCTTCACCAGCGCCCCCGCGGCGGCCTCCCTGCTGGACCGGGCCGACCGCCGGGGCCTGCGCGGCGAACTCCTCGACGCCCTGCGCCACGACATCCTCCCGGCCTGCGTGGGCCCCGTCACGGCGCTGCCCCTGCAGGCCCACGAGGTGCCCACCGCCCAGCCCGAACGCTTCCGTCTCGGGCCGCTCGTCCAACTGCTCGCCGCAGAGCTCCCGGGGCGGGTGCGTCCCCTCCCCGTCGCCGGACGGCGCCTGGAGATCCGCGGCCACGCGGTCGTCGTCGACGGCGAGCTGCGCCCCGTCCCCCCGGCCGGGATGGCCCTGCTCCGCGCCCTCGCCCGGCGCCCCGGGTGGGTCGTCTCCCGGGCCGACCTGCTCCGGGTGCTGCCGGGGGCGGGGCGCGACGAGCACGCCGTCGAGACGGCGATGGCGCGGTTGCGGGCGGCGCTGGGGGTGCCGAAGCTCATCCAGACGGTGGTCAAGCGGGGGTACCGGCTTGCGCTGGATCCGGCGGCGGACGCCAAGTACGCCTCCGCGTGACCCGGGGTCGTGGGTGCGGCCGGTTGTTTGGGTGCGGGTTGTCTGCGCCTGCGGCGGGCGTCCACCCGCCCGCCCGCCCCCGGCCGAAGGCTGGGGGAGACGAGCGGCGGACCCGGGCGCCGAACGATGTGGACGTAAACCGCGAGCGCTGTGGGGGTCCCCCCGGCCGAAGGCTGGGGGAGTGCGCCGGGCCCCGACCCCAACCCAACAGAGCGCAGGCCCGCACTGACCGCGCCGGATGGGGGTCCCCCCCGGCCGAAGGCTGGGGGAGGGCGGGCGGCGGGGAAACCCCAAAGCGCAACCACAACGCACCCGCACGGGGCGACACGGGGTACCCCGGACGCTTCGGGAGGCACTTGCCGAGTGGGCGGGAAACGCCTGGTTGGCGTACGGTGACAGGCTGCCCCGTACGCCGGGGCGGCGCACGCGGCGCGTGACGTACGGAAGTGGAAGAAGGGGGTCCTGCGTGGCAGCGGTCCGGGACACGGAGATCGCAGTCGAGCAGACGCATCTGGACCGGGTGTACGACCGGCTCGAGGAGAAGATCCACGAGGCGGAGTTCCTCATGGACGACGCCGTCAAGCGCGGCCAGGTCGGCACGCCGGGCGCGCTGGCGGAGCGCGACGCCCAGGTGTTCCGGGCGGGGCTGCACCTGAACCGGCTGAACGCGGAGTTCGAGGACTTCCTCTTCGGCCGGATCGACCTGCTGCTGGGCAAGGACGGCAAGAAGGGCCCGGACGGTGCGTACACCTCCGTGGAGCCCGCCGATGATGCGGTCCGGCCCGACGGGACGGCGGAGGTCGCCGAGACCCTGCACATCGGCCGGCTGGGCGTGCTGGACGCGGACTACGCGCCGCTGGTGATCGACTGGCGGGCGCCCGCGGCGGCGCCGTTCTACCGGGCGACGCCGGTCGCGCCCGGCCGGGTCGTGCGGCGGCGCGTCATCCGCTCCAAGGGCCGCAAGGTGCTGGGCGTCGAGGACGACCTGCTGCGCCCGGAGCTGAGGACGGGGCTGCCGGTGGTGGGGGACGGCGCGCTGATGGCCGCGCTGGGCCAGGCGCGCAGCCACACGATGCGGGACATCGTCTCCAGCATCCAGGCCGAGCAGGACGTGGTGATCAGGGCCCCCGCAGCCTCCGTCACGGAGGTGACCGGCGGGCCCGGCACGGGGAAGACGGCCGTGGCCCTGCACCGGGCGGCGTACCTGCTGTACCAGGACCGGCGCCGGTACGCGGGCGGGATCCTGGTGGTCAGCCCGACGCCGCTGCTGGTGGCGTACACCGAGGGCGTGCTGCCCTCGCTGGGCGAGGAGGGTCAGGTCGCGATCCGCGCCGTGGGCTCGCTCGTGGACGGTGCCGAGGCGACCACGTACGACGATCCGGCGGTCGCCCGGATCAAGGGCTCGCTGCGGATGCTGAGGGTGCTGCGCAAGGCGGCCCGGGGCGTGCTGGAGCACGGGTCCGGGCAGGGCCGGTGCCCGGACCGGCTGCGGGTGGTGGCGTTCGGGCGGCGGCTGGAGCTGGACGCCGAGGAGCTGTCCGGGATCCGGCACGCCGTGCTGAGCGGCACGGCGCCGGTGAACCTGCTGCGGCCCCGGGCCCGGCGTCTGCTGCTGGACGCGCTGTGGCGCAAGGCCGGGCGCCGTTTCGAGGACCCGGAGCTGGCCGCCGAGGAGCGGCAGGGTTTCGACGAGGACGTCTCCACCGAGCAGGAGTTCGTGGACTTCCTGGCCGCCTGGTGGCCGGTGCTGACCCCGCGCGGGGTGCTGGCGGCGCTCTCCGACGAGAAGCGGCTGGGGCGCTGGGCCCGGCGGGTCCTGACGCCGCCCGAGGTGCGCCGGGTGGCGCGCTCGCTGCGCCGGCTGGACCCCGCGGGCAACGGGGCCCTGTCCGTGCACGACGTCGCGATGCTGGACGAGCTGGAGGCCTTGCTGGGCCCGCCGCCGAAGGTGCGCACCCGGGAGGCGGACCCGCTGGACCAGCTGACCGGTCTGGAGGAGGTCACCACCTTCGCCGACCGGATGGCGGCCGGGCGGCGCAGCCGGCAGGACCGGCTGGACGCGGAGCGCACGGAGTACGCGCACGTGATCGTCGACGAGGCGCAGGACCTCACCCCGATGCAGTGGCGGATGGTGGGCCGCCGGGGCCGTGCCGCGACCTGGACGGTGGTCGGCGACCCCGCGCAGAGTTCGTGGACCGACCCGGACGAGGCGGCCCTGGCCCGTGACGAGGCCCTGGGGACGCGTCCGCGCCGCCGTTTCACCCTCACCGTGAACTACCGCAACCCGGCCGAGATCGCGGACCTGGCGGCGAAGGTGCTGGCGCTGGCCATGCCGGGCAGCGAGTCGCCGCGCGCGGTGCGTTCGACGGGGCTGGTGCCCCGGTTCGCGGTGACCGCCGACGGCGGCCCCGGCGAGGCGGTGCGCGCGGAGGCGGAGCGGCTGCTGGGCGAGGTCGAGGGCACGGTGGGCGTGGTCGTGGCCATGGGCCGCCGTGAGGAGGCCCGGGGCTGGCTGGCGGGGCTGGGCGAGCGCGTCGTGGCGCTGGGCAGCCTGGAGGCCAAGGGGTTGGAGTACGACGCGACGCTGGTCGTCTCGCCCGCGGAGATCGCGGACGAGTCCCCGGCCGGGCTGCGGGTGCTGTACGTGGCGCTGACCCGGGCCACGCAGCGGCTGACGGTGCTCTCCGGCGCCCGCGACCTGCCGGACGACGCCGGCGTCCCGGACCTGCTGCGGGACTGAACCGTCCGCATGACGACGGCGGGGCGCCCCTCTGGGAGGGGCGCCCCGCCGGACGTCTGTGACACCGACCCGCCATGCTCGCCTCGCGGCAAGTGGGCGCTCGAAGCGCCTATGGTTGGGCCCGGGGGCTTGGATCGAGCCGGTGCCTCACCCAGGCTAACAAACGATCCGAGATTGTCATTCCGTCCGTGTGCGCCGTTCCGGTGGCGGGTGGGGGAACATTAAGCACACAAGCTTCCGTTGACCCCCCTCGCTACTCGACATTCTGTTGTAGGGCCCCCGGGTTTACGCGTACCCACCAGTAGGTGGCAGCATCGAGGGCGCACAACCAGCGACAGCGGAGGAACAGCGGCCATGGCAACGGCGCCGAGCGTCTCGTACTCAATCACGGTGCGGCTGGAGGTACCCGCGAGCGGATCCGCGGTCAGCCAGCTCACCACGGCCGTGGAAGCCTCCGGTGGTGCCGTCCACGGCCTCGACGTGACCGCTTCCGGCCACGAGAAGCTGCGGATCGACGTGACCATCGCGGCCACCTCGACGGCCCACGCGGACGAGATCGTCGCCAAGCTGGCGCAGATCGAGGGCGTCGCGATCGGCAAGGTCTCCGACCGCACGTTCCTGATGCACCTCGGCGGCAAGATCGAGATGGCGTCGAAGCACCCCATCCGCAACCGTGACGACCTCTCCATGGTCTACACCCCCGGTGTGGCCCGGGTCTGCATGGCGATCGCCAAGAACCCCGAGGACGCCCGCCGGCTGACCATCAAGCGCAACAGCGTCGCGGTGGTCACCGATGGCTCGGCCGTGCTGGGCCTGGGCAACATCGGGCCCAAGGCCGCGCTGCCGGTCATGGAGGGCAAGGCGGCCCTGTTCAAGCGCTTCGCGGGCATCGACGCCTGGCCGATCTGCCTGGACACCCAGGACACCGACGCGATCGTGGAGATCGTCAAGGCGATCGCCCCCGGCTTCGCCGGCATCAACCTGGAGGACATCTCGGCGCCCCGCTGCTTCGAGATCGAGGCCCGGCTGCGCGAGGCCCTGGACATCCCGGTCTTCCACGACGACCAGCACGGCACCGCCATCGTGGTGCTTGCGGCGCTGACCAACGCGCTGCGCGTGGTCGGCAAGCAGGTCGGCGACGTACGGGTCGTCATGTCGGGTGCGGGCGCCGCCGGCACGGCCATCCTCAAGCTGCTGCTCGCGGCGGGCGTCAAGCACGCCGTCGTGGCGGACATCCACGGCGTCGTGCACAGCGGCCGGGAGGACCTGGTCGCCGCCGGCCCCGGGACGGCGCTGCGCTGGATCGCCGACAACACCAACCCGGAGGAGATCACCGGGACCTTGAAGGAGGCCGTGCGCGGCGCGGACGTCTTCATCGGCGTCTCCGCCCCCAACGTCCTGGACGGCGAGGACGTCGCGGCCATGGCCGACGGCGCCATCGTCTTCGCCCTGGCCAACCCCGACCCCGAGGTGGACCCGGCGGTCGCCCGGGAGACCGCCTCGGTGGTCGCCACGGGCCGCAGCGACTTCCCGAACCAGATCAACAACGTGCTGGTCTTCCCGGGCGTCTTCCGCGGCCTGCTGGACGCCCAGAGCCGCACGGTGAACACCGAGATGATGCTCGCGGCGGCGACCGCCCTCGCGGACGTCGTCACCGAGGACGAGCTCAACCCGAACTACATCATCCCGAGCGTCTTCAACGACAAGGTCGCGGGCGCCGTCGCCGGCGCCGTCCGTGAGGCCGCCAAGTCGCAGGGCCTCACCGCGACGCCGTAACGACGGAGCGTCATCGAGCCGCACACGTCCCGCTTTTTGTGTGACTCTCCCGGGTGCCGGATTGGCGTTTCCCCCAGAAATAGGGGCAGGATGCGTACCTGGGCGGTGAGGGCCGCACCGCAGAAGCGCGATGAGCGTCTTCACAATGCGTCTTCCCCGACGGTCGACGTTGGGGGTTTCCATGCAAGGAGTACTTAGATGAACCGCAGTGAGCTGGTGGCCGCGCTGTCCGAGCGCGCCGAGGTGACCCGCAAGGACGCCGACGCCGTTCTGGCCGCGTTCGCCGAGGTCGTCGGCGAGATCGTCGCCAAGGGCGACGAGAAGGTCACCATCCCCGGCTTCCTCACCTTCGAGCGCAGCCACCGCGCCGCGCGCACCGCGCGCAACCCGCAGACCGGTGACCCGATCCAGATCCCGGCCGGCTACAGCGTGAAGGTCTCCGCGGGCTCGAAGCTCAAGGAAGCCGCCAAGGGCAAGTAGTTCCGCGCCTACCGCGACAACCGAAAGGGCGGCCTCCCCGCGGGGAGGCCGCCCTTCGTGTGTTCCGGACGGTGGGCCGGGCGCCGGGTCAGTCCGCGGCGGGCAGCTCGACCTTCGCGCCGAGCTTCTCCAGCTTGCCCATGAAGTTCTCGTAGCCGCGGTTGATCAGGTCGATGCCGTGCACCCGGGAGGTGCCCTGCGCCGCCAGGGCCGCGATGAGGTACGAGAAGCCGCCTCGCAGGTCGGGGATGACCAGGTCGGCGCCCTGCAGCCGGGTGGGGCCGCTGACGACCGCGGAGTGCAGGAAGTTGCGCTGGCCGAAGCGGCAGGGGGTGCCGCCCAGGCACTCGCGGTAGAGCTGGATGTGGGCGCCCATCTGGTTGAGCGCCGAGGTGAAGCCCAGCCGGGACTCGTACACCGTCTCGTGGACGATGGACAGGCCCGAGGCCTGCGTGAGGGCCACGACCAGGGGCTGCTGCCAGTCGGTCTGGAATCCGGGGTGGACGTCGGTCTCCAGGGCGATGGCGTTCAGCGGGCCGCCGGGGTGCCAGAAGCGGATGCCGTGGTCGTCGACCTCGAAGGCCCCGCCCACCTTGCGGAAGACGTTGAGGAAGGTCATCATCTCGCGCTGGCTGGCGCCGCGGACGTAGACGTTGCCCTCGGTGGCCAGGGCCGCGCAGGCCCAGGAGGCGGCCTCCAGGCGGTCCGGGAGGGCGCGGTGGTTGTAGCCGCCGAGCTTGTCCACGCCGGTGATGTGGATGGTGCGGTTGGTGCCCATCGTGATGATGGCGCCCATCTTCTGCAGGACGCAGATGAGGTCCTCGATCTCCGGCTCGATCGCGGCGTTGCTCAGCTCGGTGACGCCCTCGGCCAGGACGGCCGTCAGCAGCACCTGCTCGGTCGCGCCGACCGACGGGTACGGGAGCTCGATCTTGCAGCCGCGCAGCCGCTGCGGGGCCTCCAGGTACTGGCCCTCGGGGCGCTTCTCGATGACCGCGCCGAACTTGCGCAGCACGTCGAAGTGGAAGTCGATCGGCCGGCCGCCGATGTCGCAGCCGCCCAGGCCCGGGATGAAGGCGTGGCCGAGGCGGTGCAGCAGGGGGCCGCAGAACAGGATCGGGATCCGCGAGGAGCCCGCGTGCGCGTCGATGTCGGCGACGTTCGCGCTCTCCACCTTGGACGGGTCGAGCACCAGTTCCCCGGGCTCCTCACCGGCCTGCACCGTCACCCCGTGCAGCTGGAGCAGACCCCGCACCACGCGCACGTCGCGGATGTCGGGCACGTTGCGCAGCCGGCTGGGTTCGCTGCCCAGCAGCGCGGCCACCATCGCCTTGGGCACGAGGTTCTTCGCGCCGCGGACATGGATCTCCCCCTCGAGGGGGGTGCCGCCGTGGACGAGCAGTACGTCGTTAAGGCCGGTCATTGCTCTCGCGTTCCTGGAGACGGGCAGAAAGGAAGCTAGGTCCCCGCAGGCACCAAGGGGAAATGGTAATCGGCCTTCCGGCGCCGGGGAGAGGCCTGTGAGGTCCCACTCATGTAATGGCTTCGCTACAGCACCCTGTGCGGTCGCGCGCCTCCGGAGGGTCGCCGGCGGCGCGCCCGGTGCGCCGGGCCCGGTCCGGAAAGGGGGCCGTTGCCACCCCGCGCGGCGGCGGAATGCGGGATCATGTTGACCATGACCGAAGTGTCATCGCTCACCGGCAGACTGCTCGTCGCGACGCCCGCGCTCGCGGACCCGAACTTCGACCGGGCGGTGGTGCTCCTCCTCGACCACGACGAGGAGGGGTCCCTCGGCGTCGTCCTCAACCGCCCCACGCCCGTCGGGGTCGGCGACGTCCTGGAGACCTGGGCCGGTCTGGCGGGCGCGCCCCCGGTCGTCTTCCAGGGAGGGCCGGTCTCGCTGGACTCCGCGCTGGGCCTGGCCGTGGTGCCCGGGGAGCCGCGGGACGGCGAGGACGGGGAGCCGCTCGGCTGGCGCCGGGTGTACGGCGCGATCGGCCTGGTCGACCTGGAGGCGCCGCCGGAGCTCCTCGCGGCCGAGCTGGGCTCCCTGCGCATCTTCGCCGGGTACGCCGGATGGGGGCCCGGACAGCTGGAGGACGAGCTCGTCGAGGGCGCCTGGTACGTGGTGGAGTCCGAACCGGGGGACGTCTTCTCCCCGGACCCCGAGCAGCTGTGGCGCTCCGTGCTGCGCAGGCAGCGCAGCGAACTCGCGATGGTCGCGACGTATCCGGACGATCCGTCTCTGAATTAGGCTTGCGTGCCATGAGCACTCTCGAGCCCGAGCGCGGGGCGGGCACCGGCACCCTCGTCGAACCGACCCCGCAGGTGTCGAACGGCGATGGCGACCACGAGCGCTTCGCGCACTACGTTCAGAAGGACAAGATCATGGAGAGCGCGCTCTCCGGATCGCCGGTGGTCGCGCTCTGCGGCAAGGTCTGGGTGCCCGGCCGGGACCCCAAGAAGTACCCGGTCTGCCCGATGTGCAAGGAGATCTTCGAATCCATGCCCACCGGTGGCGGGGACAAGGACAAGGACAAGAGCGGCAAGTAGCGGCCGCCACGGCACCCGGCAGGTACGGCCGCGGCACGGCGGCCGTACCTCGCGCGTTCGGGGGGACATGGCGCAGGACGACGCCGTCACGGCGGACCGGGTCTTCGGGCTGTGCGAGCGGGGGCGCTTCGAGATGGCGCACTCGCTCGTCGACGACGCCTTCGTCGCCCGCAACGGCAGCTTCGGCTACCTCGTACGGGCCAGGGTCTTCGCGTACGAGCGACGGGCCGACCGGGCCCGGGAGGCCGTCGACTGGGCGCTGGCGCATGCGGAGCGCGGCGACCCCGACCCGCCGCTGCTGGCCGGGCTCGTCCTGCTGATGCTCGGCGACGCGCACGGCGCCCTCGGGCTCGGGAGGCGGGTCGTCGCCGCCGACCCCCGCGAATGGCGCGCCCAGGTGCTGGTCGCCGACTCCTGCCGGATGCTCTCCCGTGGCCCCGAGGCGCTCGCCGCCGCCCGGCGGGCCGTCCTGATCGCGCCCCGCGAGGCCGAGGCCCAGGTCGCGCTCGCACGGGCGCTGGACCTCTCCGTCCGCCCCGCCGCCCAGGCCGAACGCCGCACCGTCGTGGCCCGCGCCCTGGAGCTCGGTGCCGCGCCCGCGGACGTGGCGGGGCGGCGCCGGTGGCCGCGGCTCGTGCCCGTGCTGCTGGTGGCCGCGCTGGTGCTGTTCGCCGAACCGGAGGTGCTGGCCGGTGGGGTGGGCGTGCTGGCGGCGCTGGCGGGCGCGCTGTGGCTGCTGCAGGCCCGTCGTTCCGGCAGCACCGGCCTGGGGCGGCTGCAGACCGTACGTGCTTTGGCCCGCGCCGAGTTGAACGGGGACCGGGCCCGCGCCCGGACCGTGGCCCTGACCGTGGCGGCCCATCTGGCCGTGCTGCCGATCGCCGCCACCGGCCTGGCGGCGGCCGCCGCCGCCGACGGCACCCCGTGGCCGCTTCCGGCCGTCCTGGGCGTCGCCGCGGGCGCCGTGGTGGTGCTGCTGGGCGCCGCCCGCGCGGTGCGCTGGTGGTACGGCGACACCTTCCTGCAACGCGACCTGCTGCCCAGCCGGCACGTCGTCCTCCAGTTGACCGCCGTCGTCGCCCTCATCGGCACCGTCGTGGCCCTCTCCGTGGCGCAGGCGAGCTCCACGGCGCTGTGGTCAGCGGTGACCGTGAGCCACCTCCTGTGGTGCGTGGTCGGCGTGCTGATCCCCGTCCTCGCGCTGAACCGGGACCGCCGGGCCCGCGGCTGACGGCTCACCGCGTCCGGCCGGAGCGGGCCGGAAATCGGCGATTGGTCTATTCCAGTTGCCGCGGGCGCGGCAGGATGGGCGCCATGGACCTCATCCCGGCGCCCGTCGAGGCGCACCGGCACGCCGACGGCGGTCACCTCGACCTGGGCCCCGGCACCACCCTGGACGCCGGCCCCGGCACGGAAGGGACCGCGCACTGGCTGCGCGCCACGGTGGGCGCCGCCACCGGGCTCCCGCTGCCGCCGCCGCCCGCGGGCACGCCCGGCACGATCACGCTCCGCCTCGACCCCGACGTGACCGGGCGCCTCGGCGCGGAGGGCCACCGCCTGACGGTGTCCGCCGCGGACGGCGTCCGCATCGCCGGCGGGGGAGCGGCGGGGGTGTTCTGGGGCGCCCAGACCGTACGGCAGTTGCTCGGGGCCGACGCCTTCCGCCGTGCGCCGCTGCCGGGGCGCGACTGGCGCCTGCCGCACTGCACGGTCGAGGACGCCCCGCGGTTCGCGTGGCGCGGCGTACTGCTGGACGTGGCACGGCACTTCATGCCCAAGGACGTCGTCCTGCGCTACGTCGACCTGCTGGCCGCGCACAAGCTGAACGTGCTCCACCTGCACCTGACCGACGACCAGGGCTGGCGGGTGGAGATCCGCCGCCACCCGCGCCTGACCGAGGTCGGTGCCTGGCGCAGCCGGACCAAGGTGGGGCTGCGGGAGTCCCCGTTGTGGGACGAACGCCCGCACGGCGGTTACTACACGCAGGACGACCTCCGCGAGATCGTGGCGTACGCGGCCGGGCGGCACGTGACGATCGTGCCGGAGATCGACGTCCCCGGCCACTCGCAGGCCGCCATCGCCGCCTACCCCGAACTCGGCAACACCGACGTCGTCGACACCGGCGCCCTGCCGGTGCTGGCCAGTTGGGGCATCAACCCGAACGTGCTGGCGCCCACCGAGGCCACCGTGCGCTTCTACGAGGATGTGCTGGACGAGCTCCTGGAGGTCTTCCCCTCGGAGTTCGTCCACATCGGCGGCGACGAGTGCCCCAAGGACCAGTGGCGCGCCTCCGCCACCGTCCAGGCCCGCATCAAGGAGCTGGGGCTGCGCGACGAGGACGAGTTGCAGAGCTGGTTCGTCCGGCACTTCGACACCTGGCTGAGCGCGCGTGGCCGCCGGCTGATCGGCTGGGACGAGATCCTGGAGGGCGGACTGGCCGAGGGCGCCGCCGTCTCCTCCTGGCGCGGCTACGCGGGCGGGATCGCGGCGGCCCGGGCCGGGCACGACGTCGTGATGTGCCCGGAGAGCCAGGTCTACCTGGACTGGCGGCAGTCGGACGGCGAGGACGAGCCGGTGCCGATCGCGCACGTCCGCACCCTGGAGGACGTCTACCGCTTTGAGCCCGTCCCGGACGGCCTCACCGCCGAGGAGGCCGCCCACGTCATCGGCGCGCAGGCCAACATCTGGACGGAGACGATGGATTCGGTCCGCGCGGTGGACTACATGGCCTTCCCGAGGCTCGCCGCCTTCGCCGAGACGGTCTGGAGCCGGCTGCCCCGGCCCGCCGCCCGCGACCACGAGGGCTTCGCCGCGCGAATGACCACCCACTACGGGCGACTTGACGCACTGGGGGTCGAATACCGTCCGCCGGGCGGTCCGCTGCCGTGGCAGCGGCGTCCGGGCGTCATCGGACGCCCGATCGAGGGGCCGCCCCCGATCGTGTGAGGCCTGCCACAACCCGGGGCCGGTCGGCGCGGGAAATGGCAAGGTGGTCTGGCCAATCACGGCAAGGCGCATGAAGGAGGCCATTCCCGTCGCAACCTGGAGAAAGACGCAAACCGGACGGGGTGCCATCCGGAAGGCGGGTTCTCCTTTGCGACCCTCGCGTTGATCACCCCGGAAGATGTGCCAGAGTTGCCACGTCCGGGCTGTCAGCACGTACCGTACGGCTACCGCACCGCGGACAGCCGGGGAAGGGGCAGCTGCGTGAGCACGTACGCACGGCAGGCAGCGCGCAATGTGGCGTTGCCGACCTCGCTCGACGAGGCCGTGGCGGCCTTGGCCGCCACGCCCACAGCCGTGCCCGTCGCCGGAGGCACCGACCTCATGGCGGCCGTGAACTCCGGGCTGCTGCGCCCCGCGGGACTGGTCGGGCTCGGGCGGATCAGCGAGATCCGCGGCTGGCAGTACGCGGACGGCGCGGCGCTGCTCGGCGCCGGCCTCACCCACGCCCGCATGGGCCGCCCGGACTTCGCCGCGCTCATCCCCGCCCTGGCCGCCGCCGCCCGCGCCGCCGGGCCCCCGCAGATCCGCAACGCGGGCACGCTCGGCGGCAACATCGCCGGCGCCGCCCCCACCGGCGACTCGCTGCCCGTGCTGGCCGCCCTGGAGGCGTCCGTCCTCGTCGCCGGCCCGGACGGCAACCGCGAGCTGCCGGTCAGTCACCTGCTCACCGCCATGGACCCGCTGCGGCCGGGCGAGGTCCTGGCATACGTCCGGGTCCCGCTGCTGCACGCGCCGCAGACGTTCCTCAAGGCCACCGGTCGCACCGGACCCGGCCGCGCGATCGCGTCGGTCGCCGTCGTCCTCGACCCCGCCCGCCGGGGCGTACGCTGCGCGGTGGGAGCTGTCGCACCGGTGCCGCTGCGGCCGCTCGAGGCCGAACGCTGGGTAGCCGGGCTGATCGACTGGGACGGCGAGCGGACGCTGGCACCGGAGGCCCTCACGGCCTTCGGCGAGTACGTCGCCGCCGCCTGCATCCCCGACCCCCTGCCGGCCCCGGACGGCACCACGGCCCCCGAACTGCCCCCCGCGGCCGTCCAGCTGCGGCGTACGGTGGCCGCACTGGCCCGCCGCGCGCTGGGGAGGGCACTGGCATGAGTGACGACGTGTACGACGACAGGACACCGGACGGGCGCATGACCGACCAGCCGCAGGCGGGGTCACCCCTGCCGCACGGCGGGGGATTCACCCCTGGGCACGGGGTGTGGGAGCCCCTGCCCCACGGCGAGTACGACGCCGACCAGACCATGCAGGTGTCCTTCGCGGCGCAGCTGTCCATGACCGAGCCCGGAGCCGACCCGCTCGCCGCCCCGGGCCACGGCTACGCGCCCGAGCCGACCGGCGTGCCGATAACGGTCGCCCCCGCGGAGGGGCCCGGCGGCCCGGCCGCCGGTGAGGACGCGGCCACCACGTGGGCGATCCCCGTCGTGCGCGAGGACGCCACCGCCGACGACTCCGGCGAGTACTCGGTGGGCGCCTTCGTGCCGACCCCCGACCCGTCGCGGCCCTGGACCGCCCCCGCCGCCCCGCACGCGCCCCCGCCGGCGCGCCCCGGCGTCGCAGCGGACGGCGGCTGGGCGCTCCCCGCGGACGCCACCGGCCAGTGGACGCTGCCCCTCACCCCGGACGGCGCCTCCGGGGAGTCCGGTGAGTACGGCTTCCCGCCCGTGTCCGCCCCCGCGCCGGACGGCGCGGCCGAGGAGTTCCGGTCCGAGCCGGCCCCCGGCGAGGACACCGCGCACCCGCAGGAGCCCGCGTCGGACCACGGCGCGGACCTCGCCGCCGAAGAGCCCCCGGCGGCGGAGGAGGCGGCCGAGGAGCACGGCGACGGGCCCGGCGCCGACGCGCACAGCGAGCACCCGGTGGACTCCTACGTCCTCAACGTCAACGGCACCGACCGGCCGGTCACCGACGCCTGGCTCGGCGAGTCCCTGCTGTACGTGCTGCGCGAGCGCCTCGGCCTCGCCGGTGCCAAGGACGGCTGCGAGCAGGGCGAGTGCGGCGCGTGCTCGGTCAAGGTCGACGGCCGTCTCGTCGCCTCCTGCCTCGTGCCCGCCGCGACCGCCGCGGGCAGCGACATCCGCACCGTCGAGGGGCTGTCCGCCGCCGGCGGGCCCTCGGACGTCCAGCGCGCGCTGGCCGAGTGCGGGGCCGTGCAGTGCGGTTTCTGCATCCCCGGCATGGCGATGACCGTGCACGACCTGCTCGAGGGCAACCACAGCCCGACCGAGCTGGAGACCCGGCAGGCCATCAGCGGCAACCTCTGCCGCTGCTCCGGGTACCAGGGCGTCCTGGAGGCCGTGCGCCAGGTCGTGGCCGAGCGCGAGGAGACCGCGGCGACCGCCGCGGACGACACCGCGGGCGACCCGGCCGACGGCATCCGCGTCCCGCACCCGCGCCCCTCCTCCGGAGGCCCGGCGTGAGCACCCCGCACCTCCTGACCCGGCACCACCTCCCCCCTCGCGGCAGCGAAAGGTACGCGCGATGACGGGCCCCGACGCCGCGACGGCCACCCCGGCCGTGGGCACCCCCGCGACGGTCGCGACCGGCGCCGCCGAGCAGCAGTCCACACCGCAGGGCATCGGCGCGTCCCTGGCCGCCACCGACGGGATGGCCAAGGCCCAGGGGACGTACCCCTACGCCGCCGACCTGTGGGCCGAGGGCCTGCTGTGGGCGGCCGTGCTGCGCTCCCCGCACCCGCACGCCCGCATCCTGTCCATCGACACCTCCGAGGCCGTCGCACTGCCCGGAGTGCGGGCCGTGGTGACCCACGAGGACGTGCCCGGCGACGCGATGCACGGCCGGCGGGTCGCCGACCGTCCGGTCTTCGCCAAGGACACCGTCCGGCACCACGGCGAGGCCATCGCCGCCGTGGCCGCCGACCACCCCGACACCGCCCGGCTGGCCGCCGCGGCCATCCAGGTCGAGTACGAGGTCCTGGAGCCCGTCATCGACCCCGAGCGGGCGTTCTCGGCGCCCCCCCTGCACCCCGACGGCAATCTGATCCGGCACATCCCGCTGCAGTTCGGCGACCCGGACGCGGTCGGCGAGGTCGTCGTCGAGGGCCTGTACCGGGTCGGCCGCCAGGACCCGGCCCCGGTCGGCGCCGAGGCCGGACTCGCCGTGCCCCGCCCCGACGGCGGCGTGGAGCTGTACGTCGCCTCCACCGACCCGCACACCGACCGCGACCTGGCCGCCGCCTGCTTCGGCCTGGAGCAGGACCGCGTCAAGGTCGTCGTCACCGGCGTGCCCGGTGCGATGGGCGACCGCGAGGACTCCGGCGTGCAGATCCCGCTCGGGCTGCTGGCGCTGAAGACCGGCTGCCCGGTGAAGTTCGTGGCCACCCGCGAGGAGTCCTTCCTCAGCCACAGCCACCGGCACCCCACGCTGCTGCGCTACCGCCACCACGCGGACGCCGAGGGACGGCTGGTCAAGGTCGAGGCCCAGGTGCTGCTCGACGCCGGCGCGTACGCCGACACCTCCGCCGACGCCCTGGCCGCGGCCGTCGCCTTTGCCGCCGGCCCCTACGTCGTGCCGCACGTCTTCGTCGAGGGCTGGGCGGTGCGCACCAACAACCCGCCGTCGGGCCACGTCCGGGGCGAGGGCGCGATGCAGGTCTGCGCGGCCTACGAGGGCCAGATGGACAAGCTCGCCGCCAAACTCGGCCTGGACCCGGCCGAGATCCGCATGCGCAACGTCATGGCCACCGGCGACCTGCTGCCCACCGGCCAGACGGTCACCTGCCCGGCGCCCGTCGGCGAACTGCTCAAGGCCGTGCGCGACACCGACCTGCCGCCGCTGCCCATGGACGACGACGAGTCCGAATGGCTGCTCCCCGGCGGCCTGGAGGGCGCCGGCGAGCCGGGCGCGGTGCGCCGCGGCGTGGGCTACGCGCTCGGCATGGTCCACATGCTCGGCGCCGAGGGCACCGACGAGGTCTCCACCGCCACCGTGCGCGTCCACGACGGAGCCGCCACCGTCATCTGCGCCGCCGTCGACACCGGCCAGGGCTTCGCCACCCTCGCCCGGCAGATCGTGCAGGAGGTGCTCGGCGTCGAGGACGTCCGCGTCCTGCCGTCCGACACCGACCAGCCCCCGGCCGGCGCCGCCGCGCGCGGCCGTCACACCTGGGTCTCCGGCGGCGCCGTCGAACGCGCCGCCAAGATGGTGCGCACCCAGCTGCTGCAGCCGCTCGCCGGGAAGTTCGGCATGTCGCTGGAGCTGCTCTCCATCGCCGACGGCAAGATCACCTCGTACGACGGGGTGCTCTCCACCACCGTCGAGGAGGAGCTGGCCGGCAAGGAGCTGTGGGCCACCGCCCAGTGCCGCCCGCACCCCACCGAGGGGCTCGACGACACCGGCCAGGGCGACGCCTTCGTGGGCCTCGCCTTCTGCGCCGTGCGCGCCGTGGTCGACGTCGACATCGAACTCGGCGCGATCCGGGTCGTGGAGATGGCCGTCGCCCAGGACGTCGGCCGGATCCTCAACCCCGCGCAGCTGTCGGCGCGCATCGAGGCCGGGGTCACCCAGGGCGTCGGCATGGCCCTCATGGAGGACCTCCGCGCGCCGCGCGGCGTCATCAAGCGGCCCAGCCTGACCGGCTATTCGCTGCCCACGGCGCTCGACGCGCCCGCGATCCGCGTGGTCCGGCTCGTCGAGGAACGCGACGTGCTCGCTCCCTTCGGCGCCAAGGCCGCCAGCGCGGTCCCCGTCGTCGTCTCCCCGGCCGCCGTCGCCTCCGCCGTCCGCGCGGCCACCGGCCGTCCGGTCAGCCGGCTGCCCATCCGCCCCCAGCACGCGGTGGCCCGCCCCCAGGGCTGACGCCCCGCCAATCACGATCGAGGGCCCGGTCCATGCGGACCGGGCCCTTCATGGGGAGGCCGTGGCGGGACTCGAACCCACGTCACTCGATGTGCAGGCGTGCCCCGGCCACGCGCGAGAGGCTGGCCGCTGCCGGCGGCCGATTGATTTCCTACAGGAGCGACAGCTCACGACCCGCTAATTTGGGGCACCCCAAAGCTGAGGAGGGCCCCGTGGGCAAGGTGGTCATGTACAGCTCGGTGTCGGTGGACGGCTTCGTCGCGGACGAGAATGACCAGCCCGGACCGCTGTTCGACTGGTTGTCCAGCGGTGACGTCCCGTTGGACGAGAGCGGCGTGCTGAAGGTGTCGCAGACGTCCTACGACTACACCCGGCCGTACTGGGACCAGATCGGAGTCACGATCGTCGGCCGCCACGTCTTCGACCTGACGGACGGCTGGGACGGGAAGCCGCCGGGCGGGATCGACCACGTGGTCGTCGTGACGCACCGGCCGGAGCCCGAGGGCTGGGACCCCGAGGCCCCGTTCCACTTCGTCAACGGCGTCGAGGCAGCCGTGGCCAAGGCGCAGGAGCTCGCGGGTGACCGCACGGTCGAGGTCGCCGCCGGCGACGTCGGTGGCCAGGTGCTTGCCGCGGGCCTGATCGACGAGGTGCGCATGGACGTCGTACCCGTCGTGTTCGGGTCCGGCAAGCGCTACTTCGGGTCGGTCCACGCGCAGCACCTGTTGGAGGATCCTGACGTGGCGATTCAGGGGAACCGGGTGCTCCACCTGCGCTACCGGGTGCGCCGTTGACGAAGAAGTCCGCCGCGAACGGTGACAGCCGACGCCGATCCGCCCCAGCCCCTCCGGACGGCCATAGGGCGGCGCCTCCATCGAGGCGCCGCCCTATCGTTTTGCCTGGTCGGAAAAGTAGAGGCCGTGGCGGGAATCGAACCCACGTAACTCGATTTGCAGTCGAGCCCCTGAACCACTCGGGCACACGGCCTTGCGTCGTCGACGTGACTCGACCATAGACGCGGCCCCCGGGAGGGGGTCAACGCTTCCCGGGGGCCTGCAACAGGACTGCCACACGCCGTTCACGAACCGCCGGGCGACGCGAGGAACTCCTCCACCACCGGGCGGAACAGCCCGGGTTCGTCCACCCACGGGAAGTGCCCGACGGCGTGCAGCGGACGCAGGCGGGCGTGCGGGAAGCAGGCCGCGACGACCTCGCCCGCGCGCATCCCGGTGATGGCGTCACGGTCGCCGGTGAGGACCAGCACCGGGCAGGTCACCTCGCGCAGCCGGGCCAGGACGGCGAGCCGGGCCGGTTCGTCGACGCCCTGCCAGAACCCGGCGCGGGGGACCGGGTGCAACTGGCCGCCCTCGGCGGCGGCGTGGACGCGCTGGGGCTCGTCCCAGTGGCCGTACGCCATCGGCGCGACCTGCAGCAGCAGCGTACGGACCCGGTCGAGGTCGTCGGCGGTCTCCAGCTCGGCGAGGGCGGCGACCGCCTCCGGCCACCAGGACTCGCGCACGCGGCTCTCGAAGATCTCGCGGGCGTCGTCGGGCAGCTCGCCCTGCAGCCGGGAGCCCGGGGTGACCAGCACGAGGTGCGTCAGCCGCTCCGGGTAGGCGGCGGCGTACACCTGCGCGGTCGCGGCGGCCGCGTCGTGCGCGAGCAGCGCGAAGCGCTCCAGGCCCAGGTGCGCGCGGAGCGCCTCCAGGTCCTGGGCGAGCCGAGGGAAGGAGTAGGCGAGCGGGTCGCCGGCCGGCGGGCTGGCGCCGGTGCCCCGGCTGTCCGGGACCACCAGGCGCCGGCCCCGGTCCAGGCCGCCGAGGTCGCCCAGGTAGGCGGCGTCCCGCCCCGGCCCGCCGGCGAGCGCGAGCAGTACGGGCCCCTCGCCCCGGTCCTGGTAGGCGAGCTCGGTTCCGTCGTACGAGGTGTAGTGCGGCATGGCCTACGCCTTCCCGGCCCGGGCCCGCTTCTCCCGGCCCTAGGCCGAAAGGCCGACCCGGGTGCCAGGGGCAACGAGCCGGTTGACCCCTTACCCTGTCGTGGTGACCACCGCAGACACCGAGCCGGTATCCGGCCATGCAGGCATGCCCCTCGCGGGGCCGGACACCGGAGCCGACACCGTCCTGGGCAGCCGCTACCGCGCGCTGACCCTCGCGATGGTCTCCGTCGTCCTGCTCATCGCTTTCGAGGCCACCGCCGTCGGCACCGCCATGCCCATCGCCGCCCGCGAGCTGGACGGGCTGCCGCTGTACGCCTTCGCCTTCTCCGGCTACTTCACCACCTCGCTCTTCGCGATGGTCGTCAGCGGCCAGTGGTGCGACCGCACCGGGCCGCTGGCGCCGCTCGTCACCGGCATCGGCGCCTTCGCGGCCGGCCTGGTCGTCTCCGGCACCGCCCAGTCCATGTGGCCGTTCGTGCTGGGCCGGGCCGTGCAGGGCATCGGCGGCGGGCTCGTCATCGTCGCCCTGTACGTCGTCGTCGGCCTCGCCTACCCCGAACGCCTGCGGCCCGCGGTGATGGCGGCCTTCGCCGCGTCCTGGGTGCTGCCCTCCATCGTCGGCCCGCTCGTGGCCGGCACGGTCACCGAGCAGTTCGGCTGGCGCTGGGTCTTCCTCGCCATCCCCCTGCTCGTCGTGCTCCCGCTCCTCACCGGCCTGCCCGCGCTGCGCCGCGCCTCCCTCCAGCGGCCCCCGGACGACCGCGCGGCCCCCGACGGCCGCCGGCTGCGCCTCGCGCTCGCCGTCTCCGCCGGCGCCGGGCTGCTCCAGTACGCCGGGCAGGACCTGAGGCCGCTGTCGCTGGTCTTCGCCGTGGCGGGCGCCGCGCTCGTCGTCCCGGCCGCGCTGCGGCTGCTGCCCCGCGGCACCTTCCGCGCGGCCCGCGGACTGCCGTCCGTGGTGCTGCTGCGCGGTGTGGCGTCCGGCACGTTCCTCGGCGCCGAGAGCTTCGTCCCGCTCATGCTCGTCACGCAGCGGCACATGTCCCCGACCCTCGCCGGGCTCTCCCTGGCCGGCGGCGGCGTCACCTGGGGCATCGGCTCCTGGATCCAGGGCCGTCCCCGCCTCGAACCCCACCGCGAACGCCTCGTCGTCCTCGGCATGTTCCTCATGGCCGCGGCGATCGCCGGCGCCGCCCTGCCGCTCCTGGACGCCGCCCCCGCCTGGAGCGCCGCCGCCGCGTGGGGCGTGGGCGGCCTCGGCGCGGGCCTGGTCATCTCGTCCCTGAGCGTCATCCTCTTCAAGCTCTCGGCCCCCTCCGAGGCCGGCGCCAACTCCGCCGCCCTCCAGGTCTCCGACGCGCTCTCCAGCGTCGTCCTGGTCGCCGCCGCGGGCACCGTCTTCGCCGCCCTCGGCGGCGCGGCGGGCGCCTTCACGGCCGTCCTCCTCCCCATGTCCGTCCTCGCCCTCGCGGGCGTCGCCGTCGCGGCCCGCCTCCGCCCGAAAACCGGGTGAGACGGGCGCGCCGGGGGGTTACCGTCCCGGTGTGAAAGAGCTGACCCTCGTCTTCACCGACGCCGAGTGGGAGTCCCTGGGCGACCTCGCCGACGCGCACGGCGTGCCCGTCGCGGAGTTCGTGCGCACGGCGGTGCGGGCGTACGAGGCGGCCGAGGCCGCGCGCGTCCTCGCCGCGGGGGAGGCGTACGCCGCCGCCCACGCGGACCTGCTGCGCAGGCTGGGGGAGTGACATGACCGTGCGCCACCTCACACTCGCCGAGGTCACCGGCCTCGCCCGCCTCGCCTGCGGCGGCCAACCGCCCGCGGTGCGCGAGCCCGGGCTGCTCGCGTCGGCTGTGCACCGGCCGCGGGCGCGGATGTTCGGCGTCGAGGCGTACGGGGACGTGTACGAGCGGGCGGGTGCGCTGCTGCACGCGATCGCGGCGAACCATCCCCTGGTCGACGGGAACAAGCGGACGGCGTGGCTGGCGGCGGCGGTGTTCCTGGGCCTGAACGGGGTCGACCTGCGGTCGGCCGACCAGGACGTGGCGTACGCCCTGGTCGTCTCGGTCGCGGCGGGGGATCTTTCCGCCCCCGCGGCGATCGGGCGCGCCCTGGCCCGCCTGGCCGCCCCCTGACGCGGTCCCTCGCGGCCCGTTGTTGTGTGCGGGTTGTTTGCGCCTGCGGCAGGCATCCCCCGCCCGGGGCACCCCGCCACACCCCCTCCGGTCGTCTAGGCGACTAATGGCCGGACGGGGTTCAGAAGAGCGGTCCGGGGTTGCCGCAGGTGCCTTACTGACCCTCCACCGGGCGTCATGCGCCCACACAGCGGGAGGGGGTGTGGCGGGTGCGCCCATGGGGGTCCCCCCGGCCGAAGGCTGGGGGAGACGAGCGGGTAACCCGGCGCCGAATGACGTGGACCAGCGCCGCGAGCGCTGAGGTGGGGGTCCCCCCGGCCGAAGGCTGGGGGAGTGCGCCGGCGCGGCCCCGACCCAGGCACACGGTGCGCAGGCCCGCACTGACCGCGCCGGGCAATCGGGAGGGAGGGCGGGGGAGAAACCGCAACCGCAACCACCGCGGCGCCGCACACGACAACGGGCCGCAACCACGACCCCCCGCCGCGCGCCAGTAGGCTGTGACGGTTGTCGTACCCGACCCGTCACCGGAGACCGTGACTACCACCGCCCCGCACAGCGCAAGCAGCTCGCACTCGCACCACCTGTCGCCCGCCTTCCCCGGCCGCGCCCCCTGGGGCACGGCCGGCAAGCTGCGCGCCTGGCAGCAAGGTGCCCTGGACCGTTACGTGGCGACGCAGCCGCGTGACTTCCTGGCCGTCGCGACGCCCGGCGCAGGCAAGACGACGTTCGCGCTCACCCTGGCCTCGTACCTGCTCCACAACCACCTCGTGCAGCAGATCACCGTCGTCGCCCCCACCGAGCACCTGAAGAAGCAGTGGGCGGAGGCGGCGGCCCGGATAGGCATCAAGCTCGACCCGGAGTACAGCGCGGGGCCGGTCGGCAAGGAGTACCACGGGGTCGCGGTGACCTACGCGGGCGTCGGCGTGCGCCCGATGCTGCACCGCAACCGCTGTGAGCAGCGCAAGACGCTGGTGATCCTCGACGAGATCCACCACGCGGGCGACAGCCGGTCCTGGGGCGAGGCGTGCCTGGAGGCGTTCGAGCCGGCGGCCAGGCGGCTGGCGCTGACCGGGACGCCGTTCCGGTCGGACACGAACCCGATCCCGTTCGTGACGTACGAGGAGGGCAACGACGGCATCCGCCGGTCCTCCGCCGACTACACCTACGGCTATGGCAACGCGCTCGCCGACCACGTCGTGCGTCCTGTGATCTTCCTCTCCTACAGCGGCAACATGCGCTGGCGCACGAAGGCCGGCGACGAGATCTCCGCACGGCTCGGCGAGCCGATGACCAGGGACGCGATCGGCCAGGCCTGGCGGACCGCGCTGGCGCCGACCGGTGAGTGGATCCCGAACGTGCTGCGCGCCGCCGACCAGCGGCTGACGGAGGTCCGCAAGTCCATCCCGGACGCCGGCGCGCTGGTGATCGCCACCGACCAGGACTCGGCCCGCGCGTACGCCAAGCTGATCCGGGAGATCACCGGGCACAAGGCGACCCTGGTGCTCTCCGACGACGCCGGGGCGTCCTCGCGGATCGAGGAGTTCAGCGCGAGCCAGGACCGCTGGATGGTCGCGGTCCGCATGGTGTCGGAGGGCGTGGACGTCCCGCGGCTGGCCGTCGGGGTCTACGCGACGACCATCTCCACGCCGCTGTTCTTCGCACAGGCGGTGGGCCGTTTCGTGCGGTCCCGCCGCCGCGGTGAGACGGCCTCGGTCTTCCTGCCGACCATCCCCATGCTGCTGGGCTTCGCGGGCGAGATGGAGGTGGAGCGCGACCACGCCCTCGACAAGCCGAAGAAGGAGGGCGAGGAGGACCCGTACGCGGAGTCCGAGAAGGAGCTGGCGGAGGCGGAGAAGCAGCAGGACGAGGACACCGGCGAGCAGGACATGCTGCCCTTCGAGGCGCTGGAGTCCGACGCCGTCTTCGACCGGGTGCTGTACGACGGCGCCGAGTTCGGCATGCAGGCGCACCCGGGCAGCGAGGAGGAGCAGGACTACCTGGGCATTCCGGGCCTCCTCGAGCCGGACCAGGTGGAGTTGCTGCTGCAGAAGCGGCAGGCCCGGCAGATCGCGCACAGCCGGAAGAAGCCGGACAGTGAGGCGGACCTGCTGGAACTGCCCGCCGAGCGGCGGCCGATCGTCACGCACAAGGAGCTGCTGGAGCTGCGGAAGCGGCTGAACACGATGGTCGCCGCGTACAACCACCAGAGCGGCAAGCCGCACGGTGTCATCCACAACGAGCTGCGCCGGGTGTGCGGCGGACCGCCGAGCGCGGAGGCGACGGCGGGGCAGCTCAACGAACGCATCAAGAAGGTCCAGGAGTGGGCGACGCGGATGCGCTGAGCGGCGGCCGTCCGCTCATCCGCGGTGCCCGCGCCGGGTGCTGATGGTACGTCAGTGATGCTGTGAATCTTGCGGTGCGAGAGGTGATTCCGCGGAAGATTTACGTCGTGCGCCCCCGCTACCCCGGTCACGTGACCGGATTGTGGACGAAGTCTTCCGCTGAGCGGTACGCATCGCTACCGTTCCGGTCACGCAACGCGCCGTGGCAGAGCAGCCTCGGGGCGCCAGCCGGTACCGCCAGACCGGTGGCCTCTCCGCGCTCTGCCGCGGGACCGGCAGTGCTCCCGCCGTGAGAGATGAGCCGCCACTCACACGAGAAGGGGGCGTCGTGACCGCGGAGACCTCTCAGACGCTCGATCGGGGCCTGCGGGTCCTGAAGCTGTTGGCTGACACCGATCACGGACTGACCGTCACGGAGCTGGCGGTGAAGCTGGGCGTCAACCGTACGGTGGTCTACCGCCTCCTGGCCACGCTGGAGCAGCACTCCCTGGTCCGCCGCGACCTCGGCGGCCGCGCCCGGGTCGGGCTCGGCGTGCTGCGGCTGGCGCACCAGGTGCACCCGCTGCTGCGCGAGGCCGCGCTCCCCGCCCTGCGCTCCCTCGCCGAGGACATCGGCGCCACCGCCCACCTCACCCTGGTCGACGGTACCGAGGCGCTGGCCGTGGCGGTCGTCGAGCCGAGCTGGACCGACTACCACGTCGCCTACCGCACCGGTTTCCGGCACTCCCTCGACCGCGGCGCCGCGGGCCGGGCGATCCTCGCCGGGCGCAGCGTGCAGCCGTACGAGCCTGATTCACGGTGTTCCGAGGGCCCCGGGTACGTGCTGACGCACGGCGAGCTGGAGGCCGGGGCGAGCGGTGCGGCGGCCCCGCTGGTGGGCGTGCCGGGCATCGAGGGCAGCGTGGGCGTGGTGATGCTCGCCGACGCGATACCCGAACGGGTGGGTCCCCGGGTCGTCGAGGCGGCGCTGGAGGTCGCCGACGCCTTGCGCTAGCGGCCCCGGCGCCCCGGGCCCCGGCACGCCGGGCCGCCGCCGTGAACTACATTCACCCCATGCCTTTCGTCTCCGCCCGGAACCGGATCCTCGCCGTCTGCGCCGCGCTCGTGGCCGCGCTGCTGGCGGTGGCCCTGTTCGCGCCGCTGCCGATCTCGATCGTCGTGCCGGGGCTGACGGCCGACGTCCTCGGCGACGACCAGGGCAAGCCGGTGATCACGATCTCCGGGACCGGGACCCGCGACACCTCGGGGCAGCTGCGGATGACGACCATCGCGGCGACGAACCCGGACGCGGCCGTCCGCTTCGGTGACGTCCTCAAGGCCTGGTTCGCCACGGACCAGGCCGTGATGCCGCGCGACGCGGTCTACCCGACCGGCGGCACCGTCAAGGAGATCGAGCGGCACAACCAGGCGGAGATGACCGAGTCCCAGCAGGACGCCACCGCCGCGGCCCTGCGGCAGCTGCGGCTGTCCCCCTCGGACGTCAAGGTCACCCTCCACCTCGCGGACGTCGGCGGGCCCAGTGCGGGCCTGATGTTCAGCCTGGGCATCATCGACAAGATCGAGGGCAACGGCCGCGGCGGCGACCTCACCGGCGGCCGCAGGATCGCCGGTACGGGGACGATCACCGCCGGCGGCAAGGTGGGTCCGGTCGGCGGCGTCCCGCTCAAGGAGCAGGCCGCCCGGCGTGACGGCGCGACCGTTTTCCTCGTCCCGAAGGCCGAGTGCGCCGACGCCAGGGCCGAACTGCCCAAGGGGCTGCGTCTGGTGCCCGTCACCACCCTGGACGGCGCTATCGACGCCCTGGACGCCCTCGACAGCGGCGGCAAGGTGCCCAGCTGCTAGTGCGAGGTCAGGTGCCCCGCCGGGCGTCCATGTGGCGCCAGGAGGGGAAGACCAGCGGGCACAGCGTCGCGAGGAAGTACGCCCCGCCGGTCAGCAGCAGCGCGCCGGCCAGGCCGATGCCGTCCACCAGGTAGCCCGCGGCGAGGCCGCCCACGGGGGTGGTGAGCAGCACCCCGGCGCCCAGGGTGCCCAGGGCGCGGGTGCGCAGCTCGTCCGGGATGTTCTCGAAGGTCACCGTCGCCAGGATCGGGTTGAGCGCCCCCGCCGCGATGCCGCCGGCCACCATGGTCACCGCCAGGGCACCCCATCCGGGCACCCACGCGGCGACCAGGAACCGGGGCGCGCCGCACAGCAGGAAGCACACCGTGTAGACCGGCCATCGCGGCAGGCGGTGGCCCACCGCGCCGTACAGCAGCGCCCCGGCGAGCGCGCCGGCCCCGAAGAGCCCCGACAGCAGGCCGAGTTGGACGGAGCCGCCGAGCTCCCGGTCGGCGTGCACGGGCAGCAGCACCGAACTCCAGCCCGCGTCGAGGCCGTTGGTGACCATGACCATCAAGGTGATGGCCAGCAGCAGGCGGGTGCGGATCAGGAAGGCGTAGCCCTCGCGCAGTTCGGCCCGGTACGTGCGCAGGGAGACCGGTGCCGTGTCCTTGGCGGGTTCGGCGCCCGGCAGCCCGCGGACGCCGAAGGCGATCAGCAGCGCGGAGACGGCGAAGGTCGCCGCGTCCAGCAGCAGCACCGCCTCCGCGCCCAGGACGGCGATGAGCACACCGCCGGCCGAGGCGCCGAGCATCCGGGCGCCGCGTGAGGCGCCGTCGAAGTAGCCCGCGGCGCGCCCCAGTGGCGTCCCGGCCCGCTCGGCCAGCACGGGCAGCAGGACCTCGCGCGCGGTCTCGCCGGGGCCGTGGAAGAGCCCGCTGACGGCCATCAGCGCGCACAGCTGCCAGAAGCGCAGCACGCCCGCGAAGTGGAGCAGCGGTATCGCCACGACGGCCACCGCGCACACCGCGTCCGACAGGACCGAGGACCTGCGCCGTCCGAAGCGGTCGATGACCGGCCCGCCGACGAGCGCGGAGACCACGACCGGCAGGGTCGCGCAGAAGGCCGCCAGGCCCGCGCGGGCGGCGCTGCCGGTGGTCTGCAGCACGAACCAGGGGACGGCGAGCACGGTGAGCGAATTGCCGCTGATCGACACGACGTTGGCGGCCAGGACCAGCCGCAGCGGCCGAGGATCGGGTGCGGGCACGGGCCCGGTGGCCCGCTCGGTGCCGTCGGATATGCCGGTTCCGGTCTCCATGTGTGTCCCCCGTGGTCGGTGCGGTCAGTCCGCGGTGCGCGGAAAGGTATGCAGGTGGACGCGGACGGGCACGGCGTCCTCGGTGTCCCCTGCGTCCTCGTGGTCCGAGCGGTGCCCGCCTTCCGAGGTGCGGTAGCGCTCCAGCACGGCGTGGAGTTCGTCGCGCAGGGCGCGGGCCCCGGCCGGGGTGAGCCGCAGGGCGAAGTCGCTGAGGTCGAAGCTGCGGCGCCACTCCGCGGGCCAGTCGCCGACGGTGGCGAGCCAGGTCTCCAGCTCCGCGGCGTGGTGCGCGGCGACCTCGCGCCCGAACAGCCCGATGGCGGCGCGCACTTCGGGGTCGGCGTGGCCGAGGAAGCCCCCGGCGTCGAAGTGCGTGCCGCGGTGCGCGGCCCTCCACCAGCGCTCGCGTGCGGTGCCGCGGTCCGGTTCCTCCTCGACGAAGCCGTACGCCGCCAGTTGCCGCAGGTGGTAGCTGGTGGCGCCGCTGGACTCGCCGAGCCGGGCCGCCAGGCCGGAGGCGGTGGCGGGGCCGTGCTCGCGCAGCGCGGCGAGCAGCCGGATGCGCAGCGGGTGCGCGAGGCCGCGCAGGGTGCGCGGGTCGAGGCTGATGACGCCGGGGTCGGTCGCGTCGGCGGTGGGGTCGTCTGGCACGGTCCCACCGTAGAGGTTGCAAAGGCTCCTTTGCAACGCTTTCTTTGCACGCCTCGCCCGACGCGCTCACCCCGCCCGCTCACCCCGCCCTGATGAAGCCCTCCTTCATAAGCCACTCCTTGGCGACCTCGTGCGGGTCCTCGCCCTCCACGTCCACCTTCGCGTTGAGCTCCCGGCCGACGTCGGTGGTCAGCTTCTCCGACAGCGGGTCGAGCAGGGAGCGGATGGCCGGCCAGCGCTCAAGGGCCTCGCTGTTGACGACGGGTGCGGCGTCGTAGTTCGGGAAGAAGCGTTTGTCGTCCTCCATGACCTGCAGGTCCAGGGAGGCGATCCGGCCGTCGGTCGTGTAGACCTCGCCGAGCAGGCAGGAACCGGGCTTGGCGATCTGGGTGTAGATGATCCCGGTGTCCATCTTGCGGATGTTGGCGGAGGGCAGGTCCATGCCGTACGCCTTCTCCATGCCGGGCAGGCCGTCGTCCCGCGAGGCGAACTCGTTCTCCACGCAGAGGGTGACGGCCTTGGGGTCCCTCCGCGACAGGGCTGCCACGTCGGACAGGGTCCGCAGCCCGTACGGGCGGTTCTTGTCCCGGCTGATGGCGAGGGCGTAGGTGTTGTCCAGGGTGGACGGCCGCAGCCAGGTGATGCCGTTGCGCAGGTCGGCGTCGCGGACGGCCCGCCACTGCTCCATGGGGTCGGCGATGGGCTCGTCGTGGCCGAGGTAGGTGATCCAGGCGGTGCCCGTGTACTCGTACATGGCGTCCGCGGCACCGGACTTGACCGCTTCCCGCGCCCCGATGGAGCCCTGGATGTTGGTGCGGTCCAGCACCTCGGCGCCGGCCGCCTTGAAGACCAGGCCGATCATCGAGCCCAGGATGATCTGCTCGCTGAAGCTCTTGGACGTCACCGTCAGCGAGGCGCCCTTGAGCGGGAGCCCCTGTCCCAGGGAGCCGGGGCGCACGTCGTCGACGAGCGGGCTGCCGCTCTTGAGCCCGCAGCCCGGGGCGCAGGTGAGCAGCACCAGGAGGCCCGCGGCCAGGGCCCGGCGGCGCATCAGCCCGTGTCCAGACCGTGCGGCCGCAGCACCTGCTCGGCCAGCGACGCCAGCCAGTCCACCAGCAGGGCCAGCACCACGGTGAGCACCGAACCCAGCACCAGCACCGGCATGCGCTGGGTGACGATCCCGGTGGTGATGATGTCGCCGAGCCCGCCTCCGCCGACGAAGGTGGCGAGCGTGGCGGTGCCCACGTTGAGCACGAGCGCGGTGCGCACGCCGGCCAGGATCAGCGGTACCGCCAGCGGCAGTTCGATCCGGGACAGGGTCCCGGCCGCCGACATCCCGATGCCGCGCGAGGCCTCGATCAGGGTGGGGTCGATGGCCCGCAGCCCCGCCATGGTGTTGGACAGCACCGGCAGCACCGCGTAGACCACCATGCCGATCAGCGCCGTGCGCGGCCCGATGCCCAGCCAGATGACCAGCAGCGCCAGCATCCCGATGGCGGGCGTCGCCTGCCCGATGTTGGCGATCGCCGTGACCACCGGCGCGGCGGGGCGCAGCCGCCGCCGGGTCAGTGCGATGCCGAGCGGGACGGCGATGACCAGCACCCAGAAGGTGGAGATCGCGGTCAGTTTGACGTGCTGCCACAGCCGCACCCTGACGGTGTCGCCGACGAGGGCGTTCTCGGCGATGGAGTCGAGGGTGATGCCGGTGATCCACAGGTAGGTGGCGAGCAGGACGAGGGCGAGCACGACCGGGGTGACCAGCAGTCTCCGCCAGGTCAGCCGCCGGGCCGGCGGTCCGGCCGCGGGCCCGCGGGGCCGGTCGCCGGGGCCCTCGCCGCCCGCGGGTTCCTCCGGACCGGCCGGGCCCTGCCCGGCCCCGGGAGCCGTCGCGGGCCCGCCCGGCCCGCCGGGTCCTCCTGTCCCGTCCGTCCCGCCCGGCGGTGCGCCGGTGGTGGGGCTCATGCCCGCGCCCCCGGTTCGTGGTCGGCGCCCTCCTGCTCGGCCCGGGTCTGCGGGGCGCGCAGCTCCTCCAGTTCGTGACGGTGCTCCAGGGCCGCCAGCCGGTCCTCCTCCAGCAGCTGGTGCACGGAGTTGAGCAGCGTCTCCATGTCCACCACCCCGGTGAACTCGCCGCGCCGGCCGGTCACCGCGACCCGTCCGCTGCTGTCGGTGAGCACCGCCTCCAGGGCGTCGCGCAGGGTCGCGTCCCGGGTCACCGTGTCGCCCACCAGCGTCCCGGCGCGGGCGAGCGAGCCCTTGGCGCGCATCAGGTCGCCGCGCCGCAGCCACTTGTAGGGGCGGCCCCTGCGGTCCAGCAGCAGCAGTTCGTTGGTCGTGGTCACCTCCCGCAGCCGGTCGAAGATCGACTGGAGGGGGTCGTCCAGGCGCACCGTCGGGAAGTCGGCGACGCCCACGTCCCGCACCCGGGTCAGGTTGAGCCGCTTCAGGGCGGCCCCGGCGCCCACGAACCCGGAGACGAAGTCGTCGGCCGGATTGGTCAGGATCGCCTCGGGGGTGTCGAACTGGGCGATGTGCGAGCGTTCCCGCAGCACCGCGATGCGGTCCCCGAGCTTGATCGCCTCGTCGAAGTCATGGGTGACGAAGACGATCGTCTTGTGCAGTTCGTGCTGCAGCCTGATCAGTTCGTCCTGGAGGTGGTCACGGGTGATCGGGTCGACGGCGCCGAAGGGCTCGTCCATCAGCAGCACCGGGGGATCGGCCGCCAGCGCCCGCGCCACCCCGACGCGCTGCTGCTGACCGCCCGACAACTGGCGCGGGTAGCGGCCCCGGAACTCCCTCGGGTCCAGCCCGACCAGGTCCAGCATCTCCTCGACGCGGTCCCGGACCCGCGCCCTGGACCAGCCCACCATCCGGGGGACGAGCCCGATGTTCTCGGCCACCGTCATGTGCGGGAACAGCCCGGAGGACTGGATCGCGTAGCCGATCTTGCGGCGCAGCTTCACCGGGTCCATGTCGGTGACGTCCTCGCCGCCGATGCGGATGCGGCCCGAAGTCGGCTCGATCAGCCGGTTGATCATCTTCAGGGTGGTGGACTTCCCGCACCCGGAGGGACCGACGAAGATCACCGTCTCGCCGGCCCCGATCTCCATGCTCACGCCGTCCACGGCCGGTTCCGCGCTGCCCGGGTACCGCTTGGTCAGCTGCTCCAGCTCGATGGTCGCGCCCGACGCCTCAGCCACGGATCCCCCGGGGGACGGTGAGCCGCCCGAGCAGCACGTAGCAGGCGTCGAAGAGCAGCGCCAGGACGACGATGCCGACCGTCCCGGCCAGCACCTGGTTGAGGGCGTTGGCGCCGCCCAGGGAGGCGATCCCGCGGAAGATCTCGTTGCCGAGCCCCGGCCCGGAGGCGTACGCCGCGATCGCCGCGATGCCCATCAGCATCTGCGTCGCCACCCTGATGCCGGTCAGGATCGGCGGCCACGCCAGCGGCAGCTCGACCCGCGCCAGGGCGGCCGTCCGCGACATCCCGATGCCGCGGGCCGCGTCGACCAGCGCAGGGTCGACCCCGCGCAGCCCCACGATCGCGTTGCGGACCACCGGCAGCAGCCCGTACAGCGTCAGGGCCGTCACCGTCGGGGGGACGCCGAGCCCCAGCCAGGGGATCAGCAGGCCGATCAGGGCCAGGGAGGGGATGGTGAGGATCGTCGCGGTGGAGGTGACGGCCAGGGCCGCGGCCCAGTCGCGCCGGTAGGACAGGACCCCGATCGCCACCCCGATCGCGGTCGCCAGCACCATGCACTGGAAGACCAGGCTGGCCTGCTGGTACGCGTCGATCAGCAGCTGCTCGTGACGGCTGGCGAGGTACTCCCAGAAGCTCACCGGGCATCACCCCTGCCGTCCCTCGGCTACGTGTCCGCGTCCTGTGCCGCCTGCTCGACCAGCGGGATGATCCGCAACGGGACCGGGTTCTCCATGACGATCGCCGTGGAGGCCCGCACGATGCCATCAAAGCCCACAACCCGGTCGATCACACGTTGGAGATCGGCGTTCGAGCGGGCCACCAGCCGGCACAGCATGTCCCCCTGCCCGGTCGTGGTGTGCAGCTCCAGGACCTCCGGGACGCCGGCCAAATGCGCCCGCACGTCCGGGCCTTGCCCCTGCTTGATCTCCAGCGTGGCGAAGGCCGTCACCGGGTAGCCCAGCGCGGCCGGGTCGACCTGCGGTCCGAAGCCGCGGATCACCCCATTGGCCTGAAGGCGGTCCAGCCGTGCCTGCACGGTCCCGCGCGCCACTCCCAGGCGCCGCGAGGCCTCCAGCACGCCGATCCGCGGTTCCTCGGCGAGCAGCTTGATCAGCCGTCCGTCCAGCCGGTCGATCCCCATGACACCCCAGTCCCTCCTGTGACGGTGGTCACCGTGCACAGAATGCCGCCTGATTTCCGCCGACCGCTGTACAGGTTGCCCAGTCGTTCTGCAAACTATTGCGCACCTTGAGGTGCCGGGCGAGGCTGCTGCCATGACTGAGACCCTGGATCACACTTCCCCCACCCCCGGCGACGCGGACCCGTTCCCGGTCAAGGGAATGGACGCGGTCGTCTTCGCGGTGGGCAACGCCAAGCAGGCCGCCCACTACTACTCGACCGCGTTCGGCATGAAGCGCGTGGCCTACTCCGGACCGGAGAACGGCAGCCGCGAGACCGCGTCCTACGTCCTGGAGTCCGGCAGCGCCCGCTTCGTCTTCACCTCCGTCGTCAGGGCCGCCACCGACCACGGCCGCTTCCTGGAGGAGCACGTCGCAGCCCACGGCGACGGCGTCGTGGACCTGGCCCTGGAGGTGCCGGACGTCCGCGCCGCCTACGACTACGCCCTCGCCCACGGCGCCACCGGCCTGGAGGAGCCCCACGAGGTCGGCGACGAGTACGGCACCGTGGTGCTGGCCGCCATCGCCACCTACGGCCAGACCCGCCACACCCTGGTCGAGCGCGGCGCCTACAAGGGCCCGTACCTGCCCGGCTACGTCGCCGCCGAGCCGATCGTGGAGCCGCCGGCCAAGCGGTTCTTCCAGGCGATCGACCACTGCGTCGGCAACGTCGAGCTCGGCAAGATGAACGACTGGGTGACCTTCTACAACCGCGTCATGGGCTTCACCAACATGAAGGAGTTCGTCGGTGACGACATCGCCACCGAGTACTCGGCCCTGATGTCCAAGGTCGTCGCGGACGGCACGCTGAAGGTCAAGTTCCCCATCAACGAGCCCGCGATCGCCAAGAAGAAGTCCCAGATCGACGAGTACCTGGAGTTCTACGGCGGCCCGGGCGTCCAGCACATCGCCCTCGCCACGAACGACATCGTCGCCTCGGTCCGCGCCATGCGCGCCGCGGGTGTCGAGTTCCTCGACACGCCCGACTCCTACTACGACACCCTCGGCGAGTGGGTCGGCGACACCCGTGTCCCGATCGACACCCTGCGGGAGTTGAAGATCCTGGCAGACCGGGACGAAGACGGCTACCTGCTGCAGATCTTCACCAAGCCTGTCCAGGATCGCCCGACCGTCTTCTTCGAAATGATCGAGCGGCACGGTTCGATGGGCTTCGGCAAGGGCAACTTCAAGGCGCTCTTCGAAGCGATCGAGCGCGAGCAGGAGCGCCGCGGCAACCTCTGATCGCCACCGCCGCCGACTCCGGCGCCGGACCGTGCCCCCGCGGGGGAGGGCGCGGCCGGCGCCGGTCTCCGTCAGAAGACGATCGTGAGGTGGCGCAAGGCCGTCAGAAACGCGTACGCGCCGAACGCCCACAACGCCAGCGCCCCCAGCACCGCCCCCGTCGCCGCCCACAGCCCCGTGCGCGGCGGCCGCCGCAGCGCCCCGGCGAGGGCACCGATCACCACCCCGGCGGCCGGCAGGCCCGCGATGAGCAGGGCGGCGTTCTCCAGCGCGACCTTGGCGCGGTGGTTGCCCACCCAGTCTGTGGGGCTCTTGTGCTGCGCCGCGTCCGCCGCGCCCATGACCCACAGCACCACCGGCGGGGCGAGCAGCACGACCGCCCACACGCAGCGCACCACGATCCTCCGCCCGTGGCGTCGCCGCGCCTGCGCCGTGCCCCCGGGGTCCGTCGTATCCGTCACGGCGGCCATCCTCGCCGCGCCCCCGCCCGCGCCACCATCCGTACGGATACTCAGGAAGCCGTGAACCGCGCGGTGACGTGATCTTCCCCGGGCGGCGGCGCGGTGCGAAGCTGGACGCATGGGCGATCTCATCGACCGGCTGCGTGCCGGACTCCCCGACGAGGCCATCCTCGCCGATCCCGACGTCACCGCCTCGTACGCCAACGACATGGCCAGCTTCTGCCCGGCCGGGGCGCCCGCGGTGGTCGTCCTGCCGCGCACCGTGGAGCAGGTCCAGCACGTCATGCGGACCGCCACGGCGCTGCGGGTGCCCGTCGTGCCGCAGGGGGCCCGCACCGGCCTGTCGGGCGCCGCCAACGCCTCCGACGGCTGCATCGTGCTCTCCCTGACCAGGATGGACCGCATCCTGGAGATCGACCCCGTCGACCGGGTCGCCGTCGTCGAGCCGGGCGTCGTCAACGCCGCCCTCTCCCGCGCCGTCGCCGAGCGGGGCCTGTACTACCCGCCGGACCCCTCCAGCTGGGAGCAGTGCACCATCGGCGGCAACATCGGCACCGGCTCCGGCGGCCTGTGCTGCGTGAAGTACGGGGTCACCGCCGAGTACGTGCTCGGCCTGGAGGTCGTCCTGGCCGACGGACGGCTGTTGCGCACCGGCCGGCGCACCGCCAAGGGCGTCGCCGGCTACGACCTGACCCGGCTGTTCGTCGGCTCCGAGGGCAGCCTCGGCGTCGTCGTGCGGGCCGTGCTGGCACTCAAGCCCGCGCCGCCCGCCCAGTTGGCGCTGGTGGCGGAGTTCGGCTCGGCCGAGGCGGCCTGCGCGGCGGTCTGCGACATCATGACCGGCGGCCACGTGCCCTCGCTGCTGGAGCTGATGGACGGCACGACCGTGCGCGCGGTCAACGACATGACCAGCATGGGGCTGCCCGAGTCGACCGAGGCACTGCTGCTCGCCGCCTTCGACACCCCCGACCCGGCCGCCGACCTGGCCGCGGTGGGGGCGCTGTGCACGGCCGCCGGGGCGACGCAGGTGGTGCCCGCCGAGGACGCGGCGGAGTCCGAAATGCTGCTGCAGGCACGGCGGATGGCACTGCCCGCACTGGAGCGGGTCTCCACGGCCACGATGATCGACGACGTGTGCGTGCCGCGCGGCAGGCTCGCCGCGATGCTCGACGGGGTCGCGGCGATCGCCCGCAAGCACGACCTGACGATCGGCGTGTGCGCGCACGCCGGGGACGGCAACACCCACCCCGTGGTGTGCTTCGACGCCGCCGATCCCGAGGAGTCCGGCCGGGCCCGCGAGTCCTTCGACGAGATCATGGCGCTTGGCCTGGAGCTCGGCGGCACGATCACCGGGGAGCACGGCGTCGGCGTCCTGAAGAAGGAGTGGCTGGCCCGCGAACTCGGCCCGGTCGGCGTGGAGATGCAGCGCGGCGTCAAGGCCGTGTTCGACCCGCTCGGCATCCTCAACCCCGGCAAGGTGTTCTGAGCCCACGGCTCCGGCCCGCGGGCCGCCGCCCTACGCGTCCGGCGGCTCGTCGGCGCCGTGCCAGGGGTCGGGCGTGCGGCGCTCGTCGCGCGCGCCCTCCCCGGCGGCCGGGGCCAGCAGCTCGTCCAGCCGCTCGTCCATGGCCAGGTGGTCCAGCTCCGTCCCCGGCGGCACCGCCCGCAGCGTGCGCTCCAGCCACGCCGCCACCGGGTGCGAGGACGCCTCCAGCAGGGCGGTGCCGTCCGGCGAGCTGAGGGCCATGCAGATCACGCTCCGCCCGTCCGTCTTGGTCGGCCAGATCCGTACGTCACCGTGCCCGCTCGGCCGGAACACCCCCTCGACCAGCAGCTCCCGGGCGAAGGTCCAGTTGACGGGGCAGTCGGAGCCGATGTGGAAGGTGATGTGCACGGCGAAGGGATCCTCCGCCCGGTAGGACAGCTTGGCCGGGACGGCGATGCTGCGCTCGGGCGACAGCACCAGGTGCATCTCCAGTTCCCGTTCGACCACGGTGTGCATCTCGTCGTCCTTTCCTCGGCGCGAAGGCCCCTGGCGGTGCTGCGCGGCGGGTGCTGCGCGGGGCCCGCACCGGGAGAGAGCGCATACGGCATTCACCATTACGCGGGTCCGGGCGATCGGGAAGACTTTTCCCGAACGCCCGGCACGCGTGAGATGGATGCGGTACACACGGAACGTCGCCGTCCGCCCCGCCCTGGGTGCGTCCGGCCGTACGACGGCCCTCCCGTTCCCGCCCCCGCCGCGCCCACGGCTCCGCGGCGCGCACGTCCCCGTCCGTCCGAGGCGGTGTCAGTTCGGAAGCGTATCGGGTCGGTCGACGGGATTTGCCCCGGAATACCGATCCTCGCCCAAGGATCGTTTCTTTCGTCCGCCCGCCGCGTTCTTCGTTAGTGTCGTCCCTTGCACGCCGGGGACGGCGGGCTGGTCCGAGCGTGTCGGTCGTGAGGGGAGTTGTCTCGGATGACCTCCGGTAGCAGCGGCGGGAGTCTGCCCGGTCCCGGGTACTACCCGGACCCGTCCATCCCGGGCTACATCCGGTACTGGAACGGGTCCTCCTGGGTGCCCGGTACGAGCCGCCCCGCCCCGCAGCCCGGGGAGGACCTCGCGCCGCCGTCCGGTGCCGCCGTGGCAGCGGCCGGCCCCGTGCTGGCACCGCCGCCCGCGCCCCCGGTGCCGCAGACCCCGGCGGCGACGCCGTGGACCCCCGCGCTGGAGGAGTCCGGGCCGATGTTCCTGGACGAGGACCCGCTGGCGCCGAGGGCCGAACGCGGACCCGGCACCGGCACCTTCACCGGGCTGCAGGCACAGCCGCAGCCGCAGCCGCAGTCGCGCCCCGCGGAGCAGCCGCGGCAGGAGCCCCGTCCGGATCCCGCCCCGGAGCGGGCGTGGGTCGCCGACCCGGCCCGTCAGGCCCCCGCGCCCCGCGTGTCGTGGGGCACCCCCGAGCGTGCGGAGCAGCCCGCCGCACCCGACCGGGTCCAGGCCCCTTCGCCGGCCCCCCTGCGGACCGCCGCCCCCGCCCCGGCTGCCGCCCCCGCCCCGGCCC
>NZ_JARAVL010000098.1:0-554 GCF_033792725.1 Streptomyces sp. PA03-5A | reverse complement strand
CCAGCCGGGGGAGCTCGCGCGGCTCTTCGGGGACACGGGGGCGGCGGGGGTCAACATCGAGGACGTGCGGATCGAGCATTCGACGGGGCAGCAGGCGGGTCTGGTCCAGTTGATGGTGGAGCCGGCTGCGGCGGCGCGTTTGTCGGCGGCGTTGCGGGAGCGTGGCTGGTCGCTGCGCGCGTGATGGGGTCGGGGGACGGAGTCCGGCGCAGCCGTGCGAAGCCCGGGAGGCCCGCTCGGGGCCGAGTGGTGCGAGGGCGGCGTCGGGGATCGGGCCCGGCCGGGGGAGCTCGCGCGGCTCTTCGGGGACACGGGGGCGGCGGGGGTCAACATCGAGGACGTGCGGATCGAGCATTCGACGGGGCAGCAGGCGGGTCTGGTCCAGTTGATGGTGGAGCCGGCTGCGGCGGCCCGTTTGTCGGCGGCGTTGCGGGAGCGTGGCTGGTCGCTGCGCGCGTGATGGGGTCGGCGGACGGAGTCCGGCGCAGCCGTGCGAAGCCCGGGAGGCCCGCTCGGGGCCGAGTGGTGCGAGGGCGGCGTCGGGGATCGGGCCC
>NZ_JARAVL010000037.1:0-99492 GCF_033792725.1 Streptomyces sp. PA03-5A | reverse complement strand
AAGTCATCAGGGACAAGATCATCGGACACTCCGCAGACCCTGCCGATGAAGATCATTGACTGCCAGCCGACACGCCGATCTCATTCTGAAACGATCAGTGAGTCGGGCACGTCCGTTAACGACATCCATCACGCCGGCTCTCCACCGCCCCGCTCTGGGCGGCCTCGTGAAGGGAAGCGCGGGGGTCGCGCTGCATTTCGAGCCGGCACGTCGTGCACCGCACCTGTCCCCTCGGGGCGTAGGCCGCCCGCGCGTGTTGCCTGCTCGGACGTGCCGACCGCGAACCGGCCGTCCGTGGCTTCGCTCTCTGACTGCCCGACCGACCGAAGTCAGCCGCAGCACCTGCGGCTATGAGTAGCTATCGAGATCCCCGCGGACCCTCGGTACGAGGAGCACCGGGACTGTCCGGACGGCTCGGCACTGGGGCCAGCGGACCACTTCTGGCTCACTAGCGCCACCCGGGCCGACTCTGCAACGTCGGGCCCTGCGACCGTGCTGGACTACACGTGCTGCCGCCCGCCCTCGCCAGCCGATTGGAGCCGATGGCCATCACCTTGTCGGTCGAGAGCAGTGACCGTGCCTTCCCCGTCGTGGACAACCGGAGCCAGGAAGGGGCTGGGGATGCCGTGGCATGAGACGAGGAGGTCCTCGCGGGCGCGTGTGCAGGCCACGAAGAGGAGGCTCAGCTCGGTGGCGATGTCCTCCTGATGCTGTTGCGGGTCGATGTCGGCCGGCGTGATGGCCGCGCGCATCGGCAGTGTGCCCTCGTTCACGCCGAGGACGGCCACGCAGCGGAACTCCAGACCCTTCATACGGTGCATGGTCGCAATACGTACGCCTGGCTGGGGTGCGGAGTTGCCCAGGACGTGAGCGGAGGCGCCGGCGCGCTCCAAAGCAGCCGCGACATCGCGGCCCAGCTGCATGAAGCGGACGGCCACGACTATGTCTTCCGGGGCCACGCCCGAGGCTGTCCACTGTGAGATCCGGGTGACGGCCGCGGTGATCTCCTCGGCCTTCGACGGGTGACGTGTGAGGGTGGGGCGGCGACCGTGAAGGGTGGACCGGTAACCGGCCAACGAATCGTCGTCCTCGGCGGTGGGACCGACGGGGTTCGCGGTGAGGAGCGCCGACGACCAGTTCAGGATCTCGTGCGTGGTGCGGTAGTTGATGCGCAGCAGGTGAGAACGTCCGAGGACGGAGATACCCAGGGAGCGCAGGGAGGTCTTGTTGCCGTATATGCGCTGGTGGGTGTCACCTGCGATGAACAGATCGTCGTGCCCCACGGGGACGAGCGCACGCAGGAAGCGCCACTGGGCCGGGTGGAGATCCTGTGCCTCGTCCACGACGACATGGCGGAAGGGCGGACGGGTGTGTTCGGCGAGGATGTCCGCCGCTTCGGCACAGATTTGCAGGAAGGTGCGCTCACGGGCCTCGCGAAGCTGCTGCTCGAAGGCATCGACGGCGCGCCACACCTGAAGTCGGCGGGTGGGAGGCAGTGCAGTGCCGCGCCCGTGGCGGGAAGCCCTGAGGTAGCTCTCGGGAGTGCGTATGTCTTGTGCCAGAACGACATGGCGCCACTCCTGATCCAAGAACACGTCGGCGTAGGGCAGTCCGAGCCGGCGGGCGATGCGTGCCCAGCGTGCCGTGATCTCTTTCTGGTCGGCGAGCAGTTTGAGCGAGCCGCCGCCCTGTCTGTTGCGAACGATGTCGTAGGCCAAGGCATCCAGGTTGGCCACCGTGATCTTCGCCCGCAGCTTGGCGTCAGGGATCAGCAGGCCCAGGCAGCGTTCCAGCTCGGCAGCCAGTGCCCGGGTGTATGTGGTCAGCAAGACACTGCCATCCGGCGCGTCGGCGGGCAGCCGTTGGGCCAGGTGCAGGGCGCGGTGCAGGGCCACCACCGTCTTGCCAGTGCCCGGGCCGCCCTTGACCTGCGCGGGACCGCGGTACGACTCGTGGTACGCAATGCGGTACTGGCTGGGGTGCAGGAAGACACGCCAAGCGTCGAAGGGCCGGTCCAGGATCTCGCGCAGCTCGTCCGTTCCCGACACGAGGGCGATGCGTCCGCGGGCGTGGGCCATGGCCGAATCCAGCGATCCGGCGGACTCGCCGGTGGTGTCACGTGCTGTGCCGGCGGCGTAGACCTGCACCACCTCGCGGTCCACCTGCTCCGGCGACATCCCGGTAGCCAGTCCCAGCAGGACGTCGTACTGCTGCTCGGGGAGGACGCGGTGCAGGGCCTCCAAGTGGATCTCATCGGGGATGAGCCGGACGATGGGGATGATCTCGGTGTCGATGCCGAGGCTGCGCATCACCTTGTCCGGGTACGTGACCTCCGGGAACAGCTGTGTGGCGTGCTGCCGGGTGACAGCCTGAAGTTCGGTGGTCACCCGCTCCAGTGCTACGTCGTCGCGGATCTCGATGCCCTGGCTGGCCGCGTTGACCGAGGCACGGTGTTTCTCCGCCCAGCTGTTGGCCTTGTCGTGGGGAAGCACCTTCAGTAGCAGGTACCCATCGCCTTGATCGGGCTTGAGGACCACGCCACGCCAGAAGCCGTTGATCCGGATGGTGCGCAGGCGCGGATCGCGCTGGTGCGTCAGCTTCTCCAGATGAAGGCCAGCGTGTGTGGCGTTGGTGAACTTCTCGAAGACCTCGAAGACACGCTTCTGCACGTGCTTTTCGAGTGCCGCGAACTCCATCAGGAAATCACGATGTATGCCGAGCTTCGCCATGCCGTCCCCGGAGTCCGCTTCGTCGCCCCGATAATGGCGATCACTGTACTGGGTGGAGGGTGGACGAGTGCGTCGGATCGGCCGTGGTGACGTCTTCGGGAAGCGCTACGAACTGGAGGTGCCTTTGGGGCGCGGCTCCATGGGGCAGGTCTGGCGCGGGCGTGATCGGGATCTGGGACGTCCGGTGGCGGTGAAGCTGGCGACTCTCCATTCCTCGGCCGATGACGTCGCGCGGTCGAGACGGCGTTTCGAGCGGGAGGCCATGGCGGCGGCAGCGCTCGACAGCGCCAACGTGGCCACGGTGTACGACGCAGGTACGGACGCCGGTAGAGATGGCGAGATCCACTGGCTCGTGATGCAGCTGGTCGAGGGAGCGACGCTCGGCGAGCTCCTCGACGAGCGGGGAACGTTCGACCTGGCCACGGCTACTGCTACGGCGGCGCAATTGTGTTCCGGGCTCGCGGCCGCTCACTCTGCTGGGCTCGTCCACCGAGATCTGAAGCCGGACAACGTGATGGTCCGGCGTGACGGCGTGGTCAAGGTGCTGGATTTCGGGTTGGTGAAGGTCCTGTCGGAGGTCGGGCCCCGGCTGACCGCCACCGGTGAGCTGATCGGCAACCTGATGTACGCGTCGCCGGAGCTGCTCGGCGGCACGGCCGAACTGGACGCCCGTAGCGATCTCTACGGCGTCGGTTGTCTGCTGCACCGCATGCTGACTGGCGTACCGCCCTTCCCGTCGAAGGTGCCGATGGAGATTTTCGACGGGCATCTGGCGCAAGAGCCGCCGTCTTTGGCGAGCAGGGGTGTTGTGGTGCCGGACGGGGCGCAGGAGCTGGTGTCGTCGTTGCTGGCCAAGGACCCGCGGGAGCGACCCGGCTCGGCCGCCGAGGTCTACCTGGCGTTGCGGCCGTGGCTGCCGGAGCCCCCGGGCACGACGGGCGCCGGGGACGGCGATCTTGGCTCGGCGGGCACGGAGGACCCTCGGCGGCCTTTCCTGCTGCCTCAGGCGCCTTTCCTGTTGTAGCTGCGTGATGGGGCACTGGAGACGCTGTTTCTCAGTGTGCCGGGGAGACAGATGCTCCCCGTGTGCGGGGTGTCCGTCCCGACGGCATTTCCGACGGAGAGGGTGACGCGGGCCGTGTTCGGGCGACAATGCCATGGTCGATGCGCGTGAGAGACGATGAGCGGCAAGGAGCACAGGGGCTTTGGGGGAGACGATCGGCGGGCGCTACCGCCTGGAGGACAAGCTCGGACACGGCGGTATGGGGGAAGTGTGGCGCGCTCGCGATCTCCGGTTGCAGCGGGACGTGGCGGTGAAGCGCATGCTGGCCGACGGTCCCTTCAGCCCTGAGAAGGCGAAGAAGCGCTTCATACGGGAGGCCAAGCTGACCGCCCGCATCGCACATCCGGCGGTGCCCACCGTCCACGACTGGGGGAGGGACGGCTCCGGGCACGCGGAGAGCCTGTACCTGGTGATGGAACTCGTCCGCGGACGGACGTTGGAGGACTTGCTTCACGAACACGGCCGGTTCTCTCTCGCGAAAGTCGTCGCCGTTGCCGACCAGGTTTCCGACGCCCTCGCCTACGCGCACCGTCTCGGTGTGGTGCACCGGGACCTCAAGCCGTCGAACGTGATGCTCACACCCGACGGCCTGGTGAAGGTGCTGGACTTCGGCATCGCAGCAGCGCTGGAACCCGAGGAGGGGGAGCCCGTGCTCACGGGCACGGGCGATCTGCCCGGTACGCCGGGTTTTGTCGCCCCTGAGCGTGTCAAGGGCGGCGCTGCGATGCCGAGCGGCGACCTTTATTCGCTCGGTTGTCTGCTGTACGAACTGCTCGCCGGGAAGCCGCCGTTGACCGCCCTCAATCCGCTGGCACTGCTGTACGCACACGTGCGCGATACTCCGCCTTCGGTGACGTCGCACCGCGACGACGTCCCCGCGGACCTCGCTGGCCTTGTGGACGCCCTGCTGGCGAAGACCCCGGAGGACCGTCCCTCCGTCGCCGGTGTCCGTGCCGTCGCGGCGAATTGTCTGACGCCGTCGACGCAGGGTAGGCGGGGTAGGCAGGCGGTGCCGCGACAACAGGCGGGTGACACGGTGCTGCAGGAGGGCCGGCGTGCGCCCCGGGCGGAACACCCGCTCCGGGGTTTCGCGACCCCCGATGGCCCGGGAGGTGTGGCGGACCGCCTGCGCGGGCTGCAGGAGCTGCTGGCCGAGGAGCGGTTCGCAGAAGCGTATGACGGATATCACCGCCTTGGCGCCCAGCTGCGGCGCACCCGACCGCAGACCGACCGGGACGTGCTGATGTGCCGCGCAGGCGTGGCCACGTGCCTTGCAGAACTCGGGAGCACCCCTGAGGCGCTTGCAGACCTCGAGCGGCTACTCCCGGCTCAGGAGCGAGTCCTCGGAGTGAGCAGTTCCGAGGCCTTGGACACGCGGTTCCGTATCGCGGAGCTGCGCGCGCGTATGGGGTTGACACGTGAGGCGCGTGATCTCCTGGCCGACCTGCGAGACCGGCAGGCGGGAGTGCTGCCGGACGACGACCGGCGCCACGCACGGGTGGGATCCCTGCTCGACCGGCTGGACCGCGTGCTGGGCACGGCGAACTGACAGCGGTCCACGGGCCGAGAACCCCCCAAACGGGTAGCGGTGAACTAAGTTCACAGATATGCTCTCCTGTGTAGCGCACGGGCAGGGGGTGGGCCCGGAATGCGTAATCTGTCAGTGGCGAATCAGGTGCCGGCGGGCCGGGTAGGCCCGCCGGCACCTGCCATCGAAGAGTGGGGACGAGGCGGAGCGGCGATGGTGCGCACCAGTGAACATGAGGAGGCAGGCGCCGCGGCATCGCCGCAGCAGCTGCCGACGGAGGGGGAACTTGTCGAGGTACGCGGCCAGAACTGGGTCGTAGCCCGGGTCGAGCCCTCCGCCCACCGCGATGAGGACGAGAGCGAGCCCACACAGGACGGCACGACGGCGCGTACCGCGACCCTGATCCACCTCGAGTCCGTCGCTGACGGCCGCTTCGGCGACTCCCTCTCGGTGATCTGGGAGGTTGAACCCGGTCGACGCGTCCTGAACAGCCGTACGCTGCCCGACGCCTCCACCGGCCGTTTCGACGGACCCTCGCGGCTCGCCGCGTTCCTCGACGCCGTGCGCTGGTCGGCCGTCGCCTCCGCCGACGTGCGCACCCTCCAGGCCCCGTTCCGTTCCGGCGTTGCTGTCGAGCCCTACCAGCTGGAGCCCGTGGCGCGGGCCGTGCGCGCACCGCGCGTCAATCTGCTGCTCGCCGACGACGTCGGCCTCGGTAAGACCATCGAGGCAGGCCTGGTGGTGCAGGAACTGCTGCTGCGCGGCCGCGCCCAGCGCGTCATGATCGTGTGCCCCGCCGGCCTGACCCTGAAATGGCGCGACGAGATGGCCGAGAAGTTCGGCCTGGACTTCACCATCGTCGACGCCGAAGCCTGCGCGCGGCTGCGCCGCACCCACGGAAGCGCCGCCAACCCCTTCCGCGTCCACCCGCTTACCATCGTCTCGCTGCCCTGGCTGCGTGGCCCCAAGGCACAGCGACTGCTCGATGAAGTGCTGCCGACAGGTGGCGACGCCCAGGAAGAAGCTGGCGGTCGCCGCTTCTTCGACCTGCTCGTCCTCGACGAAGCCCACCACGTTGCTCCCGCCGCTCCCAAGCAGGTCTACGCCGTCGACTCGCAGCAGACCAAGCTGATCAGGCGACTCGTGCCCCACTTCGAGCACCGCCTGTTCCTGTCGGCCACCCCGCACAACGGCTACTCCGAGTCGTACACCGCCCTGCTGGAACTCGTCGACGACCAGCGGTTCGTGCGCGGCATGGAGCCCGACGAGGAGGCCCGCAAGGAAACGGTCATCCGCCGCCTGAAGTCCTCGGTAACCGACCGGGACGGCAACCCTCGATTCCGGTCCCGCAAGACCCGCGAGATCCCGGTGGAGTACACGGCCGAAGAGCGTGAGGTTCACGCCCTGCTCACCGCTTTCGCCGAGCTGCGCAAGCGCCGCATGGCGCCGAGAGCGCGCGGCGGCCGGCGGGCCGCCGACCTGGTGACGCTGCTGCTCAAGAAGCGCCTGTTCTCCTCGCCGGCCGCTTTTCTGCACACCGTGCGGATCTACCTCTCGCACCTGGAGGACACCGACGGCCGCCCCCGCGCGGCCGCACTCGACGTGCCCGAATGGATGGAGGAATTCTCCGACCTGATCGCCGAGCTCGACGACGACGAACTCGTCGACGCCGAGGACGACGCGCTCACCCGCTCCACCAGCCTCACCCCCCACGAGGACGGCCAGGAACTCAAGCTCCTGCGCGACATGCACGACTGGGCACTCACCCACGAGGCCGCGGCCGACTCCAAGGCCGCCCAGATGATCAGCGACCTCAAGGCGATCTGCATCCCGGACGGGAAGAGCTGGCTCAACGACCGTGTGGTCGTCTTCACCGAGTACCGCGACACCCAGCGCTGGCTGGTCGATCTCCTGCGCCAGGAGGGCCTGACCGACGGCGGCCGCGTCGCACAGCTGCACGGCGGCATGAACGCCGAAGAGCGGGAGGACATCCGGCTGGCCTTCCAGGCCCACCCCACCTCGGACGAGGGCAAGGTGCGAATCCTCATTGCCACCGACGCCGCCGGCGAGGGCATCGACCTGCAGAAGCACTGCCACCGGCTGTTCAACTACGACATCCCGTTCAACCCCAACAAGCTCGAGCAGCGCATCGGACGCGTCGACCGATGGGGCCAGCGCAACGACGTGGAGATCGCGCACTTCATCGGCGCCGACTGGCAGAGCGCGAAGGCCGGCTCGTACGAGGCCGACCTGGAGTTTCTCTCGCGCGTCGCCAAGAAGATCGCCGTCACCGCACAGGACCTCGGCGAGGTCAACGCCGTCCTCGCCGACGCCGTCCAGCGCCGGATGAGCGGCGACACCACCCCGGTCGACATCGACAACGCCAAGGCCAAGCGCATTCCCGGCCGCCACACAGGTGGCACCGTCGCCCCGGAGCAGAACGTCACCGCGCAGGCCAAGCGCCTCGCCGAGCAGTACGACACCACCGTCGACGTCCTCGGCCTCACCCCCGCCAACATCAAACGGGTCGTCGACACCGCTCTCGACCTCAGCCACCAGTTGCCCCTCACCCCGTATTACAGCGAGGACTTCGACGAGCCGCTGTGGGAGGTCCCGCCGCTCGCCGGCACCTGGGAGCGTGCCACCCGCGGCCTGACTCACAAGCTGCGCGCAAGCGAGCGCCGCCCGGTGACCTTCGACCCGGCCATCGCCGCTCAAGGCCGCGACGACGTCGTCCTCGCGCACCTCAAGCACCCGCTGGTGGCCCTGTCCACCAGACTGCTGACCGCCGCCGTGTGGAACGCCGACACCGTCGGCCTGCACCGGGTCGCCGCGGTCGTCAGCGACGACCCCCGCCTGGAGACCTCCCTGGTCTCCGCCTACGCCCGCTACGTCCTGGTCGGCGCCGACGGCACCCGCCTGCACGAGGAAGTCCTGTGGGCAGGCGGCTGGATCGGCGACACCGGCCGCTTCCGCCGCTGGGAGAACGTCCGCGACCAAGGCCAGGTGCTCGCCGCAGCCCTGGACGCCGGAGCCGACGCCACGCACCTGGGCACCCAGCTCGCCGAAGCGTGGCCACGCCTGGAGAAGCCCCTGTACGACTCCCTCGCCGCCCGCTCCCGGGAGCGCGGCGACTCGCTCCGCGAACGGCTTACCGAGCGCCAGACCGAGGACGAGAAGCGCATCACCGCCACCCTGGACCGCTTCGAAGCCAACGTGCGCGCCAAGCTCAAGGAAGAGGGCGACGGCGCCGACGAGCAGATGGCCCTGTTCGGCACCCGCGAGATCACCAGTGCCGAGCAACGCCAGTACCAACTGGACAGGGATCGTTGGCAACAGCGCCTGGAGAACCTGCCCGCCGAACGCGAGCGCGAACTGGCTCGGATCGCCGCCCGCTATCGCGAGCCCCGCGCCCACCTCTTCCCCGCCGCCGTCGTCTTCGTGATCCCCGCAAAGGAAGCCCGCCGATGAGCCGCCGCACCCCCGCCTCCATGGGCCTTGCAGCCGCCCGCGCCAAGGCGCTCGACGGCCGCGGTCAGCACCAGCGGTGGCTGGACCTCACCGAGGTCTCGGGCCCCTTCCTGACCATGCCGGTCCTGCTGGATGCCTGGCCCCAGCTGGACGCCCTCGACAAGACCGAGCGGACGCGGCTCCGTGCCCGCCACGCCGACTGGCAGACCGACACCACCGCAGGCCGTGACGAGTGGATCGCCTACATCCTGCGCACGCTGCTGGGCTGGGACGATGCCCTCACCCTGCGCCAGGGCGAGGACGAGGACCTCGCCCTGGACCGGCTCAGCCTGCCGGTACCCGAACACGACACGACCGTGCGCCCCGACTTCGTGCTCACCGAGCCGGGCGCACCCCTGGCCGCCGAACCGGACGCCGAAAGCGCCGCCAAGCGCGTACGCCTCCTCGGTCTGGTCCTGCCCACCGGCACGGCACCCACCGCGCGCACCACGCGCGACGACTGGGCCGCCACCCCCGCCGACCGCCTCGCGCGCCTGTGCCGCCACCACGGCGTCCCGCTGGGCCTGGCCACCGACGGCCGCTGGTGGTGCCTGGTGTGGGCACCACTCGGCGGCGTCACCACCACCGCCGTCTTCGACGCCATCGGCTGGGGCGAAGCGGCCGAGCGCGACGTCGTGCGCGCCTTCACCTCGCTGCTCTGTCGCCGGCGCTTTTTCTCCTACGACGAGCCCGAGACACTGGTCGGCCTGCTCAAGAAGAGCCTTGATGCAGGAGACGACGTCACGGACGCCCTCGGTGTCCAGGTCCGCCAGGCGGTTGAACTCCTCGTAGACGCCATCGGCCGCGCTGATGCCCGCGCCATGGAGCGCGGCGCACAGGGACTGCGAGCGGAAGGCGTATCCGCCGGAACGGTCTACCGCGCCGCCGTCGCGGTGATGATGCGCGTCGTCTTCCTGCTCTTCGCCGAAGAGCGCGGCCTGTTGCCCGCCGACAACCCGGTGTACGCACAGTCCTACTCGGCCCGCTTCCTGCGCGACGAACTGAGGAAACGCGCCGACGCCGAGGGCGAGGACGCCCTCGACCACACCACGTCCGCCTGGCACCGCCTCATCGCCCTCTTCCACGCCGTCCACGGCGGCGTCGACCACCCGCAGCTGCGCCTGCCCGCCTACGACGGCTCCATCTTCGACCCGCGTACCTATCCCTGGCTGGAGGACCGGGCGCCACTCCTGCCCATCGACGACCGCACTGTCCTGCACATGCTTCAGTCCGTGCAGGAAGTCCACGTCGGCACCGGCAGGCAGCGCGAGGTGCGCACCTTGTCCTTCCGCGCTCTGGACGTCGAGCAGATCGGTTACGTGTACGAGGGCCTGCTCTCCTACGGTGGCGAGCGCGCCGTCGAGCCCATGGTCGGCCTCATCGGCCCCGAGGGCAGTGAGCACGAGGTCCCGCTGCGGGAACTGGAAGCGCTGGCCGCGCAGTCCAAGGACGTCAAGGCCCTGGCGAAGAAGATCCACACGAAATGGAAGGAGCCCAAGCCGCCGGCCTCGGAGGTCACCCTTTCCATGGCGCTCGCCCCGTTCAAGGACGCCCCGGAGGCGGAGGAGGGCCGTCGCCTGCTGCAGGCTGTCTCGCGTGACGCCGCGTTGACGGGTCGACTGATGCCCTTCTTCCGCCTCATCCGGCGCGACCTGCGGGGCCTCCCGGTGGTGATCCACTCGGGGGCGCTCTTCGTCACCGAGTCGGTCCTGCGCAAGAACACCGGCACGCACTACACACCGCGCTACCTCGCAGAAGAGGTCGTCCGGCACGCCCTCGAGCCACTTGTGTACGAGGTGGGTCCGCTCCAGACCGCCGACGAGACCAAGTGGAAGCCCAAGTCGGCCGACCAGATCCTGAAGCTGAAGGTCGCCGACATCGCGATGGGCTCTGCGGCGTTCCTGGTGGCCGCCTGCCGCTACCTTGCGGACCGCCTGATCGAGGCCCGGGCACGGAAGGGCGATGATGAGCGCGCCGTCAAGTACAGCGCGGGGCGCACGGTCGAGGCCGTGACCGCGGTCGACGCAGAGTCGGACCCGGTGGTGATAGAGGCCCGCCGCGAGATCATCGAGCACTGTCTGTACGGTGCCGACGTCAATCCCATGGCCGTGGAGATGGCCAAGCTGTCGCTGTGGCTGGTCTCCATGGATCCCGAGCGACCCTTTACGTTCCTCGACGACCGACTTGTGGCGGGCGATTCTCTGCTGGGTGTCGCCAGCATGGCCCAGATCGAGAGCCTCCACCTCAAGCCCACCAGGCAGGACGACGTGTGGGCGGCGGATGCACGTGCCCGCGTCGACGAACTGACCCGCGAGCGCCTGGCCATCACGGCCATCAAGGGTGTCGACTTGGAGGCGCTGCGCAGGAAGCGCGAGCGGTTGGCCCTCGTCAATGAGCACGCGGAGCGTCTGCGTCTGGTTGGCGATCTGCTGGCGGGCGCGGCGCTGGCGACGTGCGCTTCGGGGCGTGTGCCGTGGTACGAGGCGGAGGGGGGCGAGCGACTGCGCGACTTGTTCCCTTATGCGGCCCAGCTCGCGGCTGCCGTGGTCGCGGACGGCGTCGAGGACGACGCGGAAGTCGTGCGCGTTGCTCGACAGACGGCCAAGGACTGGCTTGCGGCCGAGCTCCCGGACGACGGCCTGGAACGGACACCGCTGCACTGGCCGCTGGCGTTTCCAGAGGTGTTCACGGAGCGGGGCGGATTCGACGCGATTGTGGGTAATCCGCCGTTCCTGGGTGGGCAGAAGCTGACCGGGGCCATGGGGGAGGCCTTCCGTGAGTATCTGGTGGACTTCCTGGCGGATGGTAAGCGCGGGAGCGCCGACCTTGTGGCGTACTTCGAGCTTCGGGCGCACGGACTCCTGAACCGCCGGGGGCAGACCGGGTTGATTGCTACAAACACGCTGGCGCAAGGTGACTCGCGCGAAGTCGGGCTGGATCAGCTTGAGCGTGACGGCGTCTCGATCCGCCGGGCGCTCAAGAGCGCCAAGTGGCCCTCCCGGTCAGCAAACCTGGAGTACTGCGCGGTCTGGACTTCGCGAGAGAAACCGGGGAAGTCGGCTGAGTGCATCCTAGGTGGCGAGATTGTGCTTAACGGGATCTCCACTGCGCTCAACCCTGGGACGCGGGTCACGTCTTGGGGGGAAAGGCTTGAAAGAAATGGGGGCATCTCGTTCATCGGCTCTTACGTCCTGGGCCTCGGCTTCACGCTCCCCGAGAGGGAGGCGCGGGCGTGGATCGCTGAGGACGAGCGGTACGTAGAGGTGCTGTTCCCGTACCTCAATGGCCAGGACGTGAACAGCCACCCCGAACACGGCACTGACCGCTGGGTAATCGACTTTGGTGATCGCAGCCAGCAAGACGCTAAGCGGTACATCAAGCCGTACGAGAAGGTCCTGCGGGAGGTCAAGCCTGAGCGAGATCAGAACAACCGGAAGGTATATCGGGACTACTGGTGGCAGTACGCGGAGAAGCGCCCGGCGATGGTGAAGGCAGTCGGGATGCTGGAGCGGTGCATCGTCATTACGCGAGTGAGTAAGGTCGTAATGCCGGTGATGGTGCCGACGGGCAGAGTGCATAGCGAACAGCTCGTCATCTTCGCCTCCGACGACCGCGCAATCCTCGCGTTTCTTAGTAGCGCCCCGCACTACTGGTGGACTATCGATCGGTGCTCGACCCTGGAGACACGGGTTCGATACACCCCCAGTGATGTCTTCGAAACCCTGGTGCGTCCTCCGCTCACCGCCCGCCTCCGCATTGCTGGCAGCCGTCTTGACACCTATCGCCGGGACCTGATGAAACGCCGCAACATCGGCCTCACCGACACCTACAACCTCCTCCACTCCGAGGCCTGCCAGGACGCCGACATTGTCGAGCTCCGCCAAATTCACGAGGAGATCGACAAGGCGACGATCGAGGCGTACGGCTGGCTTGACTTGCTCGACGACACGGGGGTCGAACCAGTCGACCCGACGCATGAGCGGGTGCCGCTGGACCACGGGTTCCACACCACTGACCAAGGTCCGCGGTACACCATCGGCCTGCTCGCCCGCACCGAGATCATCGACCGGCTCCGTCAACTCAACCACCAGGCGTACGCCGACGAGGTCTTCCTCAATCTGCACAAGAAGCCAGCGAAGCACCCCGACATGCCGCCACCCTCGGCGGAAGCCCGCCGCAAGAAGGCCGAGGGGCGCACCGCACCGTCGGAGCCTGTCGACTTCGATGATGGTGGACTCTTCCGCCCCGACGATTCTCTCTTCTGATCGACCGAAGTTATCGCGAGGGTCTCTTGTCCATACCATCCTTCGCTGACCACCGTCTCGTCCAGACGGCGGTGGTTGGCGAGCCCCGCTCCGACAGGCCGATCATCCTGCCCATGGATGCTCACGAGTTGAAGCTCTGGCGCCACCAGCACCCGAACTACACGTACTGGTGCGGGTATGAGCTCGGCGGCTGTGGGTGGAAGCTCGTCGACAAGTTGTATCGAGACAGGGTGTGCCACTTTGCCCACGCTGAAGGCGGCCCGGTCTGTGCCCGCACCGCCACTGGTGAGACCAGCGCCGACCACCTCTTCGTGAAACGCGGTCTTCGCCGACTCCTTGACCGGCATGATCTGCGTGGCACAGTCGAGACACGCAGCCAGCGCTCTGGCGCCCCTGGCATGGTGGACGTCTACCTGCCGACCGTCCGCCGTCGGATCCGCTTCCAGCTTTCCCCGCTTGACTACCGAAGCTGGCGGGCCGCGAACGCTGCACTTACGGAAGACGTCGACGATGTCGACTGGCTCTTCGGCACCGAAGGGCCCCTGACCAGGGAGCTCTTGGCCCGCAACGGCTTCGGCCTTCGCTTCCGCCTTGAGACGGTTGGCGGGGAGCGCCATGTCCACATCGGGGCACAAACCCGCCAGGGGTCCATCCATTGGACGCCCCTGGACGAGTGTGAGCTGCGTCCTGATGGGTTGTGGACTCCCGCCACTGAGGAGTTCCGGGAGATCCGCGCTTCTGCGCGCCGCGGGCAGCCAGGTGGCTTCACTCTCCAAGGTGGCGTGACTTTCATTCCCGACCTGGACGCGCCGGTCCCTGACGGTTCACCATTCTCCGGTGGGGATCGGCGCTTTCTGATGGCCGACGTCAAGCCATCTGCCGGCCCGATCGTCCGAGCAGTCCTCTCCCTCCCGGCCGACGCAGAAGTGTCGCGTGACCACGCCTACCGGGCATCGGACTCTGCCCGCCTACTCGTCCACGAGAACGGCGGCTGGGCCCTGCGGCTGAACGGCTATATCCGACTCAATGCCACGGAGGCCGCTCGCTCGGGCCTCTTGGGGGTACTGCCTGAGCCAACGGAGGTGGCCGCGTCGAACTCGGTCGTCCGGGATCGGGCCGTAGCAGCCATCAAGCCTGCCGACAAGCAGCAGCGGGCAGCCGCGGACCAGCCCCGGCAACTGAAGAGCCCCTTGAAGCTCACTCAATCCGAGGCTGTGGTCCGCGCCCGAGAGATACTGCTCAGCGCGGCTGCAGCGGGACGCACCCTGAGCTGGTCGAATGTCGCCTCCCAACTCGGCGCACGCTACTCGTCCATGCGTGAGCAGGACCGAACCGCCTTCCTCGTCGAGGTCGACACGCCGCTCTGGGAGTCCAAACCGGTCCTGTCAGCCATACTCCGAGACAGCGACGCCCTATTGTCCTGTCTGCCCGCCGTTCTGGATGGGCTTGGGGTGGCTGGTGCCGCAGCTGTGCCGGCAGAAGCGCCGGTCTTGCGTCAATGGGCGGAGCGTGAGCAGGAGCGCGCCTTCGCCCTGTACGGGAAGCCGCCGCGTGTGATGCCGCCGCGCCTGGACCTGCGACCGGCGCGGACCGCAGCCAGGCTGACGGTGAGAGAGAAGAAGGTCGTGGATGCGTTGACCAAGCGCATCCGCCAGGGCACGGTCAAAGATCCGTCGGCGAATCGCAGACGCCCGGTAGGCAGTCCTGAAGAGCGGCGGAGGGTCCGCGAGGCGATCACCCGCGTGGAGAGAAAGATGGTGCCTTTGAGTAAGGCGCTACCGGAAGTCAAGAGCGCGCGCGAGATTCTTACCCGTGCGCGCCTGTGGTTGAAGTACTCCACTCCGGGAGCCGAACTACCCTCCATCCCCACCGTGCTGGAACAGCGGGCCCTCGGGGCGAGCTCGGCCAGCATGCTTGCAGCTCTGAAGAGCGCACAGTCGAGGCTGGAAGGAGCCAAGACCAGGGACCGATGACACGGCGACGGATCACTTCGCGGTCCGTGTCGGCCTATAGCCGACGGCGCAGCAATCAGTAGGCGAGATTCGGGCGGGGTTACAAGGGGTGGGGATGGATCGGTTCGAGGCGGAGCGCGCCACGTGGTTCATGAGCACGTACGGGGCGGTGGCCGAAGTGCTGGATGAGATCGCGCCGGAGGTGGCAGCGCTCGTGCCGGACGATCTCGGGCCGCGGCGGCTCGTGGCGGCCATGGCGTTGGCGCGGCTCGCTCAGATGGACGCCGAAGGCCAGGAGTCGGCTACGGCCGCCGACTTCCTGGAGCGGCTGTCGGGTGGGATGGCTTACAACGGGAAGCGCCCGCTGGACGCCGTCCTTGACCTGTGGGCGAAGCTACGGCGACCCACCATCCCCCTGCTGCATGCCTGGTGGCGGGACCCCCTGGCCGAGGGCCTCCTGGCGTTCTGGGCGGAGCGGCGGGCGGCGAGCGTGGGCTGGGCTCGAGTCCATGCCGAGCTGCGGGAGCGGTGGTCGGTGGATACCGATGGCATCTGGCGGCGCGGGCTCATGCCGCCGGAAGAGGAGCGAGGCGGCTGGGTCGGCATCCTTGAGGCGCTCGATGTCGATGCGGAGGATCCCCGCTCGGCCGACCTAGCCCGGATGCTGCTGACGCGCCTGGACGGATTCGCCGACGAGATCGAGGCCTACGCCTCCGAGCGCGCCCGGGACCTGGCGGCCGCGCCGCACTTGGACCACATCCACCGGATGAAGTGCCTCGCGGAGTCCCTGGGCGAAGTGGCCAAGGGCAACCGCAGGGCGCTCGAGGGACCCGGTGCCACGCCAGAGGATGCCAGGCTGCGAGCGTCGCTCGCCGAGATCAGCGCGGTCGCGGAGCGCTATCGGGACTGGGTGGACAAGTCGTTCGTTCCGGGCCTCACCCCGTTGGAGCGGGTCTTGCTCGAACTGGGTGGCGCGCAGGCCCAGCGCGCTGACGACTACCTCCAGGCGTACGCGCGAGTGTGGTGCGTGCCGGGGATGGGGGCACCGGACACCCCGCTTTTCGGCGAGGAGGAGTTCGCGGGGCTGAAGGCCAGTGAGCGCCCTGAAATTCCGGCGCCGCTGTGGATGGCGCAGGCCGCCTCCAGAATGCGGGGTTCGCAGTTCGGGCTCGCCTGGGACGTCGCCTCTCAGCCCTGGTGGGCGTACGGGGTCGAGGCGGGCCTGCCGTCGGCTGCCACCCTGCGTTTCAAGGAGGACGGCGAGGTACGGATCGGCTGCCGCAGTCTCGACGAGGCCCACGATCTCCTCGTCGGGTTCCCCGCCGGCCATCCCGACGAGCGCACGCTCGTGATGCGTGTCCAGTACGCGGATGACGATCTGCTCGGGATGTGCCACCTGCTGGCACTTTCGCGCACGGGCAGGGCTCGGCTCGCCTTCCTCACACCGGCTCCTGGCGGAAACTGGCGAGTGCTTCGCACGGTGAGCGTCCCCGTGCAGGGGGAGCTGCGCGCCGCCATGGGGCGTAAGGCTGTCGCCGAGCTGGACCGACACACGGGCGGTGACCCAGGAAGACTCCAGGATTTGCTGCAGTCCGACCTCGAAGTGGCGGCGGCAGCGGCCGACGTGCCACCTCCGCAGACACCTGAGGGGGATACCTGGGACGAGTCGGTCGACGGGGCTTTGTTCTCCCCGCCGAACACCCTGTTCTGACGGGGACGACGAGTCCATAATTCCACGAAGTGGCTTGTGAACTCAGTTCACGCATGTCATTCTTTGAAGTGGGGCTGCAACCCCGTTCCTGCCGGTAGCCTCAGCCTTCGGCGTCCCCCGTAGTTCGTGCTTGCAGAAAGGCCTCGCATGGCAACCCAGTCCGCAGCCACGGACGTACCCCACCCCATCGAAGGGGTGCCCCAGACCTTCCTCAACGGCGACTCCTACGACGTGCGCGACGGGCTGGAGCGGTACATCGCAGACGACCTGCTCGGCCCGTGGGACGGCGAGACCGAAGAGCTGCCGAAGGTCTGGGCGGGCCCGCGGGACCGTTACCTGGCCGGCATGCTCGGCCCGCGCCCCGACGACGGCGAGACCAGCGCCGCAATCGCGTTGGCAGCCGCCCAGAACACGGACTCTGAGGAGAGCGCGGACGAGGGGCACGAGGAAGGCGGCGGGCTCTCCGAACGGATTACCCCGCAGGCTGCAGGGCGGATATGGGCCTCCTCCATGGGGCTGTCGTTCGTGGTGCCCGTCTCGATCGGCATGCTCAGCGTCACCGCGCGATGGGGGCGGTACACCCTGAGTGAACAGGTCGGGGAGGGCGGCCTGCCTCAACGCGTATGGGGACGTGAACCGGTCAAACAAGATGCCGACATCGACGTGACCAAGACCGGCGGGCACCGCTTCACCCTCGACGGTGACGACTCCGCCGGCATTCATCTCGACGTTCAGGTGCGGCACCGGGATGCGAGGACCGACGGCGAGGACCTGCGGGTCGTCGAGGTCAGCCTCGTCAACCGGCAGCCGGAGGCCACCGGCCGGGACCGCGACACCCAGTGGCTGTTCCAGACCCGCCTGGAGGTCGCCGCCTTTCCCGATGGAAAGGCGGCCGTCTTCCTGCCCATCGACGATCCGCTCGACCCCCGCAGCGTCGATCCACATGACGACGACGCCGAGGAGCGCCGCCTACGCCTGCTCTACCGAGACGAATTGCGCCACGCGCTCGGCCGGAACGTCGCGGTCCATGCCGAGGTCCGCCCTGGCGAGCGGCGCGCCCACCGTCTGAGTACGACCTGGCTGCCCACGTACGACGTGCGAGCCACTACAGCGCCTACCGCCGCCGAACAGCCGCTGCTCGCCGGGCTCGAACTCGGCATGGACGAGCTGGCCGCTCTTGCAGTGCCGTCCCGGCGCGCTGAACTGTCCGCCGCGCTTGCGCCGCTGGCCGACGGATACAGCGCATGGCTGGCCGAACAGCGGGCAAAGGCAAGTGCGCTGCCCGAGCATCTGCGCGTCGCCGCCGAGGCGGCCGTCGAAGAGGCCGAGGAGGTGTGCCACCGTATCGCTTTCGGCGTGGCCGCCCTAGAGACCGACGACGACGCGCTGGAGGCGTTCCGATTTGCCAACCGGGCCATGGCGCTCCAGCGCCGTAACACGGACATCGCCGCCGCTCGCACAGGGCGGGAGAACGACCCCGCCTCCTATCGGGACGCGTACGAGAAGGTCTACGCGAAGGGGAAGGAAGGCGCCAGCTGGCGGCCCTTCCAGCTCGCGTTCGTCCTGCTCAACCTCGCGTCCCTAAGCCGGACCGACCACCCGCACCGTTCGACGAGCCGCGAGGCCCTGGTGGACCTGCTGTTCTTCCCCACCGGTGGTGGCAAGACAGAGGCGTACCTCGGGCTCACCGCCTTCACCTTCGCGCTGCGTCGCCTTCAGGGCGTCGTCGGCACCGGAGCAGAGGCCCGCGACGGTAGCGCCGGCGTAGCCGTGCTGATGCGCTACACCTTGCGGCTCCTGACTGCCCAGCAGTTCCAGCGCGCCGCCGCGCTGGTCAGCGCCTGTGAGGTGCTGCGCCGCGAAGAGTTCGCCGAGGACGTGCGCTGGGGGCGGACACCGTTCCGGATCGGCCTGTGGGTGGGAACCGGGGTATCGCCCAACTGGTTCGGCGAGGCCCAGGAGCAGATCGCCGGAGCGCGCGACAGCGGCAGCGACAAGTACGCCCGTGTCATCCAGGTCCTGACGTGCCCTTGGTGTGGGCAGGGCCTCAGTGCCCACGCCGATATGAAGGCCGACGAAGACCGTCGGCGTGTACTGCTGTATTGCGGGCGCGGCGAGGGCGAGGACCGCTGCCCGTTCTCCCGCCGTTCCGCGCCTGGCGAGGGAATTCCTGTCCTCACCGTCGACGAGGAGATCTACCGTCTGGCGCCCGCCATGGTCATTGCCACGGTCGACAAGTTTGCCCAGCTTCCGTGGAACGGCTACGCAGGCCTGCTCTTCGGCCGGGTCACCGAATGGTGCCCCCGCCATGGTTACCGGCACGCCGACCTCGACGAGCAGACCGGATGCCGGTCCCGCCACAACCGCAAGAGTGACGACCTGCCCGCCGTTGTGGCGCAGTCCGTAGGCCGGCTGCGCCCACCGGACCTGATCATCCAAGACGAGCTGCACCTCATCTCCGGCGCGCTCGGCACCACCGTGGGACTGTTCGAGTCCGCCGTCGACCAGCTGTGCACCTGGACATACACCGACTCGCACGGCACCAAGCGCGAGGTCGGGCCGAAGATCGTGGCATCCACGGCGACCACCAAGCGGGCCACCGATCAGGTCCTTGGGGTGTTCGGCCGCCGAGTCGCGGTCTTCCCGCCCCAGGTCCTCGACGTCGGGGACACCTTCTTCTCGCGGAGTGTCGAAACCGACCGCAACCAGCCGGGACGCCGCTACCTCGGTATCTGCGCACATGGCACCCGGCTGAAGGCCGCGGAGATCCGGGTTGCCGAAATCCTGCTGCTCGCAGCACAGCAGCAGTTTGACGACTACGGTGCCCCCGCGGACCCCTACATGACGCTCGTCGGGTACTTCAACGCCACGCGGGAACTCGCCGGCATGCGGCGGTACATGGATGACGACATCACCACGCGCGTACGCTCCACGGGAGGACGCCGCGGCATCAACACCCTGGCCGACCGCATTCCCACCAAGACGGGCATGCTCGCCATCCAGGAACTGACCTCGCGAATCTCCTCAGCGGAGATCGGCGCCACCCTCAAACGACTGGAGAGCTCCTTCGACCAGGAGCGCGATACCACGGCGCGACGCCGCGCCGTCGCGGCTGAAATCGTCGCGGCCACCAAGGAGAAGCGCGATCCTCGCGTCGAGCCCACCCGCTTCGAAGCCCGTGCCGTCGACGTGGTCCTGGCCACCTCCATGCTCCAAGTCGGCGTGGATGTCTCCCGGTTCGGGCTGATGCTGGTCGTCGGCCAGCCCAAGAACACCGCTGAGTACATCCAGGCCTCCTCCCGAGTGGGACGTGACAGGACACGGCCAGGCCTCGTCGTGACCCTCTACAACTGGTCCCGCCCGCGAGACCTCGCCCATTACGAGGACTTCAAGCACTACCACGCCACCTTCTACCGCCAGGTGGAGGCGCTGTCTGTGACGCCCTATTCCCGCCGCGCCCTCGACCGCGGTACCGCGGCGACGTACATCGCGGCATTGCGTCATGCCGAGTTGGATACCTCCCGCAACACCGACGCCCACACCGTAGATCTGCACGGTCCGCTGGTCGCGCGCATCGACGCGCGGCTGCTCGATCGCGCCGAACTGGTCGGCGGCGCCCCCGCTCGCCAGTACTTGAAGGAACGCATCGATGTCCTCAAGGAACGCTGGGAGGAGGAGCGGCTGAAGGGTGGCCGGCTCGGATACCGTGCCGAGAAGCAGAAGGACACTGTGGTCCACGGCCTGCTGCACCGCGCAGACGGCTCACGCTGGGACGAGCTGACCGTACCGATGTCGATGCGTGAGACCGAGAACGAGATCAACCTCCTGCTCCCCGGCGGTGACACGCTGGTGGACCAGCCCACCTACGCAGGACCCGACTGGACCTTCCTACCGAAGGACGACCAGCAGGGCGGCGAGGCGACGGCGCCGACTGACGCTGGCGAGTCCGGACAGGCCGCCGCAGCGGCTGGAAAGGGACGATGATGAAGGTCAGAGACAACCGACGAGTCGGGTCGGCTCGGCCCAGCCATCTTATGTTCACAGCGGGAGTCGGCTCGCTTGTCGACCTGCCGAACTTCTCGGTGCTCGTCAAGGGACTCGAGTCCTGGAACTACGGTGGTCTGACCGGCTACACCATCGACGAGCCGCGGCTGCGCACCGCCGTCAACCGCAGGCTCCAGCTGTATGGCAACACCCAGGTCACCGAGCTGCGCTCCGCCCCCTGGACGGCCGGCAAAGACTCCGACCCCAAGGGCTGGCACGCCCAGGGCGTTGGCGTCCCCGTCACCCCGTTCCCCCAGTGGCTGCGCTGCACCGGATGTAACCTCCTTGCCCCTATCGACAGCGAGGCGTTCGACTTCCTCAACCCCAACCCCCACGCCCCTCATGAGGCCCGGTTCGTCCATTCCGAGTGCGGTCGCTACCGCCGCAAGCCGCTCGCCGTGACCGCCCGCTTCACCCTTGTGTGCACCAACGGACACCTGGATGAGTTCCCGTACACGCATTTCGTCCACCACGGCCGGCAGTGCGCCAAGAACCCTCGGCCCCTGCTGCGGATGACCGACCACGGTGGAAACCTCGCCGCCAACGTCACATTGCAATGCATCGCATGCCAGGAGAAGCGCAACATCCGCGACGCGCTGGGGGAGCGGGGCGCGGTTGAGCTGCCGCGCTGTCGGGGCCGTCATCCCCACCTGGCCTCCTTCGCCCCCGACGGCTGCGAAGAGCAGGCCACCCTGATGATCGCCGGGGCATCGAACCAGTGGTTCCCGTTGACGCTGAGTACCCTGGCGCTCCCGCCCGCGCCGGACAGCGGAATCGACAAGCTGCTGGACGAGCGATGGAGCGAGCTGCAGCACATCACCGCCCCTCCGGTGTTCGATGCACTCGCCAAGATGCCGGGCTACGGATACCTGAAGGAATACGACCGCGACGCGCTCCTCGCCGCCATCGAGACCCGCTTGAACGGCGAGGCCGCGACCGAGCAGCAGGCGGAGACCGTCCCAGATCTGCTCGGTCCCGAGTGGGAAGTTCTGGCGGGCAGGCGTCTTCCCACGCCGAGCGACGACTTCGCCATGGAGGAGGCCGAGATAGCGGGGCCGATCGCGGACCTGTTCGCATCCGTGCGCCAGGTGCAGCGGCTGCGTGAGGTTCGCGTTCAGATCGGTTTCACCCGCCTCGACGCACCGGACCCGGACAACCGAGAGATCGCGCGCCCGGTCCGGCCGTGGCGCAGCTCCCAGAACTGGGTGCCGGCGAGCGAGGTACGTGGCGAAGGGATCTTCGTCCGCGTCCGCGACGACCTCATGGAACAATGGACGGAGCGGGTCCAGAAGTCCGCCGTCATGCAGGCCCACCGTGAGGCCTACGCTCGGTTCCGCACGAACCGGCGGTCCAACCGCCTCAGCGCCGACGCCGAGTTCGATCCCACCTCGGGCTGGCCAGGCGAGCGCTACCTCGCCCTACACACCCTCTCCCACGCGCTGATCCGCACCATCGCCCTGGAATGCGGCTACAGCTCGGCCAGCCTTGCCGAGCGCATCTACGCGGGCGACGAAGAAAACATCCGCACGGGGATCCTGATATACACCGCCGTACCCGATTCCGAGGGCACCCTCGGCGGGCTCGTGGCCCTTGCCGAGTCACCACAGTTCGACCGCATCGTGCGGAGGGCGCTCAGGGACGCCTCTCGCTGTTCCTCCGACCCGCTTTGCTCTGAGCGCCTGCCCCGGAACCACGCCGACTACCTGCACGGAGCGGCCTGCCATGCTTGCCTCTTCGTCTCCGAGACCACCTGCGAGCGCGGCAACCGGTTCCTCGACCGCCGCTTTCTCGTACCGCTCGGCGACGACGGCGACACGGTGCTCACGCCGCAAACGCTGCTGCCATGAGTCGGAGGGACTTCGAGCGGGCCGCGGGGCGGGTTGCCCGCCTGCTCGGGCCCGCCCGTACCAAGGACCTCGCCGGACTGCTGGCCCTAGGGCGGGGCGTGGAACGCGCCCTGCTCGCCCTGCCACAGCCGCACGCGGCCGAGGCACTGCGCGCGGTCTACGCGGCGGCGGAGGACCAGGCTGTTCCGCTATCGGAGGCCGCGGCCTACTTGCGAGGCTACGTTGCCGGATGGGGCGGAGAGCAGCGGTCCGAAGAGGTCCGCATGGTGTGGAGCGGCCCGGACACTCCAGGCGTGCCGGTACGTTCCACTGCCCGTGTACTGGTGGAGTTGGTGAACGGCGCCCAACGTGAACTGCTGGCCATGACCTACTCGGCCCGCGCCTACCCGCCTCTGACCGCCGCGCTCACCTCGGCCGTCGCACGGAAGGTGGACGTCCACGTCGTGGTCGAGACCCGGCAGGGCGCAGCCGGACTGCTCAGCGGACCGGAGCCGGCGGCGGCCTTCGCCGGCGTACCGGGCCTGCGGCTGTGGCACTGGGCGCCCGAGGCGCGGCAGGACACGGGGGCGCGGCAGCATGCCAAGCTCGCAGTTGCGGACAGGCGCACCTTGCTCGTCGGCAGTGCCAATCTCACGGAGTCGGGGGTCCGACGCAACATCGAGGCCGGTCTGCTCGTGAAAGGCGGGACAGCTCCCGAGCGGGCTGCGGAGCACATCAGGGAGCTCCAGCGCCGCCGCCTGCTCGTGCCACTTGCCTTCCCCGAATGAAACCAGAGTGATGAGGGGCAGACCAGCTGGTCTGCCCCTCATCACTTGGCTGTGTGGAGCTCAATTGAGCGGGGTGTCGGGAGAGAAGGTTACGGAGAACAAGGACAGCTGCTCTTGCTCGGCCTCCGCTTCCGGCTCCGGTTCGCGGGCCATGCCCGGGGCGGCCGCGGAGTCAGGGTCGGCGTCGTCGGCCGGCTCGGCGTCCTCGGCAGCACGGGTGGGCAGCACGTACTCCTGTGCCAGGCCCGCCAGGTGCAGCGGCAGCGGCAGGCTGAGCGCATCGGGGAAGTCCGGGGCCTGGCGCAACTGATGCACGGCGAGCGCCAGCGCTTCCGGCTGGTCGCCGTCCTCCACGTGGCAGCCGAGTACGGCGAGTTCCACCAGACCGGGGTTCCAGGCGTTCTTGTCCGTGTCGACGGTCAGCCTCCCCTTGGTGTTGACGCGCGGGGCGAGCTTGTCGGCCGCGACCGACAGTTTGAACGTGCGTGCCTTCGGCGTCGTGGACCAGAAGACCCGAGCGGTGGCCGCATCGGCTTCCGGGTCCGTCCACAGGTGGGCGGCGAGCCCGTTCGCCCCGTCCGGGTTCACACCCCACCACTGTGCGGTCTCGCGCCCGCGGGCTGTGCGTACCCGGACCAGCCGCAGGTCCGGGGGGAGCCGGCGGGCCATGGCCCGGCCGTCGCGGAACTTGTCGGCGGCCACCTTGCCGTCCTGGAGCCACGTCCAGTGCGACCGCATGTTCTGGGCATGGGCCAGCAGCAGGGTCGGCGCGCCACGCAGCGAGCGGACGACCTTCTGCAACCACTCCTCGGCGGCCTGCCGCTGTTCGACCATATCCGCCCACCACGACATGCGTGGAGCGGCGGCATCCTCCTCGCGGGGGGCGGGCACCGGGCTGCGCGGCACCTCGGCTCGCCGGGTCAGGTCGAGCAGCATCACCGGATACGGAACCCAGGCCCCGGCGCCCTCGTCCCAGCCCTCCACCCGTGCCATGCCGCCGCCTGCGGGCCCCGGCGTGACCAGGACCGCGACCGGCACGTGCCCGGCCCAGCGGGTACGGCTACGCGCGTTCTTGCGGACCATCCACACTGCGAGGTACCGCATTCCCTCGGGCAGTCGCTGACCGAGACGGTGCTCGGGGTGCACCCGCACGCCCAGCTGCCGCAGGCCGTCGTCCCAGGCCTTCGCCGCCCGGAAGTCCGCGTTCTTCTCGCTGTCGTAACCCTTGGTCTTCTTCGGCACGGCCAGGAACTGCGTCAGCACGCCGGCGTCCGCGCAGCCCAGCCGCAGCGCGAACTTCGGGTCGTGTGCCGCGGAGGTGAAGTCGTCTGCCCGGTCGATCTCGACCAGGGCCAGGGAAGGCCCGGCGGACGGCCCGTCCTTGGCGAGGAACGCCGACATCTGTGTGCGGCGGGCGGCGAGCGCCGCCGTCACCGACTCCCGGGAGTGCCGGGCACCGTCGGGTAGCGGCAGGTTGCCGCCGAGGGATCCGGTCAGCTTGCGGCACCGCAGTCGCACCGTGAGCTCGGGCGTCTGCCACTCCAGCACCACGGTGGCGTCGTCGTAAGCGGCCGGAGAGTTCGGTGCGCTGCCGTCGCCCTTGAGGTCCAGATGCGCGATGAGCGCCGCGATGGCAGTCTCGCGCATGGCGGAGGTCTGCCACAGCAGACGGGCCTCCAGCAGCGGGAGTTCATCGTGCGCGCCGTCCGCGGCAAGGTGGCGCAGGGCGAAGGCGGCACCCTCGCGGCGCGCCTGCGCGCGCTTCTGCTCCTCGACGGTCTTCTCCACCACTGCGGAGGGCTCGCGGCGCGGATTGGCTGGGGTACTGACCGACAGGCGGGTACGGGCCAGCGCAGGCGCCGGGCGCAGCTCAGCCGGCAGGGCTTGCTGCGCCCACTCCACGATGGCGGAGCGCTGAGCGGGCATCAGGCCCGCACCGACGCCGTGCGATCCCATGGTGGTGCTGTACACCACGGCCGCGCGCATGTCGTCCTGCAGCCAGGTGGCGGGGTCGCTGAGGATCGCCTCCGCATCCGGGAACGGCTCCGAGAGGGAGAGATTGCGCAGCATGCCCGCCGGGCCGCCCGCTACCCAGTCGTGGCCGCCCTTGGCCCAGGCCAGGCGGGCCACGGCGAAGCGGTCGCTGACCGGCGCACCGCGGAGCCACGGGACACGCGGGCGCAGCAGCACCGTGGTGCGGCGGCCATAGGGGAGGTATAGCCGACCCGTCTTCGCGCTCGTCCTGGTCGCGTACCGCCGGATTTGGCTGTGCAGATGAAACCTGGGCAGGGGGTCGAACGGCACCGTCTGCAAGGTGATGTTGAGGACCACCGAGAACCACTCGGTGGTGCCCCGGGCGTCCCCATAGGGCAGGGCCTGCGAGACCAGTTCCGCGCCCTGGTCGCGCGGGCCGCGCGGCACGGCGCGGAACTGCAGCCGGCCCGCGCCGAAGTCGTACGCTCCCAGGGCCTGGATCCGGCGGGCCAGCCAGTCCGTCGTCAGCTGGAACTGTCGGGAATCCGGGGCCGCGGTGCCGCCGTCGGTGGGCGGGCAGCGCAGCAACTCCACCTCGACTCCTTCCTGCCACGTCGGCGGCGCCTGGGCGAGCAGCGCCCGGGTCTCCCCGAGCAGGGCGCGGTGCTCCGGCTCCGGTCGCAGGTCGCGCAGCCAGGCGCCGAGCAGTCCCTGGAATGCGGCCGGCGGCAGCGGATCGGCGGCGTCCTCGGGCGCGTACAGCCAGAAGTCCGACGCCTGGTCGCCGTGCCCGAACGGGCGCGGCCGTACCAGGAGGTCCGGGGCGAGGGTCTGCAGCACCTGGTCCATACGGAAGGTGGGGATCGGCTTCCGCGGGTCCTCGCGTCCGGCGTTGTAGAGAGCGAGCAGCGGGCCGCGCCACTGCTCGGGAAAGGGCAAGGCGCGGTAGCGCGCGACGATGGAGGACTCGGCGGAGATCGGCCGCCAGGAGGCGGTGCGGATTTCGTCGTACGAGGCCATGCGAGCGGGCTCCTCGGGAGGGGTCAGGAGGCGTGGTGGGTGATGTCGCGCAGCGCCTTGTACAGCGGTGCATACAGCAGGCGGACGACGGCCGGGTCGGCCGGGTCGGGCCAGGTCTGCGGCGGGGTGTCCAGGTCGAAATACGGGGCGAGAATGTCGCGCAGCCCGGTCAGCAGGCCGTCCTCGGTCGGGAGGCTGTGCTGTTGCGTGCCGGGGGCGAGGGCTAGGGCGGTCTTCGGCGCGAACCGGGCATCGACGAACACCACCCGGGCCGGCACGCCGCCCCGGACCAGTCGGCCGATGACCTGCCACAGGGTTACCAGCTGGTCCCAGGTGAAGGAGCGCTTCTCGCGTTCGGACAGCCGGGAGTAGATGTAGCGGCGGGCCAGTAGCCGGCGCCACTCGGCGCGTGCCACGTGCCGGAACGCGAGTCCTGCCGCGTCCAAGCTGTCCGCGCCGGCGGCAAGCTTGCCGAAGGTGCCCTGGTCCAGTCCCGGCTCGTCGCGTACGAAGCGGGCCGCCCAGTCGTTGATCGCGTACATGGCGAGTGCAAGGTCGTCCGGGCGCGGATGCGGACGGGCGAGGAACAAGGCGGTGCCGAAGGCCGCGTTGTGCTCCCTGTTGAGGATGTTGTGGCCGCGCTCGACCGCCATCAGCGGTGCCACCAGGATCTGGGCGTTGTGATCGTCGGCGAACGAGGCGAGGTCGCCGCGGCGCAGCGCGGTGGCGCGGTCGCCACCCGAGGCTGTGGTGGTGCCGCGGACGGCCTGGTCCAGGTCGGCGTCGTCGGCGGCCAGCACCCGCACCCGGCCGTGCCAGCGGTTCATCTGGTGCAGCACGTCGGCGGCGGTGTTCGCCTCTTGGTAGCTGCCCACCAGCAGGAGGGCCCGCTTGCGTTCGTCGTCGGTAATCTTGGCGAGTTCCTGTTCGAGCGGGCTGGGGGCTCCGCCACGGCCGGGGGAGCCGAGCCGGCTCACCAGGGCGCGGGCGGCGGCGGGCCTGGCCTTGGGCTCAGTACCCGACAGACTCATCGGGCGTCCCTGGTCGTCGTAGAGGAAGTGCGTGGAGAACACCGACTCGCTCACCGCCTCCAGCGAGCGCTCGGACGGTTTCAGGACCGCGCCGACCGGCGCCGGCACATGAGCCCGGGAGGACGTGCCCGCCCAGCTGGTGCCCGACATCAGCACGACGTGCGGTCCGCGCTGTCCGCGGCCCGGGTCGGCGCCCACCTCGTGCAAGGACAGCAGAAGTTCGCGGCCCACGCCCGCACACCGGAAGAAGCGCAAGGTGCCGCTGTGTCGGCCGTCGGCGTCCCGCTCCCGCTCGTCAGGCAGGTACTGGAAGCCCAGGACGTTGCCCATCGGGGACTCAGGTACCAGCGGCGCGTAGTCCAGCGGCGGGCGGCGCGAGAGGTCGTTGCCCGTCGAGTCCAGGTGCAGGGCCGCCTCGACCTGCGGCCACAGGAACACCAACCGGTCCAGGCGCTGGTGGAGCGCGCTGAGCAGGAGCACGAACTCCAGGCGCCGGGCGGTCAGATCGAGCCACTGCTCTTCTGCGACTCGGGCGGCGGTTGGGGTGTCGGCGAGTAGCTGGTGCAGCACGGCCAGCACACGGGCGCGAGTGTCGGATGCGGACAGCGTGGTCAGCAGGTCGTGCGCGAGCCGCACCAGGTCGTCGGTCAGGTCGCCGTAGGGGCCGCGGCCGCCCAGCGGGTCATCGCGGAAGTTGTCGAAGCGGTCGGTGAGTTCCGCGCGGCGAGCGTCAGTCTCCGGGGCCCGCTCCGGTTCGGCCGTGTCCTCTTCGTATGCCTCGTACAGTTCCGATTCGTCCGCTACCCCGTCCGGAGCGCCAGTCTGGTCGGCGGTGAACCAGTCGCTCAGCAGCTTCTCCTGCAAGGTCCACGGGCTGAAGTACTCGATGTCGGCCCACGCGCGCAGTTCGGCGTCGGAGATCAGCAGCTTGTACAGCCGGTCGGTGGCCGAGTGTGCCACGGACAGCGAGGCCGACCAGCGTTCGATCTCCTGGTCGGTGAGCTGGAGCCGGCCCTGCTTGGACAGCTCCTCGATCCGGTGGGTCTGCAGCTGGTCCAGCCAGGAGTCCAGGCCCGGAGAGACCAGCGCCGCCGACGGCGCGAAGATCTCGTCCAGGTTCATCTGTACTGCGTCGGCCTCGTCGACGATGATGATGTCGCTGCGCAGGCAGGCGAGCTCGAGGTGGCGTAGCCGCTCGTCGCCGAGATGGCGCGGCACCGCCGACTGCACCAGGCTTGCCGGGTTCGCCACCCAGATCAAGGCTTCCACAAGGTCGCGTGCCGGGCGGTGGCGGGGACAGGCGTGCCACAGGGGGCATCCGTGAGGGGTGCCCTTCGGCTCGGCGGGGCGGGCGTCCGAGGACTGGTCCGGTACCTGGCTGCCGGGCCGGTACGGCTCCGGCAGCGCCCCCGGCGCGGCGTCCTTGTCGTTCGTGTGGGGCTTTTCCGGGAACAGCGAGGTGCACGGCGCGTCCGCGAACCGCAGCGGCTCGGCGGCCTCGGTACCGCGCAGGGCGTCGACCACACACACGGTGCTCAGGTCGTCGAAGCCGGGGTCGTCGTGGTCGAGGAGATTGCTCCGGCCGCGGGCGGCCAGCCGCCGGTGCAGGCGCTGCACGTGGGTCTGGCGCGTGGTCATGCCCAGTACGGGAGTGGCGGGCAGGCCGAGGTCGCGCAGTAGCCCAGCCAGCCGCAGCTGCTCGGCCACGTCCCTGACGACAATCGTGGTGCGCAGTCCCCGACGGGTGGCCCACACGGCGACCAGGGTCATCAGTGTCGACTTGCCCGCGCCGACCATGCCGGCCAGGTGCAGCAGTCCGTCCAGGCGGAGGGTGTCGGAGTCGGTGAAGGCGATGCCGTCCGCGTTGCGCGGGGCGATGCGCAGCTCGGCCAGGCGTTTCTGCCAGTGCCCGGCCTTGTCGATCTGAGCTGCCTGCTCCTGCTCGTCCATCCACCGTGCGGTCTCGACGAGATCGCAGCGCGAGAGGGTGAGCGGTGCGCCACCGCCGGGGCGTCCGGCCTCTGGGTCGTGGCCGGGCACCGGCTCGGGGCGCAGCCGTTCGGGAAACGTCACCGAGGTGGGGCGGCGGCGGGCGATGAAGGTCGCCCGGCCGGACGGGGCGAGTGGCAGTTCTTTGCGGGCCAGTGGGGGAAGGGCGGACAGAGCGGCGTCGTACGCCGTGAACCGGTCCGAGGCCACGGGCGGTTCCATCCGCCGCGCCGGCAGGTCGATCGAGGGCACGTCGTATCCGCGCAGCCGGGGAGGTAGCCCCTGGTAGGTCGCCAGTGCCTGCTGCCAGGCCCGCCGGCGGCGCAATGACCACAGCAGATGACGGCCTGCCGTGAGCATCGTCTCGTGATCGGTGGTGACCGACAGACCGCGTGCCCGGGCGAAGGGATAGCCGCTGAGCAGGGCGTACGCTCCTCGTGCGGGTTCCCCGGGAGCGATGTGCTCCAGCAGCCGCAGCGCCAGCTCGACCTGGCACAGCAAGGAGGGTTTCACTCCGGACAGATCGTCGCGGACCTCGCTCCAGTGGCGTGAGAGCTCCTTGCCGACCGGACGGTGCCAGCTGTCGCGGTCACGCATCACGTCCTCCTTCAGCCGTCTTGCGCAGGCGGGCACGGGCCCGGTCGGTCAGGTGCGTGTCGGTGAGCAGCGGCAGCTCGCGGGCAGCGGCGGGGCGGTTGCGTTCGTAGGAGGCGACATAGCCGGGCCGGTCGTCGACGCGGTCCTGCGGCACCACCCAGAACGCCTCGTCGTACGGGGGCTCGGGGCGGATAGGACGGGCGGCCCGGCCCAGGAATGCCGGATGAGCCCAGTCCTTCACGTCGACGGCCCACACCCAGCCGTCGGGGAAGGTGATGTGGAGGTCGTAGGCGTCGTACCCAGGCCACATCCACACCCGTAGACCCAGGGCGGTCAGCCGTTCCTCAAGCTGGGTCTCGGCTTGGCCGGGGCCGGTGACGAACTGCCGCAACGGCCGGTCCAGCTGCAGCAGTTCCCCGGCCTCCTCGCGGTCGATGCGCCGGCCGATCGGTGGCGGGCCCTGGCGACGGCAGCGGTCCCGTTCGCACCACCACGTGCCGTCCCGGACGGGAGTGAGCAGGGTCCGGCAGCGGGCGCAGACCGCGTAGGAGCCGTTGCGCAGATAGCTGTCGGGCACGGGCTGGTAGATGAGGTTCACCAGTTCCCGGACCGGGTCGAGCACGTGGTCCATGGCGACGGCGAAGGCCTCGGCGGACGTCAGTACCGGCCGGGTGACCAACAGGCGCCGGAACTCGGTGTACGCGTCCTGCTCACCGTACTCGCGGCACAAGCGGAGCGCGGCATGGATGACCTCGCGGTCGTGATGGGTGGCGGCGCTGTCCGCCGCCCGTTCCGCCCACAGATGGCACAATTCCGTCGGGCGGGAGGAGACAGGGTCCAGCAGCCGGTCGTCGTCGCCGACGGCGTCCGGCGGCAGGTTCACCGGCCAGTCGGCGACCGGCCGCTCGCGGCACCAGTGCACCAGATCGGGCAGACTCGCCGGCGGCTCCGCACCGCGCTCGAGGCAGGCAAGCACCGTGCGGTCCAGGGCCTGCTGGACCTGCGGCGGATACGGCAAGGCGAAGGCGTCCAGGTCCGTGGCGGCGTCCAGCGCGATCAGCGCCGAGGCGATCGTACGCATCAGCGGGACACCGCTGTGGGCGGACCATTCGGCAGCGGAAGGAAGCGGGACGTCATCTGCGCGCATGGACCTCACCCCGCTGCTACGTGGGCCTGGCCGGCGTCGCAGTGACGCAGCATCTCGCATCCGGCGCAGTGGTTCCCGGGGCGTGCACGGTAGGTCTCGTCGAGGGCCCACGGCCCGGCCAGGCCGGCGATGATCCGTCGGGCCTCGGCCACCGTGTCCGGTTCGCCCGGGTCGATCTCCTCGTAGCGGACGTCGTCCTGGTACAGCAGCTCGAGCTCGATCAGAGACCGACGCGGGTCGCCGCCGGGCACGCCTGCGGCCATGAGCAAGACGGCGAAGGCGAGCTGGGGATGGCTCCCCATCAACTCCCAGCCCTCCCGCGGGCGCCGACCGGCGGTTTTGGTCTCGTGCCAGATCCATCCCCGGGAGCGGGTGTAGAGCAGGTCGGGATCCGCGATGAGGACGACGTCGAGTTCCGGGTCGTAGGCGGTGAGGCGCTTTTGCACGTGCACCTCCTCGTCGGCCGGAAGGCCGTCCAGCGGGCACATACGCAGATGCTGGGTGAGCATCGCGAGGGCGGACGGCTGCTCGGCGGCAGTGAGCCCGGGTAGTGCCTCGGGCAGGGTGACGCCGCGGCATCCTCCCTGGCGGTGCCGCCGGTTGAGCCAGTCGTCGACGGCACGGCCCCTGCGCACCGGCTCGCTCTCCGGCTCCGGGGACCTCAGGTGCAGGACCCGGGTCAGGTGGAACAGCGCGGGGCAGCGGGCATGCACCCGCAGATCGGTGGCGGACGCCGACCGTCGCCTGCGGGGGCGGGCCGGGCCGGGGACGCCGAGGAGCCCGGGCGTCCGGGGCGGCTGCCCGCATCCGGCGAGCGCCTCACACCGCTCACATCCGGAGCCGGGGTGCAGCCGGCCGTCGGCGATGACGCGTCCGAGGACCGGCTTGGCGTGCTCGCCGAACTGACGGGCCGTCTCTTCGGCGTCCCAGTCCGCGAGGACCGTTCTGTCGCCGTCACCGCAGCTGACGCCGACGACCCGCACCCGGCGAGGGCGGACGGTACTCCCGGCGGTCGGACGGTGCACGCTTCCGAAGGCCGGATGCGTGGGTGTGCCGGTGGCGATGACGGATGCGGCCTCGGCGATCTCGGCCGGCGGCCGGTCCTTCTTGAGGGAGTTGACCGACAGCAGCCACAATTCGCGCTCGGAGCCGTCGATGGCCGCGTAACGCCGCCCCCAGGCCGTACGCTCGTAGCGGATCGCACCGCGCTCGTCGGGGGTCTGGCGTGCATGGATGAAGACCCACTGGTCTCGTATGGCGGCTGTCGCGGGCCGTCCGAGCCTGTGGCGTTCGTCCTCGGCGTCCTCGCGGGCCGCAAGGTAGTTTCGGACGGCCTTCACGGCCCAACGGGCGTGAGCCGGGTGGTAGTCACGGCTTACGGCGAGATCCCGCAGCGCCTCCTCCGCGTCCGCGGAGCGCAGCTCGATGGCGTCCAGGGTCCTCATCACCGGCGCCAAGGCGAAGTCCTCTATCGGCTGGCGGCGTGACCGTTCGGGGGCTTGCCGCACCAGCGGCCGGGCGCGCAGAGCGTTACCGCGTGGGCAGTCCTGGGGGTCCTCGCGCAGCAGCGGAAGCGAGGTTCTGATGACCCGGATGTCGCCGTCCGTACCCGGCGGAGGCAGCTGAAGCATCACGACGTACCTCTTAAGACAAGGAGGAGTGGCGCCACCAGGGAAGCGCATAGCTGTGAACTCAGTCAAGCGATACACTTCATTTGGCTTGAGTAACGGTATGGTGTTCGGTAGACGCGTCACGAAGGGGTGTGCGTGGAAGCTGGGGCAGTGCTCGACGGCCGTTTCCGCATCGCCGAGCCGATGTACCAAGGCGGCATGGGGACCATCTGGAAGGCGGCCGACACCGCCACTGGTGAGACCGTCGCCGTCAAGGTGCTACGCCTGGACGCCTACACGCAGGGCCGGTTCAGCCCCGGCGAACGGGGGCGACGCAAGGTCGAACTGCTCAAGCGGTTCGAACGCGAGGGCGCGATCCTCGAGGAACTGGACCACCCCGCCATCCCCAGGCTGTTGCATCGCGGATACCACCGTGAGGAGCCGTACCTCGTCATGGAGTACGTCGACGGTTGCACCCTCCGGGAGTTCCTGGACCTGCGACGTCCGCTTCCGCGCGGCACAGCGACGGCCATCGCGGTCCAGGTCGCCGAAGCTCTTTCCCGCGCCCACGCCCAAGGAGTGGTGCACCGGGACCTCAAACCCGGCAACGTCGTCATCGCCGCGGAAGGATCGGTGAAGCTGCTCGACTTCGGTATCGCCTACCTCACCGATCCCGACGCGACCCGCTATACGGCGCTCGGCGCCACGCCAGGGAGTGCGGGCTACATGGCGCCGGAGCAGCTGCGCGGGCAGCAGGAGGTCACGGCCGCGGTCGATCTCTACGCCTTCGGCTGCGTGCTCTTCGAACTCCTCACCGGACAGGCGCCTTTCGAGGACAAGCCCGACCGCAACAAGGACATCCAGCATCTGGAGGACCTGCCGCCACACATCCGCAGCATCAACGCCGGCCTGCCACAGGAACTGGACGATCTCGTCTGGGACCTGCTGGGCAAGGCTCCCGCGGACCGGCCCGCCGGCATTCACGACGCGCTGGACGTTCTGCGACCCCACCTGCCTGCGCCGGGTGATCCGGTCCCCGAGCCCGCACTCGCGCCCGACCCAGGTGCCCGCTATCGGCTCCCGGCCATGCCGACCCCGCAGGCCGCCCGCCATTCCGATCCGCCGATACGGCGGCGCTCTGTCCACCGGCGCCAGGGCTGGCTGGGGCGTCGGGAGTTCGCCGACCTGCTCGCCCGGGCCCGCGCCGAGCTCGCCGCCCACGGGCCCGCCAGCCAGTGTGCGGCCCTTGCCGGCGCCCTCCCCCGGGCGGCCGCCGAATGGGGGCTCCGGGAGCTGCTCGTCGCCGACGCGCAGCTGGTGTGCGCCGACGCCTCACGCCAAGACGGTGAAATACAGCATGCGCTGCGGCTCTACGAGCAGGCCGCAGCCGCCCTCGGCAACCTCGGAGATCTCCCCGCGCGGGAACGGGCCTTGGAAGCCCGGTTGGGCATCGCCGAGTGCCGGATTCCCGAGGGCGACCTGCCGCGCGCCCTCGAAGGCTGGGTCGCGGTCGTCCGCGAGGCGCTGAGCCTCGCTCCCGTCCCCGCCCCACTAGTCGAACGATGCCATGAGGTCGCTCTGGAGCTTTGCGAACGCGGCTGCGGGGCAGCGGTGGAACCGCAGCTCGCCCGGCTGGCGCACCAATAGCCTCAGTGACCCGGCAGGCGGCCTGCCGCCAGCAGGTCGCCGAGTGATCCGACCAGCTCGCCGCCCACTGTCCGCAATCCCAGCAACTCCCTTTCGAGGGCGGCGAGTTTCCGGAAGATCTCGCCGTACCGCTGCTGTTCCTCCAGGGAGAACCGGGGCACTTGGAGCCGGCGGACGTCGACGCGTGAGGACGTCGAGGCGTGCGTGCCGGCCTGGCGGGCGTTGGCCGGGGCGCGTAGGCAGCCTGCCAGGAACCACGGGTCCAGGACCCCCGGGTCGGTGCGGAGAGCGAACAGCTGGGGGCCGAGCACGGACGGGGCGCGAGTGTCCACCCAGACGTTGAACGACCGGGTGAGGCCGACCACGACGACATCGTGCGATGCGGTCACCATGAGGGTGCCGTCGGCGTTTCCCCTTGCAACGTCAGGGGCGGGCAACCAGTGCTCGGGTTCCCCGGCGGTCAGCAGGTCCGGGACGGTCACGACCGGAACGGCGCCGTCCGGACGGTCGCCTCGTTGCAGTAGTGGTTCGGGCAACGCTTGGCCGTTGCGGATCTCAAGGGCGCCGGCGCGCTCCAGCTCGGCCACCGTCGTGTGCCGTGCGCCGTCGTCGCCTTCCAGGGGGGTGAGCGTGGACAACGCGGCCGCCAGGTCTTTCAGCTCGCTCAGGTGTGCGTCGAACTGCGTCCACGACCGGCGCAGGTCGACGATGCTCGCCGTGTCCGTGGCGCGGATGTGCCGGGCAGGGGTGAGGTCGACTTGATCGTCGAGGAGCTCGATCACCGGAACGGACACGCTGCACGGGGTTTCCTCGCCCCGCAACGCAGCCGTGGCGGCTGCACGGACCTGTGCCCAGTCGATGCCGGATTTGCCGAGGGTCGTCGGGTCCAGTTCCCGGGCGGTGTCCACCAGGAGCAGCCGGCCGGACGAGCGCCCCGAGTCCGGGGCCCGGAGCAGCCACAGATGCAGGCCCACTCCATGAGGAGGGGCGGCGCCTGGTGGCAGGGCGATCACGGCTTGGAGAGCGCCGTCACGCAGCAGAGCGGCCCGGATCCGCCGGCCCGCTCGGCGAGCCGCGACGGCGGGCGGGAGCACCAGCACCGCGACCCCGCCCGGCGCCAGAGCGGCGATCGCATGCTGAACCCAGGCCAGTTCGGACTCGGTCCGCGGTGGTTGCCCGTACACCCAGCGTGTGTCGGTAGCGAGTTCGGCGTGTCCCCAGTCCCGTTCGTTGGACGGCGGATTGCACAGCACCACATCGGTCCGGACGCCGGCATGTGCATCGGCGCGCAACGTGTCCGAGGCCGTCACCCTTGCCGTGTAACCGTTCATGGCAAGCCGAGCAGCCGTCAGCGAGGCGAGCACGGGATCGTTGTCCTGACCCAGCAGGCCCTCATGACGTGTCCCCGGCCAGCATCGGGCGGCCACCATGAGGAGGGAACCGGCCCCGCAGGCGGGATCAAGCATCGTGAGGACGTCGCCGTCGTGGACGAGTGAAGCGAGATCGGCCATAAGCTCGCCCAGCGGCTCCGGCGTGACGGCGACCTGGCGTACGTGAGTGCGCAACCAGCGTTCCAGGAGAAATTCGAAGGTCCGTGCCACGCCTTCGCCGTCGGCCAGTGCGACGGCTCGCTCCATGAGGTCGATCTGCCGGTCGTCGAGATGCGCTGGCTCGAATGCCTGGCCCTGACCAGGTGACCCGGCAAGACGCGCGCCTATGGCAGCCACAACCTGCCCCATCGCGTCCCGGTCCCCCAAGGCATCGAACTCCGGCCACAGGCGTTCCAGGGATCCCAGTGCGATCTTGACCTTGTTCTCCTTGTGGAGCCAGTCCTCGACGTCGGACAGGGAGAAGAGGGGGCTGGCATCGGTGCCGCCGGTAGGAGCTGGGAAGTTCTCGTAGCGCCGTCGCCAGTTGCTGACGGCCGCGCGGCCGACACCGGCGAGCCGTGCGATCTCTGCGAGCGTCACCGCCACGGCTGGCCGAGTGGTTGTGGACATCGGATCCTCCGGAACGTCAGTACCCCCCGACCTGCTGCCATGCCACCCTACCGACCCATGGCGCTGGAGGGGCTGTGCGTCGTTTTACTGAGTTTACGGATGTTTCGGATTGGCGCCGGCCTTGGGGGTGGGTGTTGCCTCTGCGGATGATTGGGACTCCGATCAAGCATTACTTCTTTCGTGAACTGAGTCAACGGATGTACTGTGTCTCTCGGTGCTCACCCAGTGCCGGGCGGTCTGATGCAACGCAACACCTGCATGTCAGGTTCATGGAGATGCTGTGTAGATTCTGCGGTCACGGCGGTGACTGGGTGTGGCCTGGTCGACGTCGTGTCCCGGGGGCGTACGAGGGGGCGGGGATGGGGACGGAGCCGAAGATCTCGTCGGCCGCGCAAAAGATCGCTCGACTGGTGGGGGAATTTTCCGACGGCGTGGACCTCCGCACGCTGACAGTGGCCGCTGTCCGGCGCTATCGCACGTTGCCGGAGAGACGAGTGCCCGCCCTGGTGGAGGAGGCCCGCACTGGTGGTCTGCTCGTCGTCGCGAACGGCCGGGTCGCCCTGGCTGATCAGGCCGCCGAGTCCAAGGAACCCGCCTCTGCCGCTCCTGCCCCGGAGGTGGCGACGCCGCGCGTCGTCCTGCGAGCCGTCGTGGTCGACCTCGAGAGTGTCGTACGCACAGTGGCCACGACCCCCTACGCGGAACGTCACGTCTTCGAGGTGGCCGCCCAGCGCCTGGGAGCCGACCAGGAGTGGGTGACGTCCGCCCCCGCCTGGCAAAGGTACTTGCGATTCCCGGGCGACATAGACGAGCTGAGGGACGAACACGTGCGGGGCGCCGTGCGCGACCACGGGGTCCTGGCGGCCGACGCATGGATGGATCTGGGCACCTACCTCTCAGACGCGGACGTCGTCATTGCCTACAACGGAACCGGCCTGGACTTCGACGTCATACGACAGTCCGCACAGGACCTCGGGATCGACGATCCGCTGGGCGGTCGGCGCTTGGTGGACGCCTTGTACCTCACCCATGCGCTGTGGCCCACAGCCACCACCCACCGGCTGCACGACCTCGCCGGCGAACTTGGCGTGTCCGTAGCCGGTGCCCGCGCCCACACCGCCTCCGGCGACGTCGCCCTGCTTGCCGCGCTGCTGCAGCGGGCTGCCGCCGAGCTCGCCGACCGGGGAGCGGACCTGGCAGGTCTCATCGCCGATGTATGCCCGGACTCCGACCGCTGGCGGCTGCTGCGAGAGCTCCATCAAGGCCCGCAGGCGGCCGAGCGGGAGCCGTTGGCATGGGAGCAGGCCGACGTCGCCCGCCTGCTCGGTGAAGAACTCGCCTGGCACACCCCACGACGTACGCCGGACCTGCGGGCACCTGGGCGTCGCCCGGTCGTTGTACCGGACGGGTTGCGTGGGGCCGAGGGGCGGGTCGATCCCACGGAACTGGCCCGCGTCGTCCGCGGCGCGCAGGTCCGCCCCAGGCCCGCCCAGCAGGAGATGGCCGCGACGCTGCACGCCTGGACCGACCAGGGCGTTGGCGGACTCCTCGAGGCGCCGACCGGAACCGGAAAGAGCTACGCGGTTCTGGCCGCCGCCCTCGACTGGCTGGCGGGCGGTGCCGACCGCACGGCGGTGATCGCCACCTACACCAAGCAGCTCCAGGGCCAGCTGGCCCGCGACCTCGACGATCTCCAAAGGGCCCTGCCCGGGCTGCTCGACTTCACGGACATGGTCAAGGGACAGGCCAACCGGCTGTCCCTGGCAGCGCTGACCAAAGTGCTCGCCGATGCCACCCGCGGCGGCACCGGCAGGCCCCGCATAGGACGTGGCACCCATCGGCGCAGCACCCGGCCGGTGGAAAACCCGCGCTACCGCGAGCTGGCCGTCTACCTCGTCCTGCGTCTGATTGCCGCGACCGCACCCCCATTGTCCTGGACCGCCCGGTCCGTCGACCCGGTCGACCTGCCGCCCTTCTTCGCCGACTATGTTGGGCGGGCGCTGCCCACGTGGCTCGAGTCCTTCTCCCAGCGCGACGGCGACTATGCGCCCGGCGCCGGCAACCCGCTGGCCCGCCACACCGATACCGCCCGGGAGGCGCTCGACGGTCACCGGCTGATCGTCGCCAACCACGCCCTCGCGCTGTCGCACCTGGACGACCTGCGCGCACTCGGCCCGCAGACCCTCCTGGTGGTGGACGAGGCACATGAGCTGGAGAACGCTGCGACTTCCGCCCTGACGACCGTCGTCGACTACCAGGACCTGGAGACGCTGTCCGCCGAGTACCAGGTGCTCAGCGGCGAGTGCCGTCCGGGAACGGCCGCCGACAACCTTGCAGCCACCGTCGCGGAGCTGGAAGGGGTGCTCGACGACACACGGCTCCCGCGGATGGCCGCCGAAGCGTTCGACGCGCACGGCAAGGGAGTCGGCGTGCGCGTCGGCAGCCGTACGACGACGCTCGCCAGTCCCCATACCGGGTCCGCGGGCAGCCGAGGGGTCCGGCGACTGCAACGGCTACTGACCGGGATCGCCCGCGCGGCCGCACGCTGCCGCATCGACGCCGAGCGCTACGCAGCGCAGGAGCAGGCGTTCTCCCTCGATCCGCAGGCCCGTGACCGAGTGACGGCACTGTCCCAGCGAACGGACACGCTCGTCTCGGCCCTCGACCGGATCACCACCGATCTCGACGCGTTCCTGGACCCGGCCGCAGACCTTGACGAGAAACTCCCTTCCCGCGTCGTCCATATGGAGGAACTCGGTGAACCCGAAGTCGACCTGAGGGCCTACCGGTTCCGTATCGCCACCAGCCCCGTGGACCTGCCCGCCGATCCGGAATGGCGGCGCTTCCTCGACTCCTTCCAGCGCGTCCACTACGTCTCCGCGACGCTGCGGGTCGGCGGCGCGTGGGACTTCGTCCGCGAACGGCTCGGCCTGCCGGCCGACCTGCCGGAGCTCGCGCTGCCCTCACCGTTCGACCTGGCACGTCAGGCGGAATTGGTCTGCTTCTCCGACTTCCCCTCCTGGGCCGAGCAGGAGGAGGGCGCCATGCGCACCGTCGCCCACCACCTCGCCGGATTCGCCCAGGAGATGACACACCCCGACGAGAACGGCAACGGCTACACCGGAGGCGGCATGGTTCTGACCACCGCCCGCTCCACCGCCGCCGGCATCGGCGCGCACCTGGTGGAGCAGCTGCGGGCGCGCACACTCGAGGCCCCCGTCGTCGAGGCCATGACACTCGGCAACGGCCGTGCCTACCAGACCTTCACCGACCCCGAACACGGCGGCGGATTCCTCGTCGGCACCAGAGGGCTCTGGCAGGGCGTGGACGTCGCCGACGCCGAACGACTGCGACTGGTGTGGATCAACAAGTTGCCGTTCGCGCCCTTCGCGGCACCGATCATCGCAGCCCGCCGCGCCTCGGTACGGGAGACCGCCGAACGGGCCGGCCACCCGGACCCCGATGGCTTCGCCACCCAGCACTACTACCTACCGCTCGCCGCCATCCAACTGCGCCAGGCCGTCGGCCGGCTCATCCGCTCCGACCGGCACCGCGGGGTCGTCATCATCAGCGACCGCAAGCTCGCCGGGGACAGCGCGCTGCGCCGGTCCTACCGCCGCGCCTTCCTCGGCAGCCTCGACGAGGGACTGGAGCGCCCCGGCCCCGAGGAGGGCGACACCGGCGGTGACAACGTGGCGACCATGGCCGAAGGATGGCGCCGCATCTGGACCTTCTTCGCCAGGGAAGGACTGCTGGACCCCTCCCGCGCCGCCGAACTATGCACACCGCAGGCCCTGGCCGCCCAGACCCTGCTACCGCAGACCCGGCAGATCCGCGAACTTGAACTGAGCGAGGAAGAGGTGCAGCGGCTGCGCACCGGAGGCCGCCTCGTCGAGGAGGTCCTCGAGCGCTGCGCCCGCATCGGGGGACTGCTCCGCCTGTCAGACGAACCGGTGGAACTCAAAGCGGGACAGCGGGCCGTCATCACCGCGGCCGCCGACGGACAGAACGTCCTCGGACTGCTGCCCACGGGGTTCGGCAAGAGCTACACCTTCCAACTGCCCGCGCTCGTCCTGCCCGGCGTCACACTGGTCGTCAGTCCGCTCGTCGCCCTCATGCACGACCAGGCCCTCGAACTCAACCGCACCATCGGCGGCGCCGTCCGTGCCCTGATCTCCCCGCTGCGAGAATCCAGCAGCCGGGCTGGTAAAACGGAAGTCGCCGACCAGCTGCTGGGACGGCACGACCACGGCATCCGACTGGTGTACGTCAGCCCCGAGCGACTGAGCCAGCGCAGGTTCCGCGAGCTCGTTCGGCAGGCGGCGGCCTCCGGACGGATTTCCCGGATCGCCGTCGACGAGGCCCACACCTTGGCCCAGTGGGAGGACTTCCGGCCCAGCATGCGCCGGGTCAGCCGGTTCCTCGCCGAACTGCGCCGCGACCATGGGATCGCTGTCACCGCAGTGACCGCCACCGCCAACCGGACGGTCCACCAGGCCCTGCGAGAGGCGCTGTTCGGACTGACCGGCGAGATCCCCGAACCGGGCACCCCCCAGGAGAAGGACGAAGCGGAGCAGACGAGCACTCTGGGCGGGCTGGTCACAGTACGGGAGAACCCCATCCGCCCCGAACTGGCGGTGCTGCGCCGGTCACTCGACCGCTTTGGCCAGGGCGGTATCGCGGGCCTGGTGGAACACGTTGTGGACTCGCTGGATGGACACGCCATCCTCTACTGCCTGACCGTCAAGGAGGTCAACACCCTCTACACCCACCTCCGCGAGTACACAGGCGGCACGGGAGTACGCGTACTCCGCTTCCACGGAAGGCTCACCGAGGCCGAGAAAGCGGCCGTCATGACCGAGTTCCGCGAGGCGCCGCGCCAGGGCGACGAAGCCTTCGTCCCCGTCGTCACGGTCGCCACCTCCGCGTTCGGGCTGGGCGTCAACAGACCAGACATCCGCACCGTCTTCTGCGTCTCCCCGCCCACCGACCTGGCCGCCCTCTACCAGCAAATCGGCCGGGCGGGGCGCGACAGCGCAGGGCGAAGCACGACGGCCGAGGGCCCGGTCAACGCGGGCCTGGCACTGGCGACCAGCCGAGGACTGCGGATGGTGCGCTTCATGACCGGTCAGGAGCTCCCACAGCCGCTGATGCGACGGATGGGATCACTGATCCTGTCCCAGAACGGCAGCAGCTTCGACCCCTTGCAGTTGGCAGAGCTCCTCATGGAGCAAGACCTCGCCGAAGGAGTGCTGACCGAGCAGGCCCTCGACGACCGGCACGAACAGGAGCGCTACCGCAGCGGTGTCATGCGCGCTTTCAGCGTGCTCGCTGACCTCGGCGCGGTGAGTGATCTCGGGGACTACCCGCCGTACTGCGCGGTCAAGCCCGGCGACATGAAAAGGACTCTTCCGTCGCATGGCTCAACGCACGACGGGGAGGCCGCGGCGCCGGATTCCGGCGCGGAGGTGGACGATATCGAACGGCTCGTCGTCGAGACCGCCCTGGCCCTCGACACCCCCGCCCGCCTCGATGTGGGCCGCCTCGACCGCGAACTCGCCAGGCTGCACCCCGAATACCGGGACGTGGCCGACGGGCCCGCCGCCACCTGGGAACTCCTCGCGGACCTGCACGATCGCGGACTCCTTGACGTGTCGGCTGCTCCCAGCCGCCACCTCGTCACCGGGATCGACATCCGCACGCGCAAACTTCCGGACGACTACCTGCGCCTCCTCACCCGTAGAAGCGCTCGTGCCGCTGAGGAACTCTCCTTGCTGCGAAGCTTCTTCGAGAAGACGGATGTCTGCGCGCAACGACTGTTCGCCGACTACTTCGGCGTCACCGAACTCCCCGAAGGATGCTGCACCAGCGCACGCTGCCGGTGCTCCGCCTGCTGGAACAGCGGACGATGGCCCGCAAGCGAACACCGGCCCGCCGTCGCACACGCCTTCGACAGCCCACGGCCCCGCGAGAACAACAGCACCGACAGCACGCTCCGCCGCCAGCGCGTCGACCGGCAGGCACACCGGCTGCTCATGCTCCAGCCGGAGGGCCTGCACCCGCGGCGGCTGTGGAGCGCGCTGCGCGGCGACGAGTCCGCCTTCAACCCGTCCAGCCGCCGCATGATCCGCCTGCCTGGCGCCCTTACAGAGAGCCGCCACTTCGGCGGCAGAGCGGACCTGCCCTACGCGGAGGTGGAGAACAGCCTGGAGCGACTGGCACACATCGGGGCTGTCGTCGAGACAGAGAAGGGCCGGTGGCGCGCCGTGCGCGCTTCGGGTCCAGGGAGAACCACGGGAATCGGAGGGAGGAACGAATGACCACCATCCGGGAGACTGACGAGGACGTCTGGCGTCCCTACGAGGACGCGCCTCTCCTCACGCCGGCTATGGCACGAGGACCGCGCCACACACCCCCGCAGGACATGGCCAGACTCCGACGCTACCTGGAGGCCGTGATCGCGGTCCGCCGTGGTCCCGTGCACACCACCGCCGCCTTCAACGCCGCGTACTTCGGCTTCGACACCGATGGCGACGGCTACGGGAACGGCGCCTTCGACCTCGATGCCTTCCCGACCCTCACGCTGGGACACGACGTTCCAGCCCTGCCCGTCGGAGCGTTGGTTCGTATCGGAACGGGTGCCTCCGAGAAGCTGCTGTACGCCGAGATCATCTACAAGGAAGGCCACCCGCTCGGCTCGACCCAGGAGCCCGAAGTCCCCGCCTGGACCTCCGGCGCGCCCGCCGATGCGGTCGGCCCCGGCGCATCCCGACCCGGCGGCACGGCCGAACGGCAGGAACTGCTGGTACCGGATTTCTCCGCGTTCGGCTCCGCGCTCCAACCCGACGAGCGGCAACTCAAGCGGCTGCGGGACCGGCAGAAATGGCTGGACGCCAACGGGCATGTCGTGGTGAACGCTCACTACGCCTCCGTCGCCGAGGCGCGCCGCCCCGCGGACGCTGCTTACGTCGAGTACCTTCTGGACAGGCAACCCGACGTCTTGCTCCACCCCGCTGTGCCCAGCCCGCTCGCCCACCTGGCCGGTGGCCGAGACCAGCCGCACCTGCGGGCAGCGCTCACGGGGCTCCTCGCCACGGTCAAGCACGCCCTCGCTACCAGTGACGAACTCCGAGTGTGGGACTCCTACGCCCTCACAAGATCCAGAATCGGGCAAGGCCTGGCACATAACGGTCCGCTCGGTAGCTCCGACCTGGAGGATCTGGCTAATTCCCTGGTCCGAAGCGCGGTCCCGAGCGGTCGACGCCGTCACGGCCTGGCCGAAACGTCGCGGACCGTCTACACCGCCGTGGCACCCTGGCTCGCTGCCGTACACGGAGCCGGCGAACTCCTGGCCGAGACCGAGTACGCCGTGTCCGTGTGCCGCGCCAACCTCGTCCTGGCGGACAGTGTCAAGGACACCGAAGGCGGACAGTTCACAGACCCCAACGTCCGCGTCTCACTGGACGAGGCCTTCGGATACGGCGGCATCTGGCGCTCCCACTTCCCCGGATCCGAGGAGTCCTCACGGGATCCACTGACGGCCACGGGGCAAGGCTGGCTGAGCACACTGCGTGGCTTCGACAAGCCGACTCAGCCCCCTGTGTCGACAGCTCCGGCAGAGCACAAGGCAGCAGACGAGGACCGCCTCGACCCGGCGGAGCCGGAGGACACCCCGATACGCGCTGAGGACAGGCTGGGATACGCCTACGACTTGCGGTTCTCCGACAGCGAGGTCACCTGGCGGGTCCCTCTGCGCCTGTCCCATCTGACGGAGGGACGCTTCCCACTGCGGCCCCTTGTGCGTGAAGCGCTCTGCCACCTTGCCGAAGGGGCCGTGCCGGTACGCGTGGAACTGGACCATCCCGGCGTCGAGCTCGAGGATTCGGAGCGTGTGCAGGACGTATGGCTGGACACCAGCACGGACGCCGGTGAGCTGACCGGTGTCGAGTGGCCCATCGACTTCTTCCCGGGGTTGCGGATCACCGTTCAGTGGCCGCGCGGAGGAACGGTATTCCGTCTTTCCACCACCGAACTCGAGGAGGCGGTCGAGGTGGATGGACAACTGATCGCCCACGCCTACGACCCGCGGATCCTCACCCGGGAGAGCGCACCTGGCAGCGAACGCGGCTTCGACTCGCCGACCGGGCTCGATGCCAGGCACCTCGTCCTGCGCGCCGTGCGCCGTTGCGGACTGCTGACCGACGACGGGCACGCCCTGCTCGACCGTGTGAAGCTGCCGGAAACAGTCTACCGGTCGGCACCGGCAGCAGCGCAGCTCGCGGCGCTGGACCAGGCCGTGGACGAGCTCGTCGCCGAGAAGAAGCTGTACGTCGAGACCGGCAGCCGTGACGAGTCCGGACACCCTCACTATCCGGCGCGGGCCACCGAACCCGAAATACCGCTCATCGGCTACGACCCCTGCCCCCGACCAGCTCCCCAGTGGCGAAAGGGACCGGGCACCGCATCGGCGGCTCTCGGCACCGCCTACTTCGTCGACGGCTTCCTCCGTCGCCTGCCGCCCGGCAGCGTACCGAGCGAGACGCAGAGAGTCGCGTACCGCCAGTACTGCCGTCAACTGGGCAAGGCCGACGGCAGCGAACTGCCGTACGGCTTCACGTTCGTCACAGCACATGAACGGAGCCGCTGAAGCCCGCCGTTTCCCGGATCCCGCGCTCGCTGCGGCGGGATGCCGGAGCTAGTAGATCCACACCTAGGCAAGGACCGCTCGCCATGACCGTGCACTATCGCATCCGCAAGGGCCATCCCTGGGCACCCCCTGATCTACCGAAGGAGCTCTTCGACGATCTTGCCACCGCGCTCACGGCACTGGGACCGGGGCTGGAGCACACTCTCGCGGAACTCGGCGCGGACGATGTGGAGACGGCCCTCAATTCGCTGGAGATGAGGGACCGGTTGGCCGTCATGCGCGGCCTGCGGTTTCAGAAGATGGCGCCGCGCAGGGTCGGCCGGGCACTGAGCGAGCAGGTGCTTCTCCGCTTGCAAAGGCTGGAGTTGGCGACAGACCAACGGCATGGCGCGAGTCATCTCACAGAGCGGATCTGGCGAGACGTTCTTGCGGAAGCCTTGCCGGGCGATGGCGTGTCAACCGCAGCTCGGACCATGATTGCCCGGTGGAACGACACACTGCTCCGCCTCGCGTTCTTCTCGCAACTGGGCGTCTCAGCGCTCGATGCGCGCGTTGTGCTCTGGGCCGCCGGCCGAGGCTGGTTCGGCTGGAAGGCGGAGGAAGCCGCACTGGAGAGCGCACGCCTTGCAGCGCAGCGGCTGCTTGACGCCGCAACCGAACTCGGCTGGTCGCCTGGGCAGAACGAAGGCGGAGACGCGAACAATGGAGCCGACGCTGTCGTATCCCCAGAGACCGTCATACCCGAAGCTTCCGAGGAGAGGCCGACCGCCGCACCAGCGGAGCCCCCGATAGCGGAAGGTGCTTCACTCGCCTCGTCCTCCTCGCCGACTCGGGAGGTGGATTCCGGAGAACTCGCCTCTCTGTACCGTCAATTGGCGGCGGCTGTCCAGCAGGCGCAGGAGTGCGCCGACCGCGTCAGCAGCGTCCTGGCCGACGGTGCCCGGCCGGAGCCGGCAGACCTGGGCACCATCGAAGCTGTCTTCCCGGTGTTCGAACGGATGCGGCAAGCCCTCGCTGCTGTTGGAGCGCCACCCGTACCAGACCGCCTGACCGAGATCGCCGACGCGGTCGAGACCCACCGTGCCGCCGCCCAGCGGGACGACACCACGCGCGCGTCACTCCAGGTCCTGCTCACCCTCACCTGTCTGCCCGGGAGCCCGGCCGCGAGCGCGCTGGACGGCGTGATCAGCGGGGCCCGCGAACTCCTGGCGCGTCCGACGTGGGATGAAGCCGAAAAGGAGGAGGCTCGGGCTCTGGCACTGGTGACCGAAATCGTCCACGTACGTGATGAGTACGGCTCCGAAGCCCTCATCCTGGACCTACAGCAGCGGCTGGCCCACGCGCTACCCGCACTGGCCGCAGTCGCGGTCCTGCATCGGCAGATCCTCGTCGCCGGGGCACCGGAAACAGCCGCTGAGCCGGACCCACAGGGCCCGCCGAGCGGCGAGACAGGGGGCGAGAGTGGCATCGACACGGCTCAGTCGTTGACTGCAGCCGCCATGGAGGCGGAGCCGATCACAGACGCGACCACCAGTGATGCGTACGGTGCCGAGCACAGTGCTGCCGACCAGAGCACCGACGAGTCGGCCGTCGCGAACCGCCCGGCCAATGACGAGCCCGTGGCGGTCTTCGAGGGCGCCACCGTCGAAACAGACACCACCCCGGACCACCCGATCGAGGATGCGGCCCGCGAGATCGAGCCGGCACTCGGACGACTGGTGACGGAACGACGCTTCGGCCTGGCCGCGCGCTTGTCGGCTGCGGCTGGCAGGCCCGCCAGCGAGGCGGCCATCTTCCGGCTGGCCGCCCACGCCATCGCGTTGCGGACCCCGTCCGACAACGCCGCGGTGGCCGCGGTTGAAGAATTGCGCTCCGCGGACGTCGCCGCCGGAGCGGACACCGACGGCGCCCCCCTGCTGTTCATGGCCGCCCTGGTGCGAACGGCCCTCGTCACCGGCGACGTGGTTGTCGGCGCGCAGCTCAAGGACCTCGCCCACCGGTTGCCCGGTGCCCTTGCCGAGATGGCAACACACGTTGCGGAGACCACGCTCACCACCGCCCTGCTGATGGCACCGCCCAGCGCTGTAGTCGCTGACGTGTCGGAGAACGAGGAACGACTGCGCGCGGCCGTGGACCTGTGCAGCTCGCTCCTGATCCCGCCGCGCATGCGGTTCAGCCGGGCGACGCAGATGGCGAAGGGCTGGCTGAAGCCGACAGGAGTGCTCGGTTCGGTGCTCACTGCGATCGTCGACGGTTCACCTTCGGCGCCGGCGCAGGCCGAGAAACTCGTCGACCAGCTCGGGCGAAGAAACGAGATCGAGTCGCTCATCCACCAGCAGGATGCTGAGTTCCGCAGCACCGGTGGCCGGGTCATCCAGGGCGCGGGGCGCAACGACGTGCGCCACTTCGTGGAGCGAGTGCGCGCCGGGATCCAAGGCTGGCGCTTCGCGTTGCAGGACACCGGTGCCAGCCGAACGGAAGACAATGCCTGGGCCTTCGACGCGGTTGCATCGCTTCGCAACAACATGCTTGAGCTGCGTGGGCGAGTCGTTCGCGACCTCAACGCCGCGGGCCGTCGCGCCGCGCCGCTGACGGCAGCTGCCGCCGTCGCGGCCCGCTACATCCTGGATGCGGTCTTCAACGAGCTCGAACAGGGGCGCAGGCCGCGAGGAGCCGGGTTCGAAGGAGACGTTGCGGATCTCCTGGATGTCGAACTGTACAAGGTGCGGACCACATCGGATCAGGACCTTGCTCTGGATGACTACCTCCGTGCCGTGGACCTGCCGTGGGACCACGCCGTCTCATTCCAGGTGAAGGGCGACGGTTTCACCGCAGTGCAAACCATCGCCCGACTTGCGGAGCATGGACTGTTGCCCGCGGCTGAGAGCCTGCACTTGTCCGCAGACCGGCTGTCCCAGCTCGAGAGCGAGGAGCGAAAGCAAAGCGAGGCCAGGCATCAGCAGGCAGCAAAGCTCACCACCGAACTCGGCCGGGCACAAGCCGAGGGCGCGCTCACGGTCGAGCAGGACATCCAACTGCAGGGCCTGCTGGCCGATGCCGAACCACGCACCGACGAGGACCAGCCCCGGGAACCGGCGGTGATCCGACGCAACCTGGACCGGGTGGCACAGCTTCTTCCGCGCTACCGCGAAGAGGCCGTCGGCCGGCTGCAGGCCAAGCTGGACGATCTCCGCGACGTCGGGCAGGCGGACCTTAACCGCGTTCGCCGCTTCCTGGACACCGACAACCTGGCCACCGCCGCGGAACTCATCTACTTCCTGGAACTGGGCGAGAAGGTCCCGGAAATCAGGTCCCAGGAGACACATCTGGAAGTCTTCTTCCCTACGGTGCCGGACGCCTTGCCCGACGGGATCACTGAGGACCTCATCGCGGCCGTACGCGACCGCGCCCAGCACGCCGGTCTTCCTGCCCTCGACTACTCCGGTCTGTCGACGCAGGAGGCCGAACGGGTGGCAGCGGCTTTGGAGGGATGGCTGAAGCTGTCCGGGACGAAGGATCGCAACAACATCAGCGTTCGATCCGACCTGAACCCAGCACTCTCCCTGCTGGGCTTCGAGGCCCCGAAGGCACGCCCGCTCGACGACCTGCCGCGCGGCAAGGACTACCGCTTCTTCGAACTCTCGGAACTCCAGGTCACCGGGCGCGCCTGGGCGCCCGCCTTCGGCTCCCAGATCATGGAAAACGGCCGCAAGCTGCGGGCGCTGCTGATCTGGGGACGTCCGCCGGCCAAGCTGGTGCTGAGCCGCATCCTCCAGTCACCCGGTGAGTCCAGCCTGCTCGTTGTGCACTTCGGTACCCTGGACGCGAAGAACCGCGCCGAACTCGCCTGCTCTCCCCAGGGAGGTAAGCCGGTGATGGTCGTGGACGATGCGGCACTTGCCTACCTGGCAGCGCACGGCAACCGGCGCGTGGACGCCGCGACCGAGACCCTCCTGGCGTTCTCGGAGGTCAACCCGTACATCAAGGAGAAGCGTGGCAGGATCGGCTACGAGATGTTCTACGGCCGCGACCGCGAGCGCAAGAGCATCCTCGACCCGGACGGCACGCAGATCCTCTATGGCGGGCGGGGGCTCGGCAAGTCCGCGCTGCTCGCCGACGCCGGGGACCGGTTCGAGGAACAGCGTCCGGGTGTGTACCGCAAGCTTTATGTCAACCTGGACAAGATCGGGATCAGCCGGGGGACGGCGCTGGGCGCCGCGGCGATCTGGCCCACCCTGGAGCAGGAACTGACCAGGGCGGGTGTTCTGGAGCCTCGCAGGCGCAGGGACGCGCATCTGGAGGCTTGGGAGTACGTCACGCACGGCGTCGCCGGTTGGCTGGCCGAGAACCAGGAGCGCCGCCTGCTCGTCCTCCTCGACGAGTGCGACCGGTTCTTCGAGGCGGACGCCCCTGAGTGCACCGAAACACGCCGTCTCCGCGGGCTCGGCGGGGACTCGGCGCACGGGCGGGCCAAGGTGGTCTTCGCCGGCCTGCACTCTGTGCAGCGCTTTACCCGCATCGCCCGCAACGGCCCGTTCAGCCACCTTGCTCAGACGCCGACGGTCGTGGGGCCGCTGACGCCGCAGTTCGCGGCCGATCTGATCGTCCAACCGATGAGTGCGCTCGGCTTCGAGTTCGAAGACGTAGACCTCGTCAACAGGGTGCTGGGTTTCTGCTCGTACCAACCGTTCCTCCTGCAGATTTTCGGCAGCCGCATGGTCCAGATCATGCAGGAGAGGCGGAGTCGCCAGCCGGGCAGCAGGCCGCCCTATGCGATCGAGACCGCCGATGTGGAAGCAGTCGAGCGGGACAACTCGCTGCGCTCGGACATCAAGGCAGCCTTCAAGGACACCCTGGACCTGGACGACCGTTACCGTGTCATCGCCGACGTCCTCGCCGAGCACGCACGGGACCACGGACTCGAGTCCCGACTCAGCGACCGCGAACTGCGCGAAGAATGCGCAGGATGGTGGTCCCGAGGGTTCGGGGATCTGGACAGTGAGAGCTTCCGGGCGTACCTGGAGGAGATGGTCGGGCTGGGCGTTCTGGCTCCCAACCAGGACGGACGCGGGTGGCACCTGCGCGGCCCCAATGCGCTTCGCATGATCGGCACCGCCCAGGACATTGATAACCGGCTTTGGAATGCCGAACGCGAGTGTCGCTTGGAGGAGACGGTCTTTCTGGAGAACCGTCCCGTCCTGTCGGACCACCGCTCGGCTCCCTTGACCCGCAACCAGATCGACTACCTCCTCGGCGGTGGGGGCAACCAGGTGCGGGTCGTACTGGGGACCAGGGCCACCGGAATCAAGGACGCCGAACGCACGCTGCGCGACGAGATTGGGCGCGTCGCCGGCTGGACAATGCCAGCCATTGGCAGAGGGCGTGTGTTCCGAACGGAGCTCGTGGCCGGCCGAGCGGGCGAGCGGCGCCTCTTGATCAGCGATCTCACCACCAAGACCGCGAAGGCCTGCCGGGAGTCGCTGGATCAGGCAATGACCGACGTTCCGGCCGCGGAGGAAACCACCCGGTCGGTGGTTCTGGTGTCCGGTGCCGGCCAGATCGGCTTCTGGCACGATCTGCTGGCCGACGTGAGTGCGGATCTGCGGGACTTGGCCGTGCCGCTGCGTCGATACGACAGGCGCGGGATGCGGGACTGGACTCAACAGCACACCTTGTTCGCGACCGATGAGCGCCTCGACCGTCTGACCGCCGCCACCGGTGGCTGGCCGTTCCTCCTGGACAAGGTCACGGAACTGTACCGGGAGCACGAGAACCAGGACCGGGCACTGCGCGGCCTCGAGCAGTGGTTGAATCAGCCGACTGGCGCTGAGGAATTGGTCGACGCTGTGGGGCTGTTGGAGAACGACGAGCTCCATGCGGCGTACACCGCTCTGATTGAGCACCTCGGCCTCGCCTGGAATTCCGAGGACGATTACCGGGCCGCTCTGGAACTCGCGGATTTCGCCTCGGACGGGGTCCGCACCCTGGTCGCCTGCCTGGAGGCCATGCAGGTGCTGGACAGGGACGGTGCCCGCCTGCGGATCGAACCAGTGCTCCACTCGGCTCTGGGTGTGCTCGGCAAACACACCTGAGACGGAACTTCCGGGGCACCCGGCACACCGGGTGCCCCGCTGGAGTTGTGGCAGTCCCGCCTGACCGACGAGGACCGGGCGACGCCCGGAGTACTCGACTTCTCGCGATCACCGACGGCTACCTCGTCGTCGGCGATTCCCCCATCGTCGTGACGCGTGAGCCTCGGCTACACGCCCCTATCCGTCTTCGCGCTCGGCCACGACGACCACAACCAATCCGGGACACGCCCCATGGGTTACACCGAGATCGACCTCGCCACCGTCCGCACCCTGTTCCCGACAGCCGAGGCCACCTCCGAAGGTGACCTGGGCACCGACCCCGTGCTCAATGACTGGCTGCGTGGCGGACTGAACGTCGCGTTCTACCGCGCCGCCGACCACCGCCTGCTCGCCCGCGCCGTCGAGTCTGCCGAACGCCCTTCCGGCTGGCTCTTCAACGCCCGTTACCACAAGGCCCAGCTGGAATCCCTCTACACCAACTCCCCACCGTCAAAGCCGACGTGCCGCCGAGAACCAACCCGCCCGAGGACTTCGAGGTCGAGGACAACGATGAGTGAGAACACCTACGACGTGGCCCGGCTGGACAAGGCGATCGAGGAGATCACGTTCCACCCGGAGACCTGGAACCAGAGCGAGTGGCGGTGCGGGACCGGTATGGGCCTGGCCGGGCACATCGTGGAGCAGAACGGTGACCAGTGGGCAACTGGTCCCGAGCACCGCTTCAAGAAAGAGGTGCTGGTTCCCAAGGACACTCCGAGCTCAGCCAGCGCGGAAAACTACCTGCGGTGGTACTACCAGCGGCAGTACGGGACCGTGGTGCCCGTCACCCCGGAGGGAATGGCATTGATCGCGGCCGACATGCGCGCCAGCAGCCTGCTCCGCATGTTTGGGGACCATTCCTTGTTCGACTCCGGCTGCACTCTGGAGGAAATCCGGGACTGCCGCGACATGTTGGAGCGCGGTGAGTTTCCGGGATATGAGGACTACTACGGCATGGAGGACTACTACTACGACAATGTCATAAAAAAATACTACGAGGAGTTCGCGTATGACTTCCGGATCGGCAGGGACATATCACTTGATGAAGGGGCGTACGCCACTCTCGTGCAGGACGACGTCCAAGGCTGGCATCTCTTGGTCGGTAGCACGCGGCACGAAATCTGGAAGGCCGGCTCATTGGAGGTCTTCGTCGAAGAATTCCTTCAATACGATGCAGACGAGGATGTCACGGCCTGGGATGCCGCCCACCTCCTCGAGCTATTCGACGAGGCGCTGTACGGTGCCGGGTACCGGCTCGACTTCACGCGGTCCTCGCAGCGCTACGACTACATTGCCGTCAACCAACTGACCCACGAGGACCTCCCGGAGTTGTGGAGCTGAGCGGGACTGATAGTGCCCCGCAGGGGGCTGGCCGTCGGCAGGAAGTCGGTGATGTGTGCCGGGCTGGATGTGGGTGTTGAGGCCCCGCGGTTGGTAGGGATCTCCGCCGCTGAAGAGCAGAAAGACCAGGGCTCCCACAGCAGCCCGACGCCGCATCCGATCAGTTTCGCCCGGGTGTTTGGCTGCACAGCGTCCCCCTCCTGTCGCCGACCCTCAGTTCTCCCGGGTGGCGGCTGTGGTCAGGTTCCGCTCCGGGGCTGCTCGTCGCCTGGAGATCAACCACACCCTGCCGGCCCCCGTCGACCGCCTCTACCTGGTCCTGTCCGAACCGCCCGCCGAGGCCTGGTCGGCCGACACCCTGCACGGCGTCTTCGGCGTCCACCTCTTGTGGCGCACCCAGGGCAGCCGGGGCGGCCAGGACGCGCAAACGGCCCTGGGCTCCGGCCAGGCGTAAGCCGGCTACAAGCGAATTGTCGGACGCGGGAACCACCTCGCCACGTACGAGTTCGGCTGGCCAGCGGCCGCCACCACGCCGCCGACATGTGTTGCTGTGCCGGCGGCATCAGCGGCGAGGTCTTGTCCCAAGCACCGGCAACGTCTAGTACCTGGGTCGTTTGGCAGCCTCACCGTTGAGGTGCCCCAGGAGCAGAAGGACCGTTCGGCATCCGCCGGACGGTAAGCACGGATCTCCACGGGTTCATGCCGAGGGGTCCACACAGACCTCGGAGGCATGCTGCCCGTGGCCACCCATGCTCGATGCCCGCACTGTGCTGCGCCGCTCCAGGCCGACCCGCCACCGGGGGTGGACCCGTGGCGCGCGTTCGGCGACCGCCCGGTGTCGAACCGGGCCCGGCACGTCACCATCCACGAGGTTCATCCGGAGCCGAAGTTGTACGCCTGCCCCGACTGCGGGGGCCGCTGGCAGAGCGACAGACCGGCCAGCTCCGACCCAGCACTCAGGCGCATCCGACCTTACCTGCAGGTGAGGAAGAAACGCGTCAACCGCACCGGCTCACCCTGCCCGACCCCTGCGCCCGAGAAGGAAGAAGGCCCCATGCCCCCGGAAGACGACACCGCCTTCTCCTACGCCCTCGTGGAGCGCAGCCGGAGCTCCGGCACCTACTCGGTCGCGGTGATCTCGGAGATGCCCGGCAACGCCGAAACCGTGGAGGTGCTCAACGTCGACCTGCCCTCCGACACCGTCCCAGGGGCCGACCCGGATCACGACGCCCGAGTCTTCGCCGCCGCGGCCAACGTACTCACCGACGCCGACTACCAACTCACCTCCGCCTGGAGACTCGGCAACGACTGCTACATCGTCGGCGTCGCCATCCCCGACCGGTACTCCGAGAAGCTGAACGAGCTGCTCGACGCGGCGGCCACAGCCGTGGAAGGCCTGACCGCGGTCGACGAGACCCAGGCCCTGGCCTTGTTCGAGACCGCCGAGATCACCCATGACGGCGACCTCGGTACCTACGACGACTTCCATGGCTGGCTGGAGAAGGAGGTCAACCTGGTCTTCTACCAGACGGCGGACGGCCGCCTGCTGGCCCGCCGGGTGGACCGCTTCGAACGGCCCAGCTCCATGCTCTTCAGCGACCGGTACCGCTCAGCAACGCTCACGTCGGTGTTCCCCAACCCCCGACCTGTGCGCGTCGCCGACGAGCCGGACGACGACCGAAACAACCGAAACGACCGAAACGACCGAAACGACCGCGACGGCAGCGACGACCTCGAGGACGAGCAGGACGAGGAGCACACCGCCGAAGTCGGGGACGACGCCTTCGACGCGTTCCCCCTGCGATACGAGGATGCGGACGTGCCATGGCCGGTCGTGCAGCGCCTCAACGCCCGCCGGGCGCGGCAGTTCCAGCTGGTGTCCACGCTTGAGCGCGATCCCGCAGAGCTGGGGTTCAACGACCGGCTGCTCGCTCGAGGACACAGCCTCGCCTTCTACGCGGGAGCCTGCTCGGACCGCAGGGAGCTGCTCGTCCGCCACTACGGCGGACCCTGGCCGAGAATCCTTCCCTCGAAGCCGCCACAGGCGCTGGAGGGGTGGGACGGTGAGTACAGGCTCGTGGCCACCTACGCGGGAGGCTCACTGTTCGGCGAGAACTGGCAGTACGGCGTCTCCACCATGCCACTGGAGTCGTTCCTCACCGTCCACGTGCAACCCGCCGAGGGCGAGGAGACAGAGTACGCGTTGCGCGTCCACGACGGGGTCCTGGAACTGCTGAAGGATCAGGACTCCGCACCGGAGGCCGTCACCGTCCTGGGCGCCGTCGAGGCCGGGGCCGACCCGCTGGCTGTCGCCCTCGCCGCGGTCCCGGACCTGCTCGCCGTCCCCCCGACCGCCGCCGTGGACATCACGACCACAACCCCGCACGCCGTGGCCGACGCCATCCGCTTCACCTCCAGCCCCGGGGGGAACACCTGGGAGGACCTGTACGGACAGGACTGGGACGACTACGAGGACCAGTGCCGGGCACGCTTCCGTCGACACGACGATCTGATACCGCTGCGCCTTGACATCAACGGCACGCCGCACCTGGCCGGCATGGTCGACGGCGACTGTGTGGTGATCCCCGTGGACAGGAAGGACATCGAGCCGAGCCGCGTCTTCCTCTCGGTCTCCTACGACTTCGACGGCGGCGGCATCTTCAGCGGTCAGGGCAGCCAGAGCGTTGGGGAGATACGGCCCGGCCTGAACGCGTACTGGGAGGACTTCACCGAGGAGAACTGGGACAGGGGCCTCATCCTGTCGAGGGGAGACCTGGTCGACTTCGCCACCGAGCTGCTGTTGGGATCCATGTTCCAAGCCAACGTCGTCCACACCCTGATCGGCGGGCTCGATGCCGTCCCCGAAGTCAGCCTCCAGGGCGACCTCGAACACTACGAGGACGTCGAGGCATTCGTCGACTTCGAACCTCACGACGAGGAGGGACTGCGGCTCCTTCGCGCGCTCCGCGACGCCCACGGAGGCGAGTCGGCGGTCGGCAAGCGCATCGAGGCCTACCTCACGGAGGTGTCGCAATAGCCCATGCCAGCTCGGGCCCGCCGAGGTGCCAACGCCCCTGCAGGCCACTCCCACTCTTGTCGTTTCCACCGCCAGTTAGGACTCAGATCAAAATAAGGCTTTCAGTCGTCGCCAGCAGATGATGGCGCAGCCGAGGGTGAGGAAGGCTTGGTGGATGTCGGCGCGGATCTCCCGGCGGATGCGCAGTCGGCGGAACCAGTGCAGGAGGGCAAAGGCTGCTTCCACGACCCAGCGGTTCTTGCCCAGTCTGCTGCCGTGCTTGGTGCCGCGGCGGGCGATGAGCGGGCGAATGCCCAGTTCGCGGACCTGGCGGCGATAGACGTCGTGGTCGTAGTCCCGGTCGGCGTAGAGCACGCCGGGGCGCCGACGCGGCCGGCCGCGCTTGCCGCGGATCGGCGGCACGGCGTGGATCAGGGGCAGGAGCTGGGTGACGTCGTTGCGGTTGCCGCCGGTCACGGTGGCTGCCAGCGGGATGCCGTGGGCGTCGACGATGACGTGGTGCTTGCTGCCCGTCTTGCCGCGGTCCACCGGGGAGCGGCCGGTGGCCGCTCCCCCTGTCATGGCCCGCAGGTGCGAGCCGTCGACCGCTGCTCGGGACAGATCGAGCTGGTCAGCGGCGCGTAACTCGGCGAGGAGCAGTTCGTGCAGCTTCTGCCACACGCCCGCGTCGTTCCATTCCCGTAGTCGGCGCCAGCAGGTGCTTCCTGATCCGTAGCCCAACTCCTGGGGCAGGAACTCCCACCGGATCCCGGTGTGCAGCACGAACAGGATCCCGCATAGGACCTTGCGGTCATCCAGCCGTTTGCGCCCGGGGTAGCGGTAGCGGTGCTCGGCCTTCGGCAGGAGAGCAGCGGGCACTGTACGACGCGCGACGCGACGTAGAGATCCCCGCTCACGGCTCGCGCCTGCTGGTCATCCGGCCCACAGACCTGGACGCCAACAGTCGCGGCCGACTGCTGCGGCAGGCCGGCCAATCAGACTCGCCGTGCACCCCTCACCAGGGGTCTTCCAATCCGAGAAACCACCCCTCGGTCAACGGCGCACGTGGTACCGCTCGCCGCGAAAGGCGGCCCCTTGCAGTTTCACCGGCCAGGAAGAGGGCTTGGCCGGGGCCGGCTTCAGGAGACATCAGACGTCAGGTACGTCAGGTACACCCCTCCCTCGCAGTCGGACATCTTCCGCAGGGTCCAGCGGCCCCGGACGTTCGTGGAGGAGAAGTTCGACTCGGCGTCGTCCTCCTCCACTTCGCCCTCCTTGGGGATGTAGCCAGCCTTTGGGAGCCGCTTGTGCAGGAACGCCAGCGTGGTGTCGAAGCCGCCCCGTATGACGGTGGCGACGACGAGCCGGCCGCCGGTGCGGTGCTCCACCGAGGTCACGACCGCGCCGTCGGGCACCGGCAGGTTCTCCGGGAAGTCCTTGGGGAGCGGCAGTGACGCGGCAGTGGGACAGCCGCCAGGCGCGAAGCCGACCGCATTCCCGGCCGGCGGATCGGTTGCGTGCTCCGCCGCGTACGGTGTCGCCCGCGGTGGCTCGGCGTGCTTGTTCGCCGCTGAGCATCCGGTGACCGCGGCCAGGCTGAGGACGGCTGCTGCCAGTACGGCAGCCGGGGGCGATGGCTTCATCGAGTGGTTTCCTTAGGGCTTCTTGTGCGGCCGAGGATCAAGGCGTCGTACGCGCCGTACAGCGTGTTGCCTGAAGACTGGCGGGCGATGGACGCCAGCGCGTCGTAGTTCTGCGCACCTCCGGTCGCGCAGGTGCCGGTGCAGCCGTCGGCGTAGGCGGCGAGCACGCGACCCTGGGCGTCGGTGGTGACGTCGATGAAGTCCAGGAGATTGCGATCGTTGCCGCACGTGGTGCCGCCCGTGCAGATCGACCCCTTCTGAACCGGGTCGGTGGGGGTGGCGTCGACGGTCACCCAGGACTGGCCGCCGTCGTAGGTGGTGGCCACGTACAGGTGCCAGACGCCCGTGAAGTTAGCCGCGTCCTGATAGTTGCCGCCGGTGGTGGTGCCCAGGAAAGCGAACGCGGCGCGGTTGTCGTCGCCCGCGGTCATGGCCGGAAAGACGATGTTCTTGATGCCGAGGGCCGCGCCGACGTTCTGGTCGTACAGCCACGTCCTGCCCTTGTCGTGGCTGACGGCGATACGCGGCGTGCCGTCGCTGTTCTGGTAGCCCATGTAGACGGTTCCGCCGGCCCCGACTCCCACGCTCGGGTCCGAGTCACCGGGGGTGCTGGACGGGTTCTTGCGGACGGTCCACGTCAGCCCGTTGTCCTCGGAGACGGCCACGGCCTGATTGCCACCGCAGCCCTTGTTGGGCACGTACACCGTGCCGTCCGGGGCGACCTTCACATGCCCGTGCAGGCCGCCGCAGTCCAGCAGCGAGTACATCGGAACGGCGGGACCGTACGTCAGACCGCCGTCCCGACTGACCGCGCAAGAGGCGTCGGCGATGTCCTGGGAACAGTAGTAGACGGCGTTCGGGTACGACGTGACGGTGCCTGGACCGCCCGTGGCGAAGGGGCCGCCACCGATGCTCTGGTGGTCCACACCGGAGTTGATGCCCGAGCCGCCCGTCGGCGTCCACATGTCACCGTCGTCGTCGGTGTAGCAGGTCAGGGCGGTCTTGCCGGCGAGCTGCGACTCGAAGGTGCGGTGGGTGACCGGGTCGGTGAACAGGATCGGGTCGAGGCTGGTGGTGCTTCCCTGGGGGCAGCCGTTGGCCGCGCTCGCGCTCTTGTCCTGCCATGTGGCGGCACCGGCACTGTCGTAGGTGACCTTGAGTGTCGACGTGTACGCCTGGAACATTGCGGCGCCGCTCGCACGGTCGACGCCGATCGATGGTTCACCGGCGTTGTGCGCATCCGCGATGCCGTCGGGTGCCCAGGAGTTCGCGTACGTCGGCGGCGTGGCCGTACTCGGCGGCGGATCGACCGGAGTGGCGATCAGGCTCGCGGTGCCGGTGAAGCTGTTGCCGAGCGGCGCGTACGGCACCACGCGCACGGTGTATGACGCCGACACCGCCGGGAGCACCACGGTCTCGGGGTCGCTGGAAGAGGCCGAGGTGGCCACCACCTCTTGGTCGTCCGTATCGAGGACGTACAGGTCGAAGTCGGCGGCGGATCCCGGCCATCTGACGTCGATGCGCAGGCTGTGACCGGCGTCGTAGCCCGCAGGCACCGACACCTTCAGGGCGTAGTCGTCGCAGGGTTGCCCATGCCCGCAGCTCACCGTCCCGGCAGTGCCGGAGACATTCGGGACGGCGAAGGGCCCGGCGCTCCACGTGGTCGTGAACGCGGTGTCGCTGACCGATCCGGAGGACGGGGTCGCGGCGCCGGCCGGCGCACCCGGCAGGGTTCCGGCGACGAGCACCAGCAACCCGACGGCGCGACGCCCCCGCGACCGCAGGTGGAAGTGAAGGCGACGTGCGAAGAGGAGAGCCACAGGTACCTCGTGGATTCGCGAGTCGGATGAAGGGTGGCGGTACGGGTGAAGCCTTCATCTGCTCTACGGGGAGGCAGGCGGTGTCCGTCGCGAGCAACCGAACTCTTTTCGAAGCGGGCCGGACGGGTGCTGAGGGGGTTGGCCGGAGTCGGTGAGGCAGATCGCTCGGGGGCAAGAACGTCGCCCGGCCCACCACAGCCCGACCGCAGTGAAGCCCGCCGGCCCAGCCCGGCCGCGCCCGTTCCCCTCGAAAAAGTGCCCCCGCGCGACCACGCGAGGGCACTTACGGAGGCCTGGTCAGAGGGCGTCGACGCCGCTCACCTTCCAGCCGTCGTTGGTGTTGGTGAGCGTCATGCGCACCCTGTTCATGTCCAGCCGCGGCTGCGGGACCTGAGTGCTCCGGGTGATCTGGTTGACGAAGAGCAGGACGACGGCCCGGTCCCGTGTGGCCGACACGACGGACACCGCCGGGGCGTCACCGTCGGGTGGTGTGGCCACGGTCGCCTTCACCACACCGTGGTACTTCGTCGCGGTCGGCGCGACCACCGCCTTCGTGGTCTTGCCGTACTGCTCGCGGAAGCGCCCGGTCAGCAGGATGCGGGCACGGGAGAAGTCCCGGTCCAGGTGCCGGTAGTCGTACGACAGCACGACCGGCGCCGCATTCCGCGCGGCTGCGAGGGCCTCGTCGCGGGCCTGCTCCGCCTGCCGCCCCTGCTGGTACTCCCGCCCGAGTACGGCGGCCGCGACCAGGGCCGCCACGAGGACGATGCCCAGCGCCGCGGTGAGCATGCCCCGCCCGGCCTTGCGCGGGGACGCACCGCCCTCCGTCTTCCCCTCGAACGACTCGGGTGACTCGGGCTCCGGCGGGTCCTCCCAGCCGTTCGGCGGCGGATCGACGAGCAGGGTGCGCCCGGAGCGGGTCTGCTCTTCCTGGTGGCCACCGCATTCGCGAGGCGCAGGCCGCCCGGCGCGCTTGGCCGCCGCGCGGGTGGCCGCGGTCATGGTGCGGCGGGCCGGTGAGCCGGTGCCGCGGGTGCTGCGGAAGGCCGGGTTCGCCACGGTGTCTCTCCTCATTGTTGGTCTCACGGCAGGGTCAGCCCACGAACACGACGTCGGAGGTCAACCAGCGACCTGCCACGTATGCGAGGTCGAGCTGGAGCCGGTAGGTGCGCGCCTGGCCCTCGGGCGCGGCGGTGTTGGTCACCTTGCTGTCGGCCACGACCAGGACCCGGGCCGAGCGCGCGTCGTACCGCACGATGCCCGCTTCCAGGACCTGTCCGTCGGACACCGACTTGTTCTGTGCAACCAGCCTCGTCAGTTGTTCGGTCTGCGAGGCGAACTCCTTCTTGAACTCGCCGGTGGCGTTCGCCAGCACATTGGCGCTGTCCCGGTCGTAGTGCCGGTAGTCGAGCGAGGTGAAGCTCAGCGCCGACTGGCGGGCCGCAGCCAAGATGTCCTGACGGCGCTGTTCCGCCGCGCGCTGGTCGGACAGCTTCCAGCCCAGCCAGACACACAGCACGGTCGTCAACACGGTCGCAGCGACGAGCCCCGCAGACAGCAGCCTCATGCCGCCTCTCACACCATCGGTCCCACGAGCAGCCATTGCCACGACTCCTTTCCGAACACGGCCTGTTCCCCGCCCGTCGAGCCGATCTCGAGGAGCGTTCCGTCCGGGCCGGTCACGGTGCCGGTCTCCGGGTCGTACGGGGCCACGAACGCGGCCTGGCCACCGCTGTGCGGGCCGGTCGTGGCGCCGGGCGCGTTCTGCGCTCCGCGCACCGAGGACTTGCTGCCGCGCGGTAGCGCGCAGCGCGCGTCGGTGTTCGCATGGCGCGTGCCGGTGTCGGCTGGGTCGCGCCGCTGGGTGTTGTAGCCCTTGGTGCAAGCGGGAGGGTCGTCGGCGTTCACGGTCAGCCCGAAGTGGGTGGTGCCGTCGCCGGGGATGACCGTGTAGCTGCCCGCGACAGTGAGTGGGAGCGTGACCAGGGCCTGTTCGACGCCGGGCAACCGGGCCACGGTGATCTGGCCGCCGCTGATGAGGTTGGCCAGCAGGATCGGCACGTGCGGTCGCGTGGACTTGAGCAGCGAATCGACCTGCCGCGCGGCGGGCACGGTGCTGCCGATCAGCCGGCGAAGGTCGCCGTCGCTCGACTTCAACTGTCCCGTGAGCGTGGCGAGATCGCGGGAGAACGACTTGATGGCCGAGCCCTGGTCGGCCTGTGTCCTGAGTACCTTCCGCGAGTCCTCGATCAGCGAGACCGTCTGGGGGAGCGACTCGGACGCCGCCTCCACCAGCGCGTCACCGGAGTCCACCAGCCGGCTCAGGTTCGGTCCGGTGCCGGAGAACGCCTTGCCCAGCTCGTCGACGGTGACCCGCAGATCGTCCTTGCCGACCGAGTTGACCAGCCGGTCGAGGCTGAGGACCAGGTCGGTGACCGGCAGTGGGGTCCGGGTGCGGCTGCGCGGGATCGGGCTGCCGTCCCTGAGGTACGGGCCGCCCGACCGCCGCGGCTGGAGGTCGACGTACTGCTCACCCACCGCCGATCGGGCGGCGACCACTGCGAGCGTGTCGGCCGGGATCCTCGGGGCGCCGTCCTCGATCCTCAGCGCCACCGAGACCCCGGATCCTGTCAGCTGCAGATCGCCCACGCGGCCCACCGGCACTCCCCGGTAGGTGACCTCGGCACCCGGGAAGACGCCCCCTGACTCGGCGAAGTCGGCGCGCACGGTGTACCCGCGGTGCAAGACGTCGTCCACCAGGCCCGTGTACCGGGCGCCGACGTACGCCACCCCCAGGGCGGTGATGGTCGCGAAGGCCAGCAACTGGGCCTTGACCGTACGTGTGATCACGGCTGTATCCCCTTCAGCATCAGCTCGGCGAGCGCGGGATCGACCCCGGGCGGGAAGCGACGCGCGCCGTCCCCGGTGCCGTAGGCGGCGGTGCACACCGGCGGGCAGAGCAGGGTGCTGCCGTGGGAGGGCGTCGAGGGCACGGCGGGCGCGGAGGGCACAGGGGGCACAGGGGGCACGGACGGGATGCCCGGCAGGGACGGGACGGACGGGAGAGGGATGGGAGTGGGGTGGCCGGGAAGATGCGGTGTCCCGGGGGCCGGGGACTTCCCGCCCTTGCCGGGCTTGCCGGTGACGTTGCCGTAGAGGTCCGCCAGGTCGAGGTCGGCGGTGATCTTCAGGTTGACGTAGTCGCCCTTGACGGCGTCCGTCGCGTTGCGCGGGAACGGGTACGTGGTGAGGAGTTCGAGGGAGTTGGGCAGGTCGTCGCCTGCTTTGTTCAGCTCCTGCAGGATGGGCTGGAGCTTCTTCAGGTTGGTGACGGTGTCGTCGTGGGAGGCGTTCACCACCTTGGTGCCGGTCTTGCCGAGCCTGGACAAGGCGGTGAGCATCTTCGTCAGGTCCTTGCGCTGGTCGGCGAGGGCCTTCAGGGCGGGCGGCATGGTGTCGACGGCCAAGGCGATCGTTTTCTTCTCCTTCTTCAGCCGCTGCGCGAGCCGGTCGACGCCCTGCAGCGCGCGCACGATGTCCGCCCGTTGGTCGTCGAGGCCGCCGAGGAAGAAGTCGAGCTGCTTCAGCAGGGACCGGACCCGGTCCTCGCGGCCGTTGAGGGCTTGGTTCAACTCGATGGTGATCGTCTTGAGCTGCGCCACCCCGCCGCCGTTGAGCAGCGCGGACAGCGCCGACAGCACCTCCTCGACCTCCGCGTTGCGGCCGCTGCGGGACAGCGGGATGCGGTCGCCGTCGCGGAGACGTCCGACGGGGCGTGTGCCGGCCGGTGCGGACAGGGCGACGTACTTCTCGCCGAGCATGCTGGTCTGCCTCAGATCGGCGACCGCGTTGCCAGGCAGCTTCACCGAGTCGGCGATCCTGAGCCGTACGCGGGCGTGCCAGCCGTCCAGTTCCACCTTCTCGACCGTGCCGACGGTGACGTTGTTGACCTTGACCGACGACTGCGGCACGAGGTCCAGGACGTCCCGGAACTCGACGGTGACGTGGTAGGCGTGACCGTCCGAGGCCGCGCCGCCGGGCAGCGGGACGTCATACCAGCCGTTGAACTCGCAGCCGGTCAGCAGCAGCGAGCAGACCGCCGTCCAGGCGGCCACCCGCCCCTTGCGCCGCACGCTCATGCCGGTGCCCCCAGAATGCCGCCGAGGGTCTTGTCGACCGAGCCCGTCGACGCCGGGACCGGCGGAACCTCGGGCAAGGAGGCGAAGAGCTTCTTCAGCCCCTCGCAGTTGTCATGGTCGTCGCCGGTCGTCTTCAAGATCGAGCAGAGAAGGGACGACGGGTCCTGGGAGGTTTGCGCGTTGTTGCGGGTGTCGAGAGTGCCGGCGGAGGGGTTGTAGGCGTTCTCCAGGTTCGACAGGCCCGTGGGCGCGACGGTCAAAAGCTCCTCCAAAGCGTCTCGTTGGGTGACGAGGACCTTGGTGACCTCGGCCAGGCCCTGCACGTCCGAGGTCAGCGCCTTCTTGTTTCCCTTCACGAAGCCGGACACGTCGCCGAGTGCGGCAGCCAGGTACTTCAGCGCGGCCGCGAGATCCTTACGCTCCCCGGCGAGCTGCCCGGCCACGTCGGCGAGGTCGGTGTTGAACGACCGCACGCTGGCGTCGTCCGCCGCCAGCGCGGCCGTGAACACCTGAAGGTTCCGCACGGTCCCGAACAGGTCGCCGCGCCCGTCGGACAGCGTGGTGACCGCCTGGGACAGGTCCTGCACCGTCTGGTTGAGGCTTGCGCCCTGCCCCTGGAGGTTGTCCGCGCTCACCCCGAGCAGCCGGGACAGCGAACCCTTGTTGTTGGCACCGTTCGGGCCGAGCGCCTCGGCGGTGGTGTGCAGGCTGTCGAAGATCCGGTCCAGCTCGACGGGAACAGCCGTACGGGACTCGGGGATGACGTCTCCGTCCCGCAGCACCGCGCCCTTGCGGTACACCGGCAGCAGCTGCACGTAACGGTCGCTGACCACCGAGGAGTTGACGATGGCGGCCTGTGCGTTGGCGGGGACCTTGCGGCCCCTGTCGTATTCCAGCTCGACCCGTACCCGGCCGCCCTCCGGCGTGATCTTCCTGACCTCGCCGATGCGGACACCGAGGACGCGGACGTCGGAGCCGGGGTAGATGCCGACAGTCCGAGGGAAGTACGCCGTGACGCGGACGGGGCCGGGGCCCGGCCAGAGGACGACGGCGAGGCCGACGACGATCGCGAGCGCGGTGAACAGGGCCAGGAGTCTGCGGGTCATCGGGTGCCTCCCGTACGTGGCGTGACCGGGGCGGCGACCATGTTCTGGATATAGGAGTCGAACCAGCGGCCGTTGCCGAGGGTGTTGGTGAAGAGCCGGACGTAGGGGGCGAGCAGCCGGACGCTGCGGTCGAGGCTCGCCTGGTTGCGTTCGAGCATCCTCAGGAAGGTGTTGAGGTTCTTCAGTGCGGGTCCGATCTCCTTGCTGTTGTCGTCGACCAGGCCGGACAGCTCGATGCCCAGCAGCGCGGAGCTCTTGAGCAGCTTGTGGATCGCCCAGCGCCGCTTGTCGATCTCCTTGAACAGGGCGTCGCCGTTCTTCACCAGTGCGGAGACGTCCTTCGTGTGATCGGCCAGCACCTCGGTGACTCCGTTCGCGTGGTCGAGCAGCTGGCGCATCGCCTTGTCACGGGCGGCGACGGTCCGGGATATCCGCGACAGTCCCTTGATCGACGCCCGCACTTCCTCGGGGGAGTCCTGGAAGGTGTCGGCGATCGTGTCCAGTGCCTTCGCGAGCCGGCCCGTGTCGACCTTCTCGGCGGTGGTCGTCAGGTCGCTGAAGGCCTGGACGACGTCGTACGCCGACACGGTCCGCCGAAGCGGGATCTCGCTGCCCGGCTTCAACTGGCCGGGCCCCTTCGGGTAGAGGGCCAGGTACTTCGCGCCGAGGATCGTCTTGACACGGATCGACGCCCCCGTGTCGGTGCCGAACGCCGGCCGGCCCTTCACTTTGAAGGTCACCTTGACGTGGTCGCCGTCCAGGTCGACGTCCTCGACCTTGCCGACCTTGACCCCGGCGATCCGTACCTCGTCGTCCGGCTTGAGCCCGCCGGCCTCGGAGAAGGCCGCGCTGTAGGTGTCGCCGCCGCCGATCAGCGGCAGGCTGTCGGCGTTGAAGGCGGCGACGGTGAGTAGCGCGAGGACGGTGAGGCCTACGGCGCCGACGACGACCGGGTTGTGCTCGTGGAAGGGTTTCAGGCGTGGGCGCGTGAGCCGGATCCTGGGCAGCTTCGGCGGTAGGACGCGCACCTTCGCGAGGGGTCCCTGGCCTGGTTTGGGCTTCGGCAGCAGCCTGGGCAGCTTCGGCAGCTTCGGTGGCAGGACCGGGAACCTCACCAGCGGCTCGGGGCGGCGGCCATCGCGCCGCCTGATGCGGAGGCTCATCCGCCACACCTCGCCCGTGCCACGTGCAGCTCCGGGGTGATCACCTGCTTGGTCTTCGGCAGCACGATCCGGCCGTCGAAGTCGCAGAGGTAGAAGTTGAACCACGAGCCGTACGAGGCCGTCCCCGTCAGCTTCTCGAGCTTGTTCGGCAGCCGTTTCAGGACGCCCTCGACGGTGTGCTCGTTCTTGTTCAGCGTTCCGGTGAGATCGCCGAGCCGGGCGATGTCGTCCTTCAGCGGTGGACGCGCGTCCTTGAGCAGCTCCGACGTGACGTCCGTGAGGTCGCCGATGCTCACCAGCGACTCCCCGATGGGCTTGCGGTCGGCGGACAGCCCTGCAACCACTCGGCGCAGCTGCGTCAGCAGCCCGGAGAAGCGGGAGCCGCGCTCGTCGAGGGTCGCCAGGACGGTGTTGAGGTTGTCGATCACCGATCCGATCAGCTTGTCGCGGTCGGCGAGGGTGCTGGTGAGCGAGGCCGTGTGTGTGAGCAGACTGTTCACCGTGCCGCCCTCGCCCTGGAGGGTCTGGACGATCTCGGTGGCGAGCTGGTTGACATCGTTCGGGCTGAGCGCCGCGAACAGCGGCTTGAAGCCGTTCAGCAGGGCGTTGAGGTCCAGTGCCGGCTCGGTCCGGGACAGCGGGATGGTGCCGCCCGGCCGCAGCCGGGCGGTGCCGTCGCCGGTGCCCTCGGTGAGTGCGACGTACCGCTGCCCGACCAGGTTGCGGTAGCGGACGACCGCGTGGGTCCCGGCGAGCAGCGGCCGGTCCGCGCTGACGGTGAACGTGACCTCCGCCAGCGTCCGGTCCTTGATCCGGATGCCCTCGACCTCTCCCACCCGTACTCCGGCCACCCGGATGTCATCGCCGTTCTCCAGTCCGGTGACGTCGGTGAACACGGCGTGATAGGTGTCCTTGGGGGTGAAGGAGACGTTGACGATGGTGGCGGCGAGGAGCGCCGTCGCCGCGATCGTGACCAGCGCGAAGAGGCTGAACTTGACCAGCGGGGCGGCGGTCTGCCGCGCTCCGGACCCGCTCATGCGACAGTCACCGCCGTTCCGCGCGCCAGCGGCCCGAACAGTAGGGTCGCCACGGGCGGCACCTCGTCCGCGGGGACGCCCATGACGGGGGCCACGAGCGAGCCCACGGCCCGCTGCTCGGCACGGGTGGCGGACACGTCGGCACCTCCGGGGAGTGCGCCGCCGGAACCTCCGGCCGACGTACCGTCGTCGAGATGGGGCTTCGGCCCGGGCACCTGCGGATGCGGCAGACCGCGGCAGTTCGGGCCGGACCGGGCGCCGTACGCCGGCTCCTCGCCGGGCCGGTACGCCTCCTGCGGCCGGACGACCTCAAGGGTGATCCGCATCTCGCCGCCCCGGAACGCCTCCTCGGAGGCCTTCTCCTGCCGGACCAGGCCCTGGAACAGGCACGGGTACTCGGGGGAGTACCGGGCGAACAGCTCGAGCGTGGGGCGGGAGACCCGGCCCAGGGTGATCAGCCGGTCGCCGTTCTCGGACAGGAAGTCGTTCGCTGTGCCCGCCACGGAGGCGGTCGCGCGCAGAGCCGACACCAACTGCTCCCTCTTCTCGACGATCGTCCGGCTGGTGGTGACGGTGTTGCGCAGGATCCGCATCAGGTCGGGCGCGGCGTCGCCGTACACCTCGGCGACGTCCGCGAACCGTGTGATGTCCTCCTTCAGGGAGGGCATGTGCGGGTTGAGGCGGCGCAGATAGCCCTCGACCTGGGTGAGATTGCCTCCGATCCGGTCGCCGCGGCCCTCCAGCGCAGTGGCGAAGGCCGACAGCGTGGCGTTGAGCTCACCCGGCCGGACCGTGCGCAGCAGCGGCAGCAGGTCGTTCATCAACTGCTGCACCTCGATGCCGACCTTCGTTCGGTCCTGGGTGATGACGTCACCCGCACGGATGGGCCGAGCCGACGCGCGCGCAGCGCCGGCAGGAGCGACCAGGTCGACGTACTTCTCGCCGAACAGCGTCTTGGGCAGCAGCCGCGCGTGCACGTTCGAGGGGATGTACGACACGTACTGCGGCTTCAGCGCGATGTCCAGGGTCGCCTTGGCGCCGTCGGCACGCACCTCGCGCACCTCGCCGACCAGCAGCCCGCGCAGCTTGACGTCGGCGCGTGCATCGAGCTGGTTGCCGAGGGTGTCGGCCTCCAGGGTGATGGGCACCACCGAGGTGAACGCCTGCTGGTAGACGGCCACCGCGAGCGACAGCAGCAGTGCGAGCACGGCGAGGAAGGCAATGCCGTAGAGCCTGAACCGCATTCTCTGCATGCGCACCGCTCTCACCCCGCCACCCGTACCGTCGTGTTGGCGCCCCAGATCGCCAGGCTCAGGAAGAAGTCCAGGACGTTGATGGCGACGATCGAGGTCCGCACCGCCCGGCCCACCGCGACGCCGACACCGGCCGGTCCGCCACTCGCGTGGTAGCCGTAGTAGCAGTGCACCAGGATGATCAGCAGGGCGAAGACGATCACCTTGCCGAAGGACCAGAACACATCGACGGGCGGCAGGTACTGGTGGAAGTAGTGGTCATACGTGCCGGTCGACTGCCCGTAGTAGCCAGTGGTGATGGTGCGGGCGGCCAGGTACGAGGACAGCAGCCCGATCACGTACAGCGGGATCACCGCGACGAAGCCGGCGATCATCCGCGTCGTCACAAGGAACGGCAGCGACGGCACGCCCATCACCTCCAGCGCGTCGGTCTCCTCGCTGATCCGCATCGCACCCAGCTGCGCGGTGAACCCCGCCCCGACCGTCGCGGACAGGGCGAGTCCGGCCACCAGCGGGGCGATCTCCCGAGTGTTGAAGTACGCCGACAAGAACGCCACGAAGTTCGAAGTGCCGAGCTGGTTGAGGGCCGCATAGCCCTGAAGGCCGACCTCGGTGCCGGTGAAGAAGGAAAGGAACGCGATCACACCGACCGTGCCGCCGACGACGGCGAGCGCGCCGCGCCCGAAGCTCACCTCGGCAAGGAGCCGCAGGACCTCCTTCTTGTAGCGTCGCAGGGTGCGGCCCGTCCAAGCCAAGGAGCGCCCGTAAAAGGACAGCTGGGCACCCAGCTCTTCGAGCGAGCGCAAGGGGCGATCGAGGAGGTTTTGCGGTCTCATCGGCTAACCCCTCTGCGGGACGACTTGGAAGTACACGGCCGTCATCACGAAGTTGGTCACGAACAGCAACATGAAAGTGATCACCACGGACTGGTTGACGGCATCGCCCACGCCCTTCGGCCCGCCCTGCGCCGTCAGCCCCTTGTACGAGGCGACGATCGCAGCGATGGCCCCGAACACCAGCGCCTTGATCTCCGCCGCCCACAGGTCAGGTAGCTGAGCGAGGGTGGTGAAGGACGCCAGGTATGCGCCGGGCGTGCCGTGTTGGAGAACGACGTTGAAGAAGTAGCCGCCCGCAACACCAACCACCGAGACGAGGCCGTTGAGCAGTACGGCTACCACCATCGACGCCAGCACCCGCGGTACGACGAGCCGGTGGATCGGGTCGATGCCGAGCACCTGCATCGCGTCGATCTCGTCCCGGATCTTGCGCGCCCCGAGGTCCGCGCAGATCGCCGTGCCGCCCGCGCCCGCGATCAGCAGCGCGGTGACGATCGGCGATGCCTCCCGCAGCACGGCGAGCACGGACGCAGCACCAGAGAAGGACTGCGCGCCCAACTGCCGGGTCAGACTCCCGATCTGCAGCGCGATGACCGCCCCGAACGGAATCGAAACCAAAGCCGTCGGCAGGATCGTGACGCTCGCGACGAACCAAGCCTGCTGAATGAACTCCCGCGCCTGGAAGGGCCGTCGGGGCAGGGACCGGACGACGTCCAGCGCCATCGCGAAGAGGCTGCCCGAGTGCCGCAGCACACCCGTCGGGGAGAGTCTCATGTGCCCCTCACCCCCCTCTCGTGCAGCTTGGCCTCGCGCCTCGCGATCGCATCCCAGCGGGGCGGGCGGGTGATGCCGGGGCTGGGCAGCAGGCGCGGGGTCAGCACATCGGCCCGAACACCCTCATCGATCTGGGCCAGCTCCTGCTCGACCTGGGCCGCGTCCTTCTCCTCCGCCATGCCGATCGGCCCCTGCATCCGGCCGTTCAGGAACTGCCGTACGACGGGCTCGTCACTGGCCAGCAGCTCCTCGCGGGGCCCGAACATCACCAGCTCGCGCCGGAACAGCAGCCCGATGTTGTCCGGCACCTGACGGGCCGAGGCGATGTCGTGGGTGACGATGAGGAAGGTCGCGTCGATCTGTGCGTTGAGGTCGACGATGAGCTGATTGAGGTAAGCCACGCGGACCGGGTCCAGGCCCGAGTCCGGTTCGTCGAACAGGATGATCTCCGGGTCGAGGACCAGGGCACGGGCGAGCCCGGCCCGCTTGCGCATGCCGCCGGAGATCTCGCCGGGCAGCTTCCCCTCAGCGCCGATCAACCCGACCATGTCCATCTTCTCGAGAACGATCCGCTTGATCTCGCTCTCGGACGTGCGGGTGTGCTCGCGCAGGGGAAAGGCGATGTTGTCGTAGAGGTTCATCGAGCCGAACAGCGCGCCGTCCTGGAACAGCACGCCGAACAGCTTCCGCACCTCGTACAGGTCGCGCTCGCGCAGGCGGGTGATGTCCCGGCCCGCGACCTTCACCGATCCCCGCTCCGGCTTCAGCAGCCCCACGAGCGTCTTGAGGAACACCGACTTGCCCGTCCCCGAGGGGCCGAGCATCACAGAGACCTCCCCGGCAGGCAGCGTCAGCGAGACGTCCTGCCAGATGACCTGGTGGCCGAAGGACTTGGTCAGCCCTTCCACACAGATCTCGACACCCATCCGGTTCCATCCTTCGGCCGTGGAGCAGTTCCGACAACTGCTCTACGGGGAAGAGAGGTGCGTCCGTCGCGGCGAACCAAGAATTTTTTTGCGGACGTGTGTGCGGGGCGCTACGGCAGCTTCGGCGACGACGTGAGCGAAGGCGTCCCCGGGCTGGAGACAGACAGCGGAGGTACGACCGAGGTCGGGGGGAGCGACGGGAGCGACGGGAGCGACGAGGCGACCGACCCCGTCGGCAGACCCGGCACGACGGTCGGCAGGCCCGTCACGGCCGTCGGCAGCCCCGGCACCTTCGGAACCTCGGGAACCTGAGGGACCTGCGGCGCCGAAGGCGGAAACGCGGACACGTCCGCCAGGGATGGCACCGGCACCGGCACCGGCAGAAACGTTCCCCCGGTGGGTGAGGGCGTCCGGCCCCAAGGCCCGTGCGCCGGCGACGACGGGGTGGGTGTTGCGGGGGCGCGCCCCCGGCCCGTGACCTCGCCGTGCAGGAGCCGCGGGTCGCTGGACACGGCCGGCCGCGGCGCCGGACCACTCCCGTTTCCGCCCGCGTCGAGCGCGTACGGCAGCACGAACCCCGCCACCACCAGGGTTGCCGCCGTCGTAGTGAACGCGACCGCCTGCGCATTGCCGCCCCCGCGCAACCGTCCGCGCCCGACCAGGAACAGCACCAGCCCGAGCGTTCCGGCCAACGAGGCACGCAAAGTCCGCCGGGCCCGGGCCAGCAGCGACTCGACGGTCCGGTAGCTGAGCCCCATCCGCACCGCGACCTGGTTCACGTCCAGGTCCTCGGACCTCAGCCGAAGCGCCTCCGCCTGCCGGGCGGGCAATTCGCCGCTGCGCACCGCCAGCCACTTCGCCTCGGCCCGGTCGCACACCGCCTCCTCGACGGGTACCGGGCCCGGTGTCATGAGTGCGGGGCGGCTGCCCACCTCGGCCTCGCGGTTGACCTGCCGGTGCCGGTCAACGCACAGCCGCATCGTTACCGTCGTCAACCAGGCGCCGAGCCGCTCGTCGTCGAGGTCCGGGCGCTCCGCGGCTCGCAACATCGCCTCATGAACGGCGTCCTCGGCGTCCTCCCGGCTCACCGATCGCCGCCGGGCCACCTTGAGCAACTGCTCACGATGGCTCCACAGGCGCTGCCAGCGCTCGTCGGCGGCCGCTGTGTCCGCAGGCATATCCGTCGCCATGAGGGGCCGCCCCTTCGCACTCACCCGCCGGTACATGCTTCCGACGTGGCGAGATTACCGCCGAGTAGTGGCAGTTGTGGAGAGGCGGACACCCATGGCGTTCCGGCCCTTGCCAGTGGTCAGCGGCGAACCTCAGGCAGCACGCCGCCCCCAGGCAGCGAGAGGGTCAGTTCGGGGACGGGAACCAGCGGCGTCGCCCCGGCCGCGAGGGAAGGCCTGGGGGAGGGTGAGGCGGGCGACGTCGACGGCATGCGCGAAGGACCAGTGCTCGGCTTCCGGTCGTCCGACGGCTTCGGCGGCGAAAGCTTCTGCCTCTTCGGGCCGGACGGCTTCGGCCGGACTGGCCGGGATCCGGCGGATGCGTCCGGCACCACGCGGTGTCCGGTCAGGTAGTACACGTACCACGCCTTGACGGCGCGCAGATAGGCGTCCGAGTGGTTGTAGCCCAGTATCGCCCGGTCCAGGTCGGCCGGGTTCGACAGGTCCCGGTCGCCCGCGCACAGGTAGCGGCCGGCTGCGAGCGCCGCGTCGTGAACATTGTTCGGATCCGTCCGTCCGTCGCCGTTACCGTCCGCTCCCCAGCGGGCCCAGGTGGACGGGATGAACTGCATCGGACCGACCGCGCGGTCGTACACCGCGTCCCCGTCGTACGCGCCGCCGTCGGTATCCGCCACGACAGCGAAGGCGCCGCCGGTCAGCCGCGGGCCGAGGATGGGTGTCACGGTGGTACCGTCCCGAGTCACCCAGCCGCCCCGTGCCTGCCCTGACTCCACCTGGCCAATCGCGGCCAACAACTGCCAACGCAGGTGGCAGCGCGGCGCGGTACGCGCCAGATCCTCCTCGGCACGCCGGTACGCGGCGAACACACTCGCAGGCACATTGCCGCCAGTCGCTCCCTGTGCCATGCCCTTCTTCCGCGTCCGCAGCGGTGGAAGTTCGGTGCGGTACGGGGTGTCGCCGGAAACGCTGAGGCCGTGCTCGGCGGGTGCCGCCTTCCGTGCGGGCTCTTCGGCTTCGGCCGTGACCGCCCCTGGCGCTTGTGACGCGGTCAGCACGGCAATCGCCGCCGCCGCGATCGCCGTACCCCTGGCACCCCTCAGTGTTCCAATGAGCGCACGCACTGTCATCGTGCAGTCCCCTCCGTGCATGAATCCGTTGTCTGCTCTACGCGGCCGGAGGGCAGGTCCGTCGCGCAAAAAGTTTGGGGATCGGGCGGGCGCCCCTTCAGAGGGCGTGGCGGCGGGCCAGACGTGTGGACGATGTGGGGTCTGGCTGACGCTGTTCCCCTTCGTGTCCCGCGCCGTCGTGCGCAGGCTGGCGAACCGGGCCCTGGACGGTGCGTCGAGCTGCGCCTTCCAGCTGTTGCTTGACTGCCGCAGTATCGTCTTGCGCCAGGTGGCGCCGTCGTCGTAGGAGACTTCGAGGGCCACCGTGCGGACCACCCCCGCGTCCGTCGCGCCCTTTAGGTGCGAGGGCGTGACCACCAGGTCGGTGCGTCGGTGGGCCTTGCCGGACACGTCAGTGGCCACGGCGTAGTCGAGTTGCACCAGCGGCAGCGGCGTCAGGACGGTGTAGTCCGTGGTAGCGGAGGTGAAGCTCCACTCGGTGCGGGTGCGGGTGCGGGTGCGGGTGCGGGTGCGGGTGCGGGTCGAGTACGGGCGGTCGGGCATGTTCCGCTCACCCTCTACCACGATCCGGTAGGGCTGCGGGTCCGGCGACAGTTCCTCGACGGTGACGATGCGCTGGTTGTAGTCCTCGCCGAGTAGCTGGTCGCCCTGGTACAGCGAGATCTTCGACGTGGCGCCGTCGACCCAGGCGATCCCTGCATGGCCACCGGAGTCGCCCCAAGCTGGCACCAGGGATGTGCTGATGACATCGCCGATCCGGTAGGGCGCCTGCTGACTGATGCCGTCGTTGAGCAGACGGGGGCGCTGGATGGGGGAGAACCAGATCTCGTGGGTGACGCTTCGCGGTGCATACGAGCGTGCGACACCTCCCTGACCGAGGTCCCCTGTGCCCGCGCCCGGGATCCAGCGGATGTCGGATCCCGCCGTGACCCATGAGGTGAGGGTGCCCTGGGCCGCGACCGCTGTTGCTTGGCCACACATCAAGCCGTCTCCCAAAACGGACACGTCACAGCGACCTTCAGTCGCTTCAGTTTGTGTCGTGTTGCGGAATGACTCGTCGATGCGCGCAAGCTCTCCGGAGCCGGGCCGGTAGGACGGATCCTTCGGGACCGAGCCCTCCTGGTGGCGGATCAGGTCGTAGACGTAGCGCGGGTACGGGTGCGAGACCACCTTCAGCGTCGCGGTCCCGGGCTTGCGGAGCCGCTCAGCAGCCGCGCGCTGTCGTCGGTGCCGAGCGAGGCCACCGGGAGCGGGGCGCCTTCGGGCAGGTCGGCCCAGGGGTCGTACTTACCGTAGCCGTTGTTCAGGATCAGCAGCTGCCGTGCGCCGGCCTTCGCCGCCGCGGCCCCGCCTGGTCGGGGGCGGTCCCCTGGGCGCGGACAGGCCCGCCCGGTTCTGGCCGCACGGGCTGTGCGCCCGCATCGGGCCGCGCAATTCCGCCCCGTCTGGGGCCACCTGACCGTTCGTCGGGTCGAAAGCTCGCTGACGAGAGGAAGCCGTCAACGCGGCAGCCGGATCACTCGACCACGTCCTCCGCGGGCGCATAGGCCGCGAGCGTCGCACCGGGCTGATCAAGGCACAGGAGTTCTATCGTGCGGGCGGTGCGATCAGAGATCGTTCAAGACGATAGTAGAACGGCGTATCTGCGCAGCAGCGACGCGCCAGCACTCTGAGCACCGGAATCGCCCACACGTGCTGTGAGGAGGTGGTCGGAGGCAGGATTGAGAGGTACATATGGATTTGTCGACTGTGTCTGCGGCCTCGGGCGGAGGGCCGGTGCCCCTCGGCAAGGAGTCTGCGTGGCTCACGCAGCGTGAGAGGGAGGTCCTGGATCTCGTCGCCCAGGGGGAGACCTACGCCGTCATCGCCCGTCGGCTGAATCTGAGCCTGCACACCGTGGACACGTACATGCGCCGCCTGCGTCAGAAGACCGGAGCGGCAAACCGTACGCAACTGACCGTCTTCGCCCTCGGGATGGGACACGCGGACTGCTGATCGTGAACCCGTGATGCGGTGCGGGGCCCAGGGGGGACGAGCATGCCGCTGGTGGGCTCCGCCTGGTCGCTCGGCTCGGTCAGGCCGATCGTGGAGGCTCGCATGAGGGTGTTCGCAGCGGGCGACGACGTCGACCGGTGACGTCTGCTGTCACAGCGGGTGAGTGAAGCCGGAGACGATCCGGCGTGCACGCGCGCTACCCGGGCGGCGTAGCCCGCCGTCCGCCTTTGGGTCATTACCTCCCGGACCGGTTCGGAACACAACCGGCGCTTTCTTGTCGGCTCGCGACTCCTCGGGCGCCCAGCCCGGCCTCGACCGGACCGTGGGAGCTACTGCCGGGGTTGTTGTCCTTCCCGTGAGGGGAGGGACGACGGCCCCGGCTCTTGTTTTTTGCTCACGCTTCGCAAGCGCCTCTGGTCACGAACATTCGTGACTGTTCCTGTGATCCGCCCATTGCCATAGTTCTGGGCATCGCAGAGACGTCGCGTGGGCTGCTCCAGCGACGACGCGAGCCGAAGACACTGCCGGAATCGCTCCGGGGAACATGCAATGACCGCGGGAAGGAGGAGGAGATGTCCGATCCGTTCACCGACGTGACGACGGGCCAGGAGCCGCAGGTGCGGACCCACCACGGAGATCGCGTGGTCGACGAGTTCGCCTGGCTCGCCGACACCCGCAGTCCGGTGACCCTCCGACACCTGCGGGCCGAGAACGACCGCACAGACCGCGCGACGGAACATCTGGCCACCCTGCACGAGTCGATCTTCGCGGAGATCGGGCAGCGTGCGCGGCGGGCGGATCCGACCACGCCGGTGCGTACGGGCTCCTACTGGTACTTCGACCGGGTCCGGCCGGAGGACCGATACCCGGTCCACCGCCGGCTCCCGGTTCAGAACCAGGACACTCCCCCTGATCCGGCAAGCGGGAACCCACTCCCGGGCGAACAGATGGTCCTCGACTTCAACGCGCTAGCCGACGGCCACGACTACATGGGGATCGGTGTCTTCGACCTGACGCCCGACGGCAGGCTGCTGGCCTACTCCGTCGACCACCTCGGAGATGAGGTCTTCACCCTCCGGGTGAAGGACCTCGCCTCGGGAGAGGACCTGCCGGTCGAGATCCCGGGAACATCGTACGGAAGCGCGTGGTCCAGCGACGGCGGTGTCCTCTTCTACGTGAAGGTCGACGGCACTGGCCGCCGCCACCAGGTCTGGCGTCATCGTGTGTCCGTCGGCGAACCGGACGCCTTGGTGTACCAGGAGGACGACCCGCGATTCTGGGTCACGGTGGGCACCACCCGTTCCGGCAGGTACGTGCTGATCGAGTCGCACGCCGCCCACGCAAGTGAGATCCGGTACCTCCCCGCCGACCATCCGCTTCTGGCGCCGACCGTCTTCGGCACGGGCCGGGCCGGAGCCTGCCGGATGCAGGTGGAGCACCAGGACGGCCAGTTCCTTGTCCTGCACAACGCCGGGATGGACGATTTCGTCCTCGACTGGGCACCCGAGACCGACACCTCCAACCTGCAGCGGCTGGCGCAACCGAGTGAGGGCACCAGTTTCGTGAGCATCGACGCGTTCGCCGAGCACGCCGTCCTCGAGTTCCGCCGACAGGGGGTCCCGGGCTTCCGGGTGATCCCCCGTGCCGGAAGCCCGTACGATGTCGTCTTCCCGGAACCGGTGTTCACCGCCGAGCCGGATCTCAACCTCGACTACCGGGCGCGCACCTACCGCGTGAGATACCAGTCGCTGGCCACCCCGGACACGCTGCTCGCCTACGACATCCCGACGGGCAAGGCCACGGTGGTCAGTCGGCGCCACGTGTCGGGTGGGTTCGACCCATCCCGCTACGAGCAGCACCGCACTTGGGCGACAGCCCCGGACGGCACACAGGTGCCCATCTCTCTGGTCTGCCGCTCCGGCATGCCGAGGGATGGGTCCGCACCGCTGGTGATGGTGGGGTACGGGAGTTACGGATCATCCCTGGATCCATGGTTCTCGGCGTCCCGTCTCTCCTTGCTGGACCGCGGCATCGTATTCGCCCTCGCGCACGTTCGGGGCGGCGGTGAGCTGGGGCCCCGGTGGCACGACGAGGGGAGAGGGCTGCGGAAGCCCAACACCTTCCACGACTTCCTCGCGTCCGCCAGACATCTGATCGATACGGGCTGGACCAGCGCGGGCCGCATCATCGCTCGGGGGAGGTCCGCGGGCGGGCTGCTTGTGGGAGCTGTCGTCAACACCGCGCCGGAGCTCTTCGCAGGCGTCGTGGCCGAGGCTCCGTTCGTTGATCCGTTGACCACGATGCTCGATCCGTCCCAGCAGCTGACTGCCGCCGAGTGGGAGGAATGGGGAGACCCGCTGACGGACCCCGAGGCCTACCACTGCATCAAGTCCTATGCGCCGTACGAGAACGTGTCCGACCTCACGTACCCACCCATCCTCTCCGTCGCCGCCCTGAACGACCCCCGGGTCGCCTGGCGGGAACCGGCCAAATGGATCGCCCGGCTCCGCGCCGTCGGCAGCGGCGGCCCCTTCCTCCTGCGCACCGACTTCGTCGGAGGACACGGGGGGCAGTCCGACCGGCACGGCGCCCGGAGTGCCGAAGCCTTCGTCCTGGCGTGGATCATTCACACCGCTACGGCGGCCGCCAAAGAACCCGTCCCCACTTCGTCTTCGTCATGAGCAAGGATCCATCGATGAGCCGGCCGACCCAAGCCGAGACGTCCACACGCTGGGCCGAGGAGCTGAACGGTCTTCTTGCGGAGCACGACGCCTCCTGGTGGGAGACCCACACGGGTGACCACTGGTTCCAGGTCAGGCCCGTGGGTCACCGGATGCGCAACCAGGGTTGGAAGATCCATCTCTCGGCCACTGTGGGGGACTGCGACTCCATCGTGCGCGCGGCCTTGCCCGTCCTGGTGGAAGAGCAGTGCGCGTTCAAGTTCGTCAGGGACGCGGAGGTCTACCGGCGTGCTGTCAGCCGTCAGGCGGACCGGTCGGCCGCGGGAAAGCTCTTCGCCGTGTACCCCGACAGTGACGGGCAGTTCCGCAGACTGGTGCGACGCCTGCATGCGGCCACCGAACAGTTCGCCGCACCGCACATCCTGACGGACCGCCAGTATCAGCCGGGCAGCTGTGTCCAGTACAGGTACGGGACCTTCGCGGGCACCCGCGTGCTGGACGACGCCGGACTGCACGTCGACACCTTCATGGCGCCGGACGGGAGCCTGGTGCCGGACGAGCGCAACGCCTGGTTCGACCCTCCGCCGTGGGCTGTGGATCCGTTCGACACCCGTTCGGCCGGGATCTACGGGGCGCAGGAGACCGCTGGGGACGACCAGGAAGGCGGGGACGACGAGGCAGCCGTCGTGCTCGCCGATCGTTACCGGGTGACCGACGCCCTCAGACACACCAGCAAGGGCGGCGTCTATCGGGCCGTGGACCAGAAGACGGGGGACCGGGTCATCATCAAGCAGGCCCGGCCGCACATCGACACCCAGGCAGATGGAGGAGACGCCCGCGACCTGTTGCGCAACGAGGCGCGGATGCTGGAGCGGCTGGCTTCGACCGGGTACGTCCCCCGTCTCCTGGACGAGTTCGGCGTGGACGACGACCTGTTCCTCGTCCAGGAGGAGCTGGTCGGTGACAGCCTCCAGGACGCGGTCGACCGCGAAGCACACCCCGCGTTGCGCAGCGCGGACGCGAGCACGGCTCTGTCCGCACGTCTGGTCGACATGCTTGCCGCTGTACACCGCTCCGGCGTGGTACTGCGCGACCTGGCGCCGGGGAACGTGATGCTGACCTCCGACGGCGGACTCCGGCTGATAGACCTGGAGACCGCGGCGGAAACAGGAGCAGCCGGTCTGCGGTTGGGAACACCCTTCTTCGCTGCTCCGGAGCAGCGGGTTGCCGCATCCGACCAGGCCCCGCGAGCCGATCCCGCGGTGGACCGCTACTCACTCGGGGCATTGATCTTCTTCCTCGTCGTCCGGGAGGGCCCGTGGCCCACCGAGGACGTTCCGGCCGACCGCACGATCGCCGAGCAGGTGGCGCAGCGACTCGCACAGGCTGCACATCAGTTGCCCGAAGCCCGGGTTCTCGCGCCGGTGATCACCGGCTTGATGGAACGGGAGCCGGACAAGCGCCTGTCGCTGGACGGCGCCGCTCAGGCCTTGACCGACGCGGCGACGACCGGTGCCAAGCGGGCCCCGGAGCCGGCTCCGGAGCTCGTACGCGGCCCCGCCGCGACCGAGGAGCGCGTGATCGCCGACACCTTGACCCACTTGGTCGACTCACTCGACCACGATGCGACATGGCTGTGGCCGGTGCCGTCCTTCGGTACGGACGCCTTGCCGGGCTCGCTCCAGTGCGGAGCGGCCGGCGGCGCGGGAGTCCTGGTCCAGGCTTGGCGGCTACGCGAGCAGCTCGCTCTGGACGAGACCCGCTGGCGGCGTGCCCTCGTGCGGGCGACGCGCTGGTTCGACGGTCGGCTCCAGGACACCTCCCGGGTTCTCCCCGGGTTGTACTCCGGCCATGCGGGGATCAGCTGGGCCGCGTACGAACTGGCCGACACCGTCGAAGACGAGTTCACGGCGGCCAGGGCCACGGCCCTTGCTCTACGGCTTCCCGTCAGGTGGCCCAACCCGGACCTGATGCACGGCCTGGCCGGTGCTGGTACGGCACTGCTGCGCCTGTGGCGACTGACCGGCGACCCCTCCCTGAGGGAGCGTTGGCGGAAGTGCGCCGAAGGGCTTGCCGAAGCCGCGTCGTACGGCGAAACCGGCATCGGCTGGCGCGTGCGCGAGATGTTCCCCACTCCCGTCGACCGGGGCGTCTTCCACGGATTCGCCCACGGTACGGCCGGCATCGGGTCGTTCCTGCTGTCGGCAGCCGCGGCAGGAGCGGGATCCGCCTGTCGGGAACTGGCGCAGGCCTGTGGCGAAACGCTGGTGGCCGCAGCCGTCGTCGACGCGGACACACAAGCCGCATTCTGGAGCGAGACCCCGCAGCGACCACTTGCCGTCCGACAGCATTGGTGCCATGGATCGGCCGGCGTGGGAACCTTCCTGACCCAGCTTTGGCAGGCCACCGGCACCCCGCGCTACCGAGAGCTGGCGGAAGGGGCAGCCCGGGCCGTTGTGCAGTCCATTCCGTTCACGCCGACCGGTCACTGCCACGGACTCGCAGGATACGGCCACTTCCTCCTCGACCTCGCTGAAGCGACCGGTGACCCGGCCTACACCGAACATGCCCAGGAGTGCGCCGACTCCATCGTCGTCCGCCATGTACGCAGGGACGGTCTCTGGCTCCTGCCCTCGGACAACGGCCTGGAGACCGGCTTCGACTACGGCACCGGAATGCCGGGACCGCTCTCCTTCCTCCTGCGTCTGCGTCACGGAGGCCCGCACCCCTGGACCCCGTCCCGCTGAAGGCACCCAGGGTCCCACGATCTTCGGCCGCCCGGCCGATGCACCAACCCCCTGACATGACCGAAGGAGGTGAACCACACATGAACGGCACGAAGACCCTCGCCGCGCTCCAGCGTGTGCGCAAGGACAACGGCGCCCCCAAGCGGATCTGCCGCTTCGGCTCCGTCCAGAGCTACTGGACCTGGTAGTCCGACCCCTCACGAGCCGCTGTCGACGCAGCGGCCGGAAACCATCCGAAAGGACACCTCATGAACGGCACGAAGACCCTCGCCGCGCTCCAGCGTGTGCGCAAGGACAACGGCGCCCCCAAGCGCCTGTGCACGGGCCGCAACACCACGCCGGGCACTTTCTTCACCGCCCCGTAACACACCACCCGTCTGACGGGTGAATCGATCCTGCGGGTTGTGGGACCCCTTCCGGGCCCACAACCCGCAGGCATGCCACCGGAAGGGCACCGTGTTCCGCTCGATACAGCCAGTCCTCAGCGTGATGCGGGCGTCGTGGCGCCCCCACACGCTCTATTTCGCCGCGAGCGGCGTAGGCGCGGCCGCCTCTCTCGCACTGCCGGTGCTCCTGGACCGGGCCATCGAATCAGCGTTCGACGACCACCGGGCCGCCGCTACCACCGGATGGACTGTCGCAGCCCTGGCTGCGGCCCTGCTGGCCACTGTTGTGGCGAGCCGCGCGAAGAACGCCTCCGTGGCCGCAGCCGGTGCCCAGCTCCGCCGCTCCCTGATCCAGCAGGTCCTCGACGCGGGCCTGCCCGCCACTCAGCGGTTCAGGACGGGCGACCTCCTCGCTCGGATCACCGGCAACGTCACCGTCGCCTCCGACATGGGCTTCGCCCTCATCAACTGCGTCATGGCCGCGCTCAGCGCGCTCGGAGCCATGCTCGCCCTGCTGTACCTCGACTGGACCCTGGCGCTCGCGTACGCCGCCGGGGCCACAGCGACCGCCGTCATCCTATGGCGAAGCACGAAAAGTGCCACCACCGTTTACGAGCGGTACCAGAGCGTCCAGGCGACGATCGTGAGCGCGCTGGACGATGCCCTCACCGGGTTGGGCACCATACATGCGGCCGGCACACAGGAGCGTGAACTCGCACGCATCACCGAACCACTGAAGGACCTGTCCACTGTCGGACGTCGGGACTGGGCCGTCGCCGGCAAGATCGGCACCCGCATTAACCTGCTCACGGGCCTGACCGAGCTCTCCGTGCTCGGCCTGTGCGGTGCACAGGTGACCGAGGGGCGGCTCCCCGTCGGGACGCTCGTCGCTGCCGTCGGCTATCTGGCATATGGACTGCAGTCGCTCAGCCAGTTGTCCGGCATCACTCACTTCGCCCACATGATCGCCGCATGGCGGCGTGTGCACGAGGTGGCCGAGCTGCCCGCCAAGCGCGCGGTGGCCGAGGCCACGGTCCGGCCGTACGCCCCGGCCGTAGGGGGAGCAGAGATCGCGCTGTCCCGGGTGAGCCTCCGGTACGGCGACAGCGGCGTGCTTCAGGAATGCGACCTGAGGGTGCCGGCTGGTTCGGAACTCGCGATCGTCGGTGCCTCCGGTTCCGGAAAGTCCACGCTCGCCCTGCTCGCCGGCGGACTGCTCACTCCCGAAACCGGGACCGTCGCCCTGGCGGGTACCCCCGTAGCCCCCGGACGTGTCGCCTTCGCCTTCGAACAGCCTGTCATGGTCGGTCGCACCCTGGGGGAGGCACTTACCTACGGCCGGGCGGACGCAGATGCGAAGGAGGTCGCCCAAGCCTGCCGAATCGCCAAGATCTCCGACTTCGTCGATCGGTTGCCGGAGGGTCTGCAGACCCCGGTGCGCAGCCTCGCCTGCTCCGGTGGCGAACTGCAGCGGCTCGGCATCGCCCGGGCGCTGCTCCAGGGACGGGACGCCATCGTCCTGGATGACGCCACCTCCAGTCTGGACACCGCCACGGAAGCGGAAGTGACCCAGGCGATCCAGGAGCGCCTGGCGGGCACCACGAGGATCGTCGTGGCCCGCCGCCCGGCCACCGCCGCCCGCGCCGACCTCGTGGCCTGGCTGGACCAGGGACGGATCCGGGAGTTGGGGTCCCATCAGGAACTGTGGCAGCACCAGGCATACCGCCTGGCATTCGCCACCCACATGCCGGCGAGGGAGCCTTCCCCATGAAAGATCTGCTGCCCCTGCACATGCCGGGCGCCCGGCGGCCACTGACCAGGCTGCTTCTGTGGTCGGTCGCGGACAGTACACCCACCCTCCTCTCCGGGCTGTGCGTGGCCACCGCCATCGACCAGGGATTCCTTCGTCACCGAGCAGGTGTGGGCCTTGCGTGGCTGTCGCTGGTGGCTCTCGCCTACGCCGTCAGCGCCGCAGCCCAACCACATATCGCACGGCATGTGGCCGAGCTCGTCGAGCCCTTGCGCGACCGGCTGGTCCAGCGAACCGTGGCTAGTGCGCTGCAGAGCACCGGCAGCACCGACCTGAGTACCGGAAACCGTGCCGCCGCCCGCATCATGACCCAGGCGGAGACCGTACGCGTGCTGACGGGCGACACGCTGCTGACCATGCGTCAGCAGGCTTTCTCAGTGGCCGGCGTGCTGTTCGGCCTGGCGGTACTCTCCCCGGTATTCATGGCTTCGGTCGCGGTCTGCACAGTCGTCGCCATCGGGCTCCTGATCGGCCAGGTCAGGGCGCTGACACGGATCCACCAGGAAGCTGCTGTCGCCGGTGAGGAGCTTTCGACCGAGACCCGGGCCGTCCTCACGGCGCTGCGGGACGTCCTTGCCTGCGGCGCGACCGCCCGCGCTGCTACGCAGGTGGGTGAGGCGATCGACCATCAGGCTGCCGCAGTACGCGCCATCGGCCGCACGGGTACCGTTCGGGCGGTGGTGGTCGCGGTCGGCGGGTACCTGCCGCTGGCGTTGCTGTTGTTGACCGCACCCTGGCTCAGGACGGCGGCGGGACTGACGACAGGCGGCCTCGTCGGCGCGGCCACCTACCTGTTCAGTTCCCTGGTGCCGTTGCTGCGCTCCCTCACGCAGACCGTCAGCTCCACCCTGGTGCCGCTCTTCGTGAATCTGCACCGCATCCAGGAGACGCCGCCTCCCCTCGACACCATCCCGACCGGGCGCGAGACGGTCCCCCCCAGACCTGTCCTGAAGACCGAGGGACTCGGTTTCGCCTACGGCCCCACCCGAGCGGTGGTCAGCGGGCTCTCCCTCGCCATACCCTTCGGCCGGCACATCGCCCTGGTCGGCCCCAGCGGGACCGGAAAGTCGACCCTGGGCGGGCTCCTGGCAGGTTTGCTCCGCCCGGACAGCGGAACGGTCCGGCTCGACGGCCGCCCACTGGAGGATTTCGAGTGGCACTCGCTGCGGACGTCCGTGAACCTCGTGCCGCAGCAGGGCTACCTGTTCACCGGCTCCGTGCGGGCCAATCTGGCCTACCACCGCGAGGGCGTCACCGACGCGGAGCTGGAGGGCGCCGTACGTGCAGTCGGCGCCGAATCCCTGGTCGACCGGCTCGGGGGCCTCGACGCCCACCTCGCCCCGGCGCACCTGTCAGCGGGTGAGCGGCAGATTCTCGTCCTCACCCGTGCCTTCCTGGCGAACGCCGTCGTGACCATCCTCGACGAGGCCACATGTCACCTCGACCCAGCAGCCGAGGCCCGCGCGGAAGAGGCGTTCTCCCGACGGGAGGGCACCTTGGTCGTTATCGCACACCGGATCAGTTCCGCCCTGCGGGCAGAGGTGGTCATGGTGATGGACCACACCCGGATACAGATGGGGACGCACGAGGAGCTCCTGCGATCGTCAGCCCGCTACGCGGCGCTCGTGGGCCACTGGAGCGAGACCGCAGAGCTCGTCGGGTGACCACCGTCATCGAGCCACCGCCCGACAGGTTCGCCGTGCCCTTCGAGGAGAACGCACCGGTGGCCGGCCCTACGACGGCGTTGGCACGACAGCTCGCCGGCCGGGGCGGCGCGGGGGCCCGGAGACCGGCCTCGGCCGACAGCGGGAGGTAGCCGGGGCGTTCCCCGGCGGCCTCGCGGGCTGGTCGCGGTGCCGCAATGGCACCGCAGCGGTGGTGCCCGAGAGAGAGACCGCGAGCCTGCCAGGAAGGCGCGAACTCTCGGCGGTACCCATGCCGTCCTCACCGGCTCGCGATGTAAAGGGCGCGAGCCAGCGGGACCGGTAGGCCGGCAGCAGGGCCCGTTCTGGTGAACCCCAAGGCAGCCGGGGATCGTGTGGCCGAGGCGTGGGCGGAGGCCCGGCGCCGCAGGGGGCACCCGGTTCCGGTCCTGGGACACAAGCGGGTGGCCCGCGCCGCCGCAGCACTGGCGGCCGCCGGAACGGCGGAAGAGCTCCTGGCGCAAGCGGCCGTCGACATGGCCCGGGAACCGACGTGGCTGGACCTGGAACGGCACCTGGAGCACTGGTCACCACCCGCTGCCCCCGCAGCGCCCGCCGGACCGGTGACGTACTGCGGGAGCTGTGACTACGGCTGGGTCACCGGAGAGGACGGCCGGGCCAGCAAGTGCCCGTGCCGGACCGGCGGGACACCATGACCGGGCCCCGATTTCACTCACTTCGCCGCCGCCGCGGGCTTGGCGGCAAGCAGCAAAACCGCTTCCTCGGGTGAAGCGGTCTTGGAGATCCATCAGGTAGTCGATGCCCGCAACATCACTGACCCACCCTAGATTCGTTGGCCAGGAGGGTGTGGGGCTCCATTGGAGAAGCCCCACACCTGCGGTTGATCCGCTACGGGCGGCCGATCAACCGGAGAAAGTGAACATCCAAACTGCCCACATCGCCGTAGCGAGTACACAGACTGCAGGCACACTGTGCCAACGCCGAATCCAGAGAAGCGCTGAACGCGAGACGTTTTCGCTTATCAGGATCCGCCGAATTACTTGGTAGCAGACCTGCCGGGAGACGAACATGGCGCTGGGGAATGCCAGGACAAGAGCGATCGGGACCAGAATGGACGGATCCGGATTGGACGGCACAAAAACCAGGGCCAGTACCGCTGCCGCTGCCACGATAACGAACCAGAACCATGAGAGGAGCGCCATGGTCTCCGCGGCAGGGATCCAGACCTCCGACGCGTCTCGTTTGGTGATCGCCCGGGATTGCTGATGGAGGACAGCAGTAACCGCTTTGCTGCCATCAACTGCCGTCTGGGCGGCTTCCACTCGATCGCCTCCGGCAAGGAGAAGCGCTACCACGTAGGTCAGGCCGTGCTCCGTATATCGCAACGGTCCGCTGGCCCTTCGCTTCATCGAAGCCATCGTCGCCATCCTTGCTGTCGGTAGGAGTGATACTCGCCGTATGCGCTGTAGGCCAAGGAACCCCCTCCGTACCAGCGGTCGACTCGATCCGCGCGGTGAGTGTAGCGGCGGTGATAGCGGCGGCTTGCTTTCGCTGCCCTGCTTCGCGCCCGCTTGTAGTATCTACCCCTGCCAGCGATGCCCTTGGGTGCGCGGCCAAGCCTGCGAGCCTTCCACAGCCTGCCGGCCGCACCAAATCCCTTCCCTGCACCAAAGGTGACGCTTCCGGCGATGTCAAGCCAGCCGCTTCGGTCGTGGTGACGCACCTTGTAGATTCCGCGCCCCAGGGAAATCCCCGCGGAAATTGCCGCACACGCGGCGCAGCCGAACATTCCCGCGACAGCGAGGCCGGTACTGGCTCTATCCAACCACTTTCCCCATCCGAATCGGCCGTCAAGATCCAATCGGTTGACGGGGTCGCCGCTGCAGTATTCGTAGGCGTTGGCGTTTCCGCCGGGTACTGGGTCGACGGACATGAAGCGTCCAGTCGTGGGGTCGTAGAGGCGTACGCCCATGAGGATGGTGCCCGTGATGGTTTCGCTAGAACGCTGCTTACTGCCAAGCCACCCGTAGCGTCCGGCGAAGGTACCGTTTTCGGCGTTCCCGTATTCGTCGTAGGCGAGGGCGACGGGTGCTTGCGCGGTGTCCAGCGGGAGCTGGACGGTGGTGTCGCCGTGGATGTCGGTCAGCTGGAGGACGACATTGCCGGTGGCGCTGGTGGCGGCGTCGAGGTCTCCGCTGATGCCCTGGACGTTGCGGCTCAGGCTGCTGGCGCTTTCCTGGGTCCAATCGGGGCTGTCGCCCTCGCCGCCGTAGTGGTTGGTCTTGGACGCGGTCTGGGTCCAGGTGCCGCTGGTGTTGGTTTCGGTGGTCCAGGCAGCAAGGCGGCCTGCCGCATCGAGCGTCCAGGTCTGCCGGCTGGTGCCGGAGGTCTGGTTTCGGACCAGGTCGTTGGTGTAGTAGCCGATGGTGGCGCCGGACGTCTGGGTGGTGGTGCGGCCGAATGCGTCGTAGATGGTGCCAGCGGCGGTGAGCCGGTCGGCGCTGTCGTAGGTGTAGGACGTGGTCGTCGCGCCGGTGGAGGTGCAGGCCGTGTCGACGTCGCTGGTGGCGACGGCGAGGGCAGTGCGGTTGGTGTTGTTGTCGAAGGTGTAGTCCCGTCGGGTGCAGGACCCATCGGGGGCGGTGTCGTCGGCGCGGGTCAGACGGCCTACGGCGTCGTAGGCGTAGGCGCGGTCGCGGGTCTGGCCGTTGGATCCAGTCTCGGCGACGACCTGGCTCTGGACGGAGTGGTCGGCGGTGTCGGAGGCAACGAGGAGATTGTCGCTGTCGCGGGTGTAGACCCGGGAGGTCTCCTGGCCGGTCTCGTCCTGACCGAGGGTGAGGGTGTAGCCGCCAGGCAGGGCCTGGGTGGTCAGGTCACCGTCCGCGTCGTAGGTCGCCGAGAAGGTTCCGGCGACCGAGTCGGTGCGGGAGGTTTCCAGGCCGCGGGGGTCCTTGGTCGTGTCGTAGGTGTAGGTGGTGGTCGACGGGGCGGAGTCGGTGGTCTTCACCACGCGGCCAAGCGCGTCATACGCGGTGGTTGTGGTGTTGCCGGCGCCGTCGTTGTAGGAGATCTCCCGTCCGAGCTGGTCGTAGCTGTGGCTGACGGTCTGGCCGCCTGCGGTCACGGTGGCCACGTCGCCACTGTCCGGGTCGTACGTGGTGGTGGTGTCGGGTACCGCCGTGCCCACGCCGGTGACGCTGACGGTCTTGACGCGGCCAGCACCGTCGTAGGTCGAGGTGGAGGTTCGCGTCGAGCCGTTAGCGGTCTCGGTGACCTTGGCGGTGTTGCCCCACCGGTCGTATTCGGTGGTCGTGGTGGGGAGCTGGCTGGGGTTGCTACCGCCGCCAGTGATGGTGCCCGCTGGACCGACTGAGCAGACCTGGTCGGCCCATTCGGGCCGTCCGTTGCAGGCTCCGGTGCCAGTGGCCGACCAGTAGGTGGTCACGGTGGTCCCGGCGTCGGTCCCGTTGGACTTGGGCAGACTGCTCTTGATCACCCGGCCCTGTGCGTCATACGCGGTGGTCGTGGTGAGCGCCAGTCCTGCGGGGTCGGTGATCTGCTTGGTGGGCAGCCCCTTGACCCAGTCGTACTCCGTCTTGGCCGTGCGCACGTCGCCATCGGAGGGGTAGCCGTCCACGAACGCGCCGGTCTTCACGGTGGTGACCTGGTTGGCGACGGTCGCGGTGCCGTCGGTGGGGCGGCCCTCGTCGTAGGTGTTCACGGTGTGGGAGCGCGCGGGCCAGACGGTGCCGGCCGGCAGGTCGGTTCCGCCGGTGCCTGCCTTCAGCGCCGTGGTCAGGGTGACCTGGTGGAGCGGACCCGTCTCCTCGAGCTGCCGAAGGCCGTCGGCGGAGTACACCGAGCGGGTGGACAGCTGCTCGGCGCGAGCAGCGGTTGACAGGGCATCGATACCCAGGCCGGCGAGCTCGTCCAGGAGCGCGCCCCCGGTGGCCAGGGCCAGTTCACGGTTGCCCGCGGTCAGTTCACGGACAGTGTTTCCGAACTGGTCGTACTCGGTGGTGGTGATGTGCCCGCCGGGGGTGGCGGTGTTGACCTCACGGCCGGAGGCGTCGGTGTAGGTGACGGTCGCCCGTGTGTAGTCCGCCGCGGTCAGGTCCGAGCCGGTGTTCGAGGCCGGAACGGCGTCGGCGGGGAAGACAGCGGTGGCGTCGGCTGGCACGTCGACCTGCCCCCAGGCGGCCACGTCGGAGGTGCCCATCTGGTTGGGTGCCTTGGCCCCGGACAGCGGCACGTCGTAGACGACGCTGGTGGTGGCGGTGGTGCCGTCGGTCTCGGACTTGCTGCCCGCCTTCAGGTTCGGCCGGGACGCAGACCACAGCTTGCCGCTGTCCTCACCGGTGCCGCCCTTGTAGGTCAGCGTCCAGCGGAGTTCGCCGGCCGGGGTGAGCGTGGTGACGCGGTCAGCGCTGTCGTAGGTGTAGGCGGTCTTCAGCGCAGGTGTAATCCGCGGGTCCCACTCCTCACGCAGCCGGCCGGAGTCGTCGTACGCGTACTGCGCGACCACGGTGGCCGTCGCGGCGGCCGCGCCGGGGTCGGTGGCCCACTGCTTGATCTGCTTGACGCGGCCGGTGTAGTCGCCCAGCGCCGAGGCGGTGGCGGTGGTGGAGGTCGCGTAGACGAACTCCAGCATCCGGCAGCCCTTCGTCGACGGCGTGGTCTCGCACGTGGCGGCGGAGACGGCCGTGGTCGGGGCGATCAGGTACTTCGGACGGGCCAACGTCACGCTGCCGGAGACGACCTTCTCCGAGACCACCTTGGTGGTGGAGTTGTCGGTCGGCAGGTAGGTACTGGAGACCACCCAGGTGGAGGTCGAGGGGTCGACCCGGGCGAACGTGGTCGTGGTGCCCTCAGTGTCCTTCAGGGTGAAGTCGGAGACCTTGGTCAGATCATTGTTGATCTTTCCGGTGCTGTCATTGCTGGTCAGCGTCAGATCCTCGGAGCCGGGCTCGGGCTTCCAGCCGCCGGAGGTGGTGGCGGTGAAGCCGGTGTCCAGGCCGTCGACGTCGGCGAGGGCCACCGAGGTGGTCGAGGTCTTGTGGACGTTGGTCCAGTCGGAGTCGGTGAGCTCCGCGGTGGTGCCGGAGGTCCACTGGGGGCCGTAGATGGCTACCTGGCCCTCGGTGCTGGCACCGGCGGCCGGGCGCCGCGAGGAAGCGGTGCGCGAGGCGGACAGGCCGAAACCGGAGGCGTCCGTGGCCGCGACGGTGAAGTCACCGGTGAGGGTGTTCACCGAGCCCGGGCCGATGTCCTCGCTGGGGGCGGTGCCGGCGTTGCGGTCCACGGTGACCGTGACGGACTGGCTGTAGCCGGTGGTGGTGCCATCGGTGAAGGCCGCCCGGATGTCGATGGGCCCGTCCTGCGTCAGCGACGACGTCACATTCCAGGTCAGTCCCGCCGGGGCGCCGCCTGAGACGGTGACCGGCCAGACAGCCACAGCCGAACCGTCGGAGGTCTTCGTGACATCGCCCAGCGGGACGGTGTGCCAGGCATCGGTCTCACCGCGCCGGTACTGGTAGGTCACCCCGGTGTAGCTGGTCTTGCCCTTGGACGTCAGGCTGACCCGGCGGGCGCTGGAATCGCCGTCGCCCGGCGTGAGCAGCGCGGCGCCGTCGGCGCCGACGCCGAAGCTGTACTTGGTGACTGCGGTGGAGAGGTTGCCGCCAGAGTCAACGGTCTGGGCGTACAGAGTGTGCCAGCCGTCAGCAGGGCTGATGGACACCGTCAGCGGGTCGCCGCCGGTGCCGTCGGTGGTGTCGTCCACCCGCTTGGGCAGGGACGGGTCGTCCAGGCCCCACTTGAAGCCCTGGCCGTCGGTGGAGGTGGTGTCCAGGGTGCAGGCCACCGCCCCTGAAGCCTTCGCCGTCCAGGTGTCCTTGCCGTAGGTGTCGCACAGCACGGTGGGCGCCACGGGCAGGGCCGTGTTCAGCACGAAGTTGGTGTAGCCGGACCAGGTGCCGTAGTCGGTGCCGTCATATGCCCGCACCCGGTAGCGCAGGTGCGTTCCAGCGGGGAACGCGGAAGCGGACGGGATCGCCAACGTGGAGGTCGAACCGGAGGTCACCGTCTTGCCAAACGCGGTGTAGGTGTAGGTGGTGTCCGCGTTGGTCGGGTTCGGGGTGATCTCGAACTGGGCCTGGGCGTTGCCGCCGTCGGCATCGGTGACCTTCGCCGACAGAGTCGGGGTCAGCGAGGTGACGTAGCGCGAACCGTTGTAGGCGTTGACCACGCTCGGCTGGATCGCGGCCGAGGCTGTGGTGGCGTAGGAGTTGTAGGTGACCGTCAGGTGCGGCTCGGTGGCTCCGTCGACGCCGGAGTTGTAGTTCGCCGAGCGGAAGCGGCGCCAGGTCAGGGTGTCGGTCTCGTCCGCGCTGCGGACCTGCAGGCCGTAGTTGGCGGAGCCGTCGGCCCAGGCCTGCACGATGGCGTCGATGTCGAAGTTCATCGTGCCGGCCGGGCAGGAAGAGCTCCAGCCCAGCGCAGCCTTGTTGGTCACCGCGCCCGTGGTCGTGGTCGACGGCTGCGCGCCCCACGTCACGGTCGAGGACGACCAGCTGCTCGTGATCCGGCGGACCTGGGTTCCCGCACCTGCCGTGGAGCAGGTCGAGGCGTAGTACGAGTACAGGGCGAGGTTGGTGTCGGTGATGTGCTTGCCCTTGAACTTCGCCACATCGAACATCAGGTACGAGCGGGCGATGTGGCCGCCTGCGTCGTAGGTGCCCGACTTCAGCTCCGTGGAGGAGACCTGGGAGTCGGTGTAGTCCGGGGTCTGGATCCAGGTGTCGGTGGTCTCAGCCAGCGTGGAGGTGGGGTCGACCGTCACCGGGTACGTCGCGGTGGCCAGGAAGTCCGCCGCAGGTGTCAAGACCAGGGTCTGCTGGCCGTCGCCGCCGGTTTCGATCTTCGTGGCAACCCGGGCCTGGTGCTCCGGCTCACCGGAGACCTCGTTCTTGCTGGAGTCCCACATCATCGGCGCCGGCGCCTCGGCCACCAGCTTCCCGTCGGCGTCCTTCAGCAGCAGGTGCCCGGAGTCGGCCTCGGACAGCTTCAGGCCGTCCAGGTCGAGTGGGATCCGGTAGGAGACCGGGCCGTCCGGCTGCTGGTCCAGGACCACGTTCTGCGAGAAGCCCTGCGGCAGCGCGGTCACCGTCAGCGTCTGACCGGCGCCCAGGTCATAGGAGGCGGTGTCGTCCTTCACCTGCGGGGTGGGGAGCTTGTCCTGCCAACCCAGGCCGAAGGACTTGTCCCCCTTGGCCACCGACGCCAGGGCCGTGTCACCGCCGTCAGAGACCGCGATGTCCGCGGCCGTCGCCTGCGGGGTCAAGGACGCGCCGGTGTCGGACAGCGACGTGTCAATGTCCTGCCACCTACCGTCCTGCTTGACCCGGATAGGCCCGGCGTACGCCGCGGTCTGCAGCTCACCGCTCGGCAGCGCCCACGTCGTGGAATCCGACGACCGCGCCGACAGAACCTCGATCTTCCGGTCCTGCAGCCGGGCCATCAGCAGCGCCGACGCCTCGTCCTGCGCCTGCGCCGGGCCGTCGGCCGTGGCTGTCGCGGTAGCCGTGGGCGCTTGCTGTGCCAGCGCCACTGCCTGTCCGGTGGACTCCACCACCAAGGCCGTCTCAACAGCCAGCATCAGGGTCACAGCCCCCGCTATGCGGCGCACGCGTCTACTCGCCGCGGGCGAGGTGGTGCTGAACGGGCCGGGCGGCCCGTCCTTGAACCAGAAAACCATTCACATCTCCTTCAAGAGATCCCCATGTGGATCAGGAAGGAAGATCTATCTCGCCGCAGAAACGGGTTTCTCACCGGGGCCCATGAAACCTTCCGAAGTCCCTCTCGCACCCGCCTGACCAGCGGCGCTACGGCCAAGTTCCAAGGGGACTAGCGCCGCACACATAACCCTCAAAAGGCAAGAGATAGTAAAGCTCGGGGCTGGCCGATATTTTACCTTTGTTGCGCGCGCGTCAATTCGATCACCCAACTGGGCATTCAAGAAGAGGACTTACGCCCAACATCGAGTAAAGCAGAGGGAAACTATATATGACCATTTTGCGTATGCTTCGAACCTGAAATCCGATCATTCGGAGCCCCAGGCAACCACCACCCACACGCAAAGCGCCTACCGACGCCCCGGCAGTTGATGCCTCGGCATCACCGATCAGCCCGTGGACAGACACGGCGCGGCGGCATGGCTCGGCAAGGCGCTACCGCTCCATGGCAGTGCCCGATACCAGCCCCGACTTCGAACCGCTGCCGCAGCTCTAGGTGTTCTGTCCCGGGAGGTTGTGGACGGGTGATGCAGGTCTCGGTTGAGGGATCTTGAAATGGGTGAGGGCCTTCTGGCCTGGTGTGGATTGCGACATCTGCACAGTTATCTGCACCTTTTCTCATCGTTGATCGCGGTGTTGGACATCACGATCAAGGAGAGCGAAGTGGATCTACGTCACGAACTGATGGAGGGTCGGGCCCAGCTGCCCCGTGCTGGTGCCGTGGTGGAAACCGGTGAGGCCCACCCTCCCTTCATGGTTGTCAACGGCCTCGGACGCGAGGTGGAACCGGTCACCGCGTACCTGCGCGACCTGGCGCTGAATGACAGCAGCCCGCTGACCGCCCGTAGCTACGGGTTCGGAATGCTGCGGTGGTTCCGGCTGCTGTGGCTGCTCGACGTGGCCTGGGAACGGGCGACCGAGGCGGAGACGGCCGTCCTGACCGGCTGGCTGCGTACGGCCCCAAACCCGCAGCGCCGGCGGCGCAACCCGCAGTCGCCGCCTCCGGGAACGGTCAATCCCCGGACCGGGAAGCCCTACCTCAGCCCCGGGTACGCACCGACGACCATCAACCACGCCCTGTCGGTGGTCAGCGGCTTCTACACGTTCCATGCGCACTACGGACGAGGTCCGGTAGCGAACCCGGTGCCCGCCTCGTCACAGCGTCGCCGGGCCTTGAGCCACCTGAGCCCGCTGGCGCCCAAGCCGGTGTTGGGCCGGGCCAGGCTGCGTCAGAAGGTTGCCAGCCGGCCTCCGCGCTCCATCCCCGATCCGCTGTGGGACGAGCTGTTCGCCGCCATGAGCTGCGAGCGGGATCGAGCCCTGCTCGACTGCTACGTCTCCAGCGGCGCCCGGGCGGAGGAGTTGCTCGGTGTCGGGACCGGCGACATCCACTGGGCCAAGCCGGGCCTCTACGTCATCACCAAGGGCACCCGAGAACGCGAGCTCGTGCCGATCTCGCCGGAGGCATGTGTCCGCCTCGCCCGCTACCTGGACAGCGTCGGCACGCCCGAGGTCGGCGAGCCGGTCTGGCGCACTCGGCACGGTGAAGACCGGCCTCTGACCTACTGGGCGATGCGTCGGGTGGTGCAGCGGGCCCAGCAGAACCTGTGCACGAACTGGACGCTTCACGACCTGCGCCACACCGCGGCCCACCGGATGGCCAACGGCGGCAAGCTCACGCTGCCCGAGGTCCAGGCGGTGCTGCGCCATGCGAACATCCAGACCACCAGCCGCTACCTGGCGGTGCGGGTCGAGGAGATCTTCGACGCCTTGCTGGAGCACTACAACCAGCCGCGCCCCCAGGTGAGTTACCCGACCGGCTACGCCGCCGACGACATCGCGGCGGTGTTCGGTGCCTAAGACCGCCGCGAGCCCCACCACCGGCATCAGCCGCCGCCACGGCCCGATCACCGAGGGCCTGGACTACCCCAGCCGCTTCGTCGGTGGCCCGATGACAGCCGAGCCGGCCACAGCCGCCACGCCACCCCGTCCGTTCGGCGACCTCTCCCGCAGCAGTTCGCGGTCGATCGCGAAGCTGGTCGTCGACACCTGGGATGGAGGTATGTCAACGCGACAGCAGCGCGGCCAGGCCGCCGGGCTCCTCCTGGACTACCTGGCCGGTTACCCCGGCCTGACCTGGCAGGAACGGTGGGACGCCAGCCCTGTCGGGCAAGGACTGGCCGACGTCAACGACCTGGAGTGCCGCCGCAGCCCCAGTGTCAAACTCACCACCGGCCTGCGAGCCCTGATCTGCCTGCGCGTCATCCAGCCGTCCCTGGTGGCCTTCCGGCGCCACCACATGACCGGCTTCGCAGCCCACTTCATCTCCGCCCAGAGCGACCCGCTGCTGGACGAGTTCGCCAAGCAGGTCGAGGTGCATCAGCACACCTACGCGCACCGCACCGAGGCCCTGTTCGACCTGTGCGTTCTGCTCGCGGTCCAGGGGGTCACGCTGAGCGACGTCACGGCTCCCGCTCTGCTGCACTTCGCGCAGGAGAACCGGCGGGCCTGGTCGGTGGTGGACCCCGGCAACAAGGCCGGAAACCGGCTCCGTGGCCAAGGCGTGTGGCACGTGCTCCACGCCACGGGCCACCTTCCACCGACCGTTCCGGCGACGATGCGCGCTGCTCTCATGCGGGGCCAGAAGAGCGTCGAGGAGCTTGTCGATCACTACCCGATCCGCAACCAGGCCGTTCGCGGGCTGCTGATCGGCTACTTCACTCGGCGCCGCGCGGACACCGACTACGCCACCTTGAAGAACCTGGTCCTGCACCTGGCCCATCACTTCTGGGAGAAGATCGAACGTCTCAACCCCGACCAGGCTGACCTGCGGATCTCCCCAGAGATCTACACCGCCTGGCGGCAGATGATCGCCGTCAAGGACAACGGTGCTCCGCGCGCCGGGGCAGACAGCCTGGTCATCTCCGTCCGCAGCTTCTACTACGACCTGCACACCTGGGCCGCTCAGGAGCCCGAGCGGTGGGCTGCGTGGGTGGCTCCCTGCCCTGTCCCGCCCTCCGACCTGCACGGGCTCGGCGCTCGCCGTCGGCGGATCAACGAGCGCAGTGCCGACCGCACCCGCCAGCGTCAGCCTCTGCTGCCGGTGCTCGTCGAGCATGTCGAGTCCCGCTACGACCACTTCCGTCAGCTTCTGCAACTCGCTGAGGAAGCGGTCGAGGGAGAGTCGTTCACGTTCGCCGGCACCAGCTACACACGCGTGCTGAGCGAAGCCGACCGCAAGCTCAGCCGTCACACAGCACCTATCCCGCCGCGTCTGCGGAACAACGACAGCGGCGAGATGGTCCACGTAGCCGCCGAGGAGGAAACCACCTTCTGGGACTGGGCAGCGGTGGAGACGCTGCGGCACTCCGGGGTCCGCGTCGAGGAGCTGTGCGAGCTCACTCACCTGAGCATCCGCCAGTATCAGCGACCTGGTGGCGAGGTCATCGCGCTGCTGGTCATCGCTCCTTCGAAGACCGACCGCGAACGCGTGATCCCGATGTCCGCCGAGCTCTTCCACGTGATCGCCTCGATCATCCGCCGACACGCTCGCACCGGGCGGCCGATCCCGCTCGTGCCCCGCTACGACCCGCACGACAAGGTCTGGAGTCCTCCGATGCCGTTCCTGTTCCAGCGGCAGAACGGCACGGTTCCCGCGGTCTTCAACGTCGGCACGATCCAGAAGATGATCGAGCGGCGCTGCCTCGCCCTCGCCGAAGTGCACCCCGGCTTCAAGGGGCTGAAGTTCACCCCGCACGACTTCCGGCGGATCTTCATCACCGAACTCGTCAACAGCGGCCTGCCGATCCACATCGGCGCGGCCCTGCTGGGCACCTGAATGTCCAGACCACTCGCGGCTACGTCGCGGTGTTCGACGAAGACGTCATCCGCCACTACCAAGAGCACCTGGAGCACCGGCGCCAGATCCGTCCCACCGACGAGTACCGGGACACCACCTCGGACGAGTGGACCGAGTTCGAGGAGCACTTCGACCGTCGCAAGGTCGAGCTCGGCTCCTGCGGACGCCCTTACGGCACCCCCTGCCAACACGAACACGCCTGCATCCGCTGCCCAATGCTCCACGTCAACCCCAAGATGCTCGCACGACTCACCGAGCTGGAAGCCGACCTTCTGCAACGCCGCGCACAAGCCGAAGCCAAGGGTTGGATCGGTGAGATCGGAGGCATCGACCTCACCCTCACCTTCCTCCGTGCCAAGCGCGACGAGACCCAACGCCGAGCCCAGCGACCAACTCTGCACCTCGGCATCCCCGCCCGCCGCCGGCCGAAGGGGTTCGAATGACGCTCCAGAGACCGATGGCCGATCCAGAACCTCGAACGCCTCGGCGCCCCCCGGAATATGATCGAACGGAACTGCCGTCCATGCCCGGCTCGCGGGCTCTCGGCCGGTACGGCCTCGACCTGCTCCTGTGGCCGGACAACCGCACCTATCGCATGCGAGCCTGAGCCAGTCCAGCCACGCCGCCGCAACGAACGCATTCTCTTTCGCGAAATCGACAGCAAGAGTCATGCAGGGGGAAATCATGCCTACCCTTCTCTATTACCCTTTGGCTAAGCCTCCAGTGAACGTGGTCCACGAAGCGTTGCTGTACTGGGACGGCATCGCTTCGATCGTATCGGATAGACAAGAAACGTATGAACGCACGCTCATGGGCACGCTGCAAGATCTCAAGGACCGGGGATTTTACCGCCCCATTAACCTCAAGCGTCATTACAGTCTGCTAGCCAACAGGGAAATCGATGACTTTCCTGGGATGGTCGATTCGCTCCATGCACTCGGCCCCCACAGGGGGCGCCCCGTCTACCTTGACGACGGGGGAAAGGTGGGATTCCGTCTCGAAGAGGGGCTTATCGCACTTGGTGTGGCTCGACGTCATCGATCCTTTGAGCGTCCCCATCTTGGATCCCTCGTAGTTCCTGAGAAGGCGCTACTCGTCCTGGCCAGCACGTTGGCTCAGGAGGTGGCCCGCTCGACAACGAGTATCTCCTACACGCCCTATACCGATCAGTCCACGGCTGAGGAACTTTCGCTGAGGCCGCATGCACGGTCCGCTGTATCGGCTTGGCGCGTGGAACTTGGCCGCATGCTGCCCATGCCCGCACCAGGAACCCCAACCTCCGAGGTTCTGGCCTTCCGTGAAAAATACGCCGCCGAGCGAGAGCGTTTGATCAGGGCAACTCAGGCCATGCTCAGTGAGCTCAACCGGCACTGGGAACACCCGGCCGATGTTCTTCAACGCATGCGCAGCGAACTGACCCAGGCACGCGGGGACTATCAGGGAGCTGTAAAGAGCAGTCGCATGGCGTGGATCACCAGGTCCATCTCGGCCACGGTGGCGGTAAGCACTGCGGTAGTGGGAGCCCTGGCCGTCCCAGACCTAGCGTGGGCGGCCGGTATCGCCGGAAGCGTCGGGTTCAATATTGCCACTCGCGAGGTTCGTCCCGTGATGCAGAAAAAGCAAGAGCATCCGTTCAGCTACCTCCGGCTCGTCGAGAAAGAACTGTCGTAGCAGCGGCTTCGTGGCCGAGTTACTGGAGAGCGGGTATTGCTGAGCATCTGGGCGGACGGGAGATCCGTATCTCGCGCGGACTGCGGTGCCGCCCGCAGCCATCGAGCAAAAGCCCGACGAGCAGAGCTGCCCGTTACTAGACCAAGGAAGAAGCCGGCGCTACCGCGGTCCGGCCGAGGAAGACCGCTGAGCAGCACGCGTCAGGCAACCGCGTCCCTGAGCAGGCAGCTTCGGGGACGAGGGCATCGGCGGTCTACCGGAGGCTGACGCTCACGCCTCGTTCCTCGAAGATCTCCACGAGCAGGTCGAACAGCGCAACCTGGCGATCGCCGCCAGCGGGCACGCGCTCCACCAACCGTGCCCTGGCCTCGGCCGAGGAACCCCAGTGCAAGGTGAACGGAGTGGTGGTGCCCCAGCCGCCCCTCAGACAGTCGTCCAGAGCGTCAAGGTTCCAGCCGAAGTATCCGCCGGGCCCGTTGATGGCTTCACCGATCGCGCAGTAGAAGGTGTCCTTGTCGACGATGTGCCGGCCGTTCAAGGTGAACGCCTGGCCTGCGGGCGCATCGGGCTTTCCCTGGCGTTGGTACTCCCGGGACCACAGGGCCACCGACAGCCACGCGTGTCTGTCCGCGGGTGCGAGTTCGTGCCACATTCCGGTGCGGTTCAGGCGACCAGTCCGGAGCAGATCCCACGCTCGTTCCGCTCCAGGCAAGGCGTTCTCGCACCACAGCGTCACCGTGAGGTCGACGAGGCCGGCTCCACGGGCGGAAGGCTTGACGTCGACGACGGTGACCTCGCCGACGAAGTAGGACCCCATGGTGGCACCGTCGCCGTCGAGGAGATCGAACCAGGCGTTCCCCGCCATGGCACGACGACCACCGACATGATCGACGCTCTTCAGTAGGCCACCCTGCGGGAGGCAACCTTCGAGGCGCACTCTGCGAGCCCCCTCCTCAGCCGGCAGAGGCGTGAAGAACCCCTCGGCCTCGTGGGCAAAGCCCCAGAAGTCGCTGTCGTCCTCGTCCGAGGTCAGCGTGTACTTCTGCCCCTCGCCGCCCCGCCCTGATGTTCGCATCGCACCCCCAATGAGAGCGCTGATCCTACCGACGCTCGGCGACCTGCCGGGCGGTCGCCAGCGCCGTCGCGCCCCATGACCCCATCCCATCCATCTCGGAGGTCCTTTGACGAGCCACATAACCGCCGTCACCCGTGAGAGTGAAGTGCAGAGAAGCACCGGCGACCAGAAAGGCCCTCGTGCCACACCGTAATGCACCCCTGACCGAGACCGGACGCCTGCGTCTGGCCCGCTGCGTCGTGGACGACGGCTGGCCGCTGCGCCGGGCCGCCGAACGCTTCCAGGTCTCGCCGACCACCGCCCAGCGCTGGGCCGACCGCTACCGAGTCTTGGGCGAGGTGGGCATGGCCGACCGCTCCTCTCGTCCGCATCACAGTCCGCGCCGGCTTCCGACCCGCACCGAACGCCGGATCATCAAGGTCCGGCTCGCCCGCCGCTGGGGACCAGCGCGGATCGCGCACCTGCTGAACCTGGTGCCCTCCACCGTCCACCGCGTCCTGACCCGGTTCGGGCTGGCCCGCCTCGCGCACCTGGACCGGGCCACCGGGCAGCCGATCCGCCGCTACGAACGCGACCGACCCGGCGAGCTGGTTCACGTGGACATCAAGAAACTCGGCAACATCCCCGACGGTGGCGGCCACAAGGTGCTGGGCCGCCCAGTAGGACGCAAGAACCGCACACAGGTGGGTTACAGCTACCTGCACACCGCCGTCGACGACCACTCCCGTCTCGCCTACAGCGAGATCCTCACCGACGAGAAACAGGAGACCGCCACCGCGTTCTGGACCCGGGCCCAGGCGTTCTTCACCGCCGCCGGAATCACGGTCGAGCGCGTCCTGACCGACAACGGGTCCTGCTACAGATCCCACGCCTGGCGCGACACCCTGACGGCGGCCGGGATCGCCCACAAGCGAACCCGGCCCTACCGGCCGCAGACCAACGGCAAGGTCGAACGCTTCAACCGCACCCTGCTCGAGGAATGGGCCTACGCGATGCCCTACCGCTCAGAGACCGAACGACGAGCCGCGTTCCCACGCTGGCTCCACACCTACAATCACCACCGCGGACACACCGCGCTGAACGGCAAACCACCCGCCAGCCGCGTCCCCAACCTCACAGGGCAATACATCTAGTGTCCTGAGTCGTTGTTTCGCTGCGTAAGTCGGTGGTGGTTCGTCATGATGGGCGGATGGCGAGGACGGGACGGCCGAAGGCCGAGTTGGTGCTG